>JBARXR010000488.1:0-2643 GCA_049647445.1 Jannaschia sp. | reverse complement strand
TGCCATGATATCGTTCCTTTGGTTTGTCGTGATTTTTCAGTGAGTAAGGTGGGCATTCCTGCCTGCCCTACGATTGGTGTTTCCGATGGTGACGGATGACTTCCTCGATGATGAAACCGAGGAATTTCTTGGCGAAGCCGGGATCCAGCCCCGCGTCGCGCGCCATGGCTTCAAGCCTGGCGATCTGGTGGGCCTCCCGCTCCGGATCGGACGGCGGAAGGTCATGTTCGGCCTTGAGCTTGCCCACCGCCTGCGTGTGGGCGAACCTTTCGGCGAGCGTATAGACCAGGATCGCGTCCAGCCGGTCGATACTGCTGCGGTGCTCGGCCAGGATGGCGGCGGCGCGGGTGGCGGCGTCGGTCATGCGGTCCTCCGGAATAGGGTGCGACGGAGGGGTGATCCACGTCGGATATACGTCGGATATACGTCCGACGTGAAAAGCGGTGTCAGGTCAGTCAACGGGCATCCCCTCGGGCCTGAGGTCAGGATCGGCGTAATGCGCGATCTCGCGGTCGATGGCCCAGCTGAGCCGGGTGTCGGCAAGGTCCGCAGGCGAAGGGTGGCGGTAGACCACATCGTTGCCGTCCACGGTCGTCGCGTTCGGATCGCGCTTCGCCCCGAGACGTTCGCACAGCCGGATGCTGTCGAGATGTTTCGGATCGACGTATGTGACCGCCCCGCCCCAGCCCTGGGCATAGAGATACTTGCGCGCGGCGGCTGTCGCTTCGAGGGCATAGCCCCGACCTGCGGCCTCGGGCCAGATGATCCAGGCAAGTTCGCGTTCGGGCCAGGCGGCGGGTTGCCAGCCGCCCGCCATGCCAAGCGTCCGGCCGCTTTCGCGGTCATGGATCATCCACATGCCGAACCCCCGAATGTCCCAGTGCCCCAGTTCGGCGGCATAGAGCATCCACGCCTCGTAGGCATTGAGCGGGCCACCCATGAACCGCGACCGGTAGCTGGAGAACGTCGCCTTGAAGTTCGGATAATCCTGCGGCTGCGGCCCGCGCAGCGTCAGGCGGCGGGTGGTCAGTTCGGGGATGGCGATCTGCGTCATGCCGCACCTCCGAGGGCCTGCGCGGACGGATGGCGCCAGATGGTCAGGTCGCCGTATCTGTTGTGGGCGAACACGCCGTCCGGCGTGCAGCCGAGACGACGGGCAAGGGCCCGACTGCGGGTATTCTCGCTGGAGACGAGGCTTACGATCGTCGACCAGTCGAGGGTGTCATAGGCAAAGGCGCGGGCAGCCAGCGCCGCCTCATGAGCGATGCCGCGCCCTTCGGCACCGGTAAAGACCGACCAGCCGATTTCGGGCTCCGGCCAGCCATCGGGATGGAAGATGCCGACCACGCCCAACGGCGCGTCCTGCCCGCGCAGTGTCACGATCCATCGGCCATAGCCGCGCAGCATCCATTGTCCGGCAAGCCCGGTCAGTTGGCGCCACGCCTCGTCGCGCGCGACCGGCCCGCCCAGGTGCAGCATCTGCGGACTGGCCCTGAAGGCGGCATAGGCCTCGAAATCCGAGAGGCGAGGGCTACGCAGGGTCAGGCGTTCCGTGGTCAGCACCGGGATCATGCGACCCTCCTCCGGTGCAGCCAGATCGTGCAGGCCGGATCGTGCGCAGGTGCCTGTCGGGTGTCTGTCGCGCCGAGACGGGCCGCGACGCGGACGGACGCGGTGTTGCCGGTGTCGATGTTGCTGACGATGCGCGACCATCGACCCCCGGCCCAAGCGAGCGCAGCCCCTGCCGCTTCGACGGCATAGCCCCGGAGCGTGGCGCGCGGATAGGTCACCCAGCCGAGTTCCACGTCCGGTGTGCCCTCCGGGTGGTGGAAGCCCACCACACCCGCCGGGCCATCGGCATCCACGACCGTCCACCAGCCGAAGCCCTTGAGGGCCCAGTGCCCCGCGTCCGCCGCGAAGCGTTTCCACGCGGCGCGGGTGTCGATGGGACCGCCGATGATTGCGGAGGTGTCGGAGGCATAGAACGCGGCGTAGGACGCGAAATCCGCCATCGTGGCGCCGCGCAGGGCCAGGCGGTCGGTGGTCAGCACGGGGATCATGTGGGCCTCCGGTGCCGCCAGACGACGATCTGGCCGCCATACAGCGTCCCGTCCGGCGCCGCGCCGAGACGCGTGGCGACGGCTTCGGACCGGGTGTTGCCGGGTGCGATGTAGCTGACGAGCGACGGCAGGTTCAGGTCTGTCCAGCCGTGACCGCGCGCCGCCTGTGCCGCTTCGGAGGCAAGGCCCAAACCCTCGAAGGCATCGCACATCAGCCAGCCCAGCTCATGTTCGCGGTCCCCCGGTTCGCACCCGATCAAGACGAAGCCCGCGACGTCGCCCGCGCGGGTCTCCACTGTCCACATTCCATGGCCGCGCAACAGCCATGTCGCCGTCATCCCGCAGAAGTCGGCCCAGCTTTCCTCCGGCGTGGAGGGGCCGCCCTCGAAGCTGTTGCGTGCCGAGCCGGTGATCGAATGGAGCGCGTCGTAATCGGTCAGGCGCGGCGCGCGCAGGATCGTGCGCGGTGTCGTCAGACGCGGGACCACGGCCTCCAAGGCTGCGGCACGGGCGGCGGCACGCGGGCTGACGGGGATGGTGCAGGGCGCGATCATGCGGATCCCCAGTGGCGGTAGACCAGGTC
>JBARXR010000487.1:0-2483 GCA_049647445.1 Jannaschia sp. | reverse complement strand
CGCGTCCCCACCCAATACCAACGGACACGCGGCGCGAGGCCCTGGCCCGCCGCCCCAACGGGAGGAAAGATCAATGCCCAAGGATACCGGAATAGGTGCCAGCACCAAACGCCGCGAAGACGTGCGCTTTCTGACCGGACGCGGCCAATACAGCGACGATATCAACATGTACGGTCAGGCGGTGGCGGTCTTCGCCCGGTCCGACGTGGCCCACGGGCGGATCGTGTCGATCGACACCAGCGCGGCGGAGGCGATGCCAGGCGTTCTGGCGGTCTTCACCGGGGCGGATTTCGCCGAGGTCGGGGGCAACCCCGCCGGCTGGCTGATCAATTCGCGCGACGGGGAGCCGATGAAGGAACCCAAGCGCCCGGTGCTGGCGCACGGCAAGGTGCGGCATGTGGGCGATGCCTATGCCGCCGTCATCGCCGAGACCGAGGAGCAGGGGCATGCCGCCGTGGAGGCCATCGTGGCCGAGATCGAGGAATTGCCCGCGATCGTGGACATGGCGGCCGCGCTGGCGGGCGACGCTTTCGTTCACGACGAGATCGGGACGAACCAATGCTTCGACTGGGGCTGGATCGAGGACAACCGTGCCGCGACCGACGCCGCCATCAAGGGCGCGCACCACGTCACGACGCTGGATCTGGTCAACAACCGGCTGGTGCCCAATGCGATGGAGCCGCGTTGTTCGCTGGCGACATACAACCCGGCGCAGGATGCCTATACGCTGCACACCACGTCGCAGAATCCGCACCTGACGCGGCTTTTGATTTCGGCGTTCGTGCTGGGCATTCCCGAAAACAAGCTGACCGTGATCGCACCGGATGTGGGCGGCGGGTTCGGGTCGAAGATCTATCACTACGGCGAGGAGGCGCTGGTGATCGCCGCCGCCAAGCGGATCGGGCGTCCGGTGAAGTGGACGGCGGACCGGTCCGAGGCGTTCCTGACCGATGCGCACGGGCGCGACCACGTCACCAGGATCGAACTGGCGCTGGATGCGGAGGGCAATTTCCTCGCGTTCCGGACCGAGACGATGGCGAACGTCGGCGCCTATCTGTCGAACTTCTCGACCGCGACGCCGACCTTCCTGCATGGCACCCTGATGGCGGGCAATTATACCGTCCCGAACGTCTATGTGAACGTGAAGGCGGTGTTCACCAACACCGCGCCGGTGGATGCCTATCGCGGCGCGGGACGCCCCGAGGCGACGTATTCGCTGGAACGTGTGATCGACAAGGCCGCGCGGGAGATCGGGATGGACCCCATCGCGCTGCGCCGGAAGAACTTCATCAAGGCGGACCAGTATCCCTTCGCCAGCGCCGCCGGTCTGGAATACGACACCGGCAACTACGCCGCGCTGATGGACAGGATGGAAGCAGTCGCGGACCTTGCGGGCTGTGCCGCCCGGCGGGAAGAGAGCAAGGCGCGCGGCAAACTGCGCGGCTTCGGGGTGAATGCCTATATCGAGGCGTGCGGGATCGCCCCGTCGAACCTGGTCGGCATCCTCGGCAGTCGCGTGGGTCTTTACGATGCGGCGACGGTGCGGGTGAACGCGACCGGCAACCTGTCGGTCATGGTCGGCGCGCACAGTCACGGGCAGGGCCATGAGACGGTCTTTCCGCAGGTGGTCGCCGACATGCTGGGCATCGACGCGGCCTCCATCGATATCGTGCACGGGGATACCTCCAAGATCCCGTTCGGCATGGGCACCTACGGATCGCGGTCGCTGGCGGTCTGCGGCTCGGCGGTGGTCCGCGCCACCGACAAGATCATCGTGAAGGCCAAGAAGATCGCGGCCCACATGCTGGAGGCATCGGACACCGACATCGAATTGAAGGACGGCGTGTTCTCGGTCGCCGGGACCGACAAGTCGGTGACCTTCGGCGAGGTGGCGCTGAAGGCCTATATCCCGCACGGCTATCCGCTCGAGGACCTCGAGCCGGGGCTGGAGGAAACGGCGTTCTACGATCCCGCGAACTTCACCTATCCGTCGGGTGCCTATTGCTGCGAGGTCGAGGTGGACCCGGACACGGGCAAGGTCGACCTTTTGTCCTTCGCGGCGGTCGACGACTTCGGCAACGTCATCAATCCGATGATCGTCGAGGGCCAGGTCCACGGCGGTCTGGCCCAGGGCATCGGTCAGGCGTTGCTGGAAAATACCGCCTATGACCAGAACGGCCAGCTTCTGACCGCGTCCTACATGGATTACACCATGCCGCGCGCCAGCGACTTTCCGATGTTCGTCGTGGACCATTCGCAGGCGACGCCCTGCACCCACAACCCGCTGGGCGTCAAAGGCTGTGGCGAGGCGGGGGCGATCGGGTCGCCGCCGACCATCGTGAACGCCGTGATCGACGCGCTGAATTCGGGCGGCCATTCGGTGGCCCATATCGACATGCCGCTGACACCTGCGAAGGTGTGGCACGCAATGAACGGCTGAGGAGAGAGCAGATGTATGATTTCGAACTGGTACGACCCTCGAC
>JBARXR010000486.1:0-3696 GCA_049647445.1 Jannaschia sp. | reverse complement strand
CGCTGGACCCGCGCCGATGTCGTGGGCTGGGGCACGCCGGTGCGCCTCGACGCCTATGCGCCCGACGGCAGGTGGTACTCGAACGATCCGCAGATCATCGGCACGGTCAGCGGAGCGGAGGCCACGCGCCTCATCCCCGATGTCCGCGCGGCGGTGGACAGCTACCCCTGGGGCCAACGTGGCGACTACGTGCTCTGGCCCGGTCCGAACTCGAATACCTTCGTAGCCTACGTCCTGCGACAGGTGCCCGACCTCGGCCTCACCTTGCCGCCGCACGCCGTGGGCCGGGACTGGGCCGGACCCGGACCCACCGCGATCCTCGATGCGGGCGGTGATCTGCATCTGTCGGTCTCCGGCCTTGCGGGTCTTTCGCTCGGACCGCGCACGGGGCTGGAAATTCACCTGCTGGGTCTGGCCGCCGGGATCGACATCCTTCGGCCCGCCGTCAAACTGCCCGGCATCGGGCGGATCGGCGCGCCCGCCGGATAGGGTCGCCTCTCGGCCCCGTGGGTCCGGATTCACATTGCGCCGCCCCGACCCGCCGGTTACCCCTGTGCGCGACGACGCCCCCGAGAGGGCCGGACAGGTGGCCATCGCCCGGCCGACCCGTAACGGGGGCAGGGCACGGCATCGTCTCTGACCCGGCCAATCCGGGGGCACCCTTAACGAAAGGCCTGCCCCATGCGCTTCCGCCCCCTCTTGCCGCTGCTGCTCCTTGCCACGCCTGTCTCCGCCCACACGGGCCACCTCGGCGCGCTCGGTGGCCACGATCACTGGACCTTGGGTGTCGGCATCGGCGTCATCGTCGGCGCTGCCGTGATCGCCTGGGTCAAGGGCAAGAAGGAAACGCAAGAGCCCGAGGAAGACGCCGCCGAAGAGGAAAGCGAAACTGCATGACCAAGACCGGCGTCATGATCTGCGGCCACGGCAGCCGCGCACGGTCGGCCGTCGATGAGTTCGCGGCGCTGGCCGGAAAATTGCCTGCCCTGCTGCCGACGGACTGGCTGGTCGACTACGGCTATCTCGAATTTGCCAACCCGGTCATCCGCGACGGCCTGGACCGCCTGCGCGAGGTCGGCTGCGACCGCATCCTTGCCGTCCCCGGCATGCTCTTTGCCGCGATGCACGCCAAGAACGATATTCCGACTGTCCTGAACACCTATGCCGCGACCCACGGCCTCGACGTGCGCTATGGCCGCGAACTGGGCATGGACCCCAGGATGATCGCCGCCGCCGCGTCCCGCATCACCGATGCGATTGCGCAGGCGGATGCGGACAGTGGCCCCGTTGCCCGCCACGAGACCTGTCTCGTCGTCATCGGGCGCGGCGCCTCCGACCCCGATGCCAATGGCAACGTCGCCAAGATCGCGCGCATGCTGCACGAGGGTCTGGGCTTCGGCTGGTGCGAGGTCGGATACTCGGGCGTGACCTTCCCGCTCGTGGAGCCGTGCCTGACGCATGCCGCCAAACTCGGCTACAGGCGCATCGTCGTCTTCCCGTACTTCCTGTTCTCCGGCATCCTGATCGACCGCATCTACGGCTTCACCGACCGTGTCGCCGCCGCCCACCCCGAGATCGCGTTCGTGAAGGCGGCCTACCTCGGCGATCATCCTCAGGTCCTCGCAACCTTCGCGGACCGCATCCTCGAACAGACGGGCGCTAATCCACCCCCGAACTGCGGCCTGTGCGGCTACCGCACGCAGGTCCTGGCCCTTGAAGGCGGCGGCACGGCGACGATCACCCCGGACCAGCGCCGCCACCCGGCGTTCGGCGACACACCGCCCCCGACCTGTGTCCTGTGCAAATATCGCACGGCCGTCCTAGGCTTCGAGTCCGAGGTCGGCGCAGTGCAGGAAAGCCACCACCATCACGTCGAGGGGCAGGGGGCGTCCGCCCCCGGCTCGAACGTGGCCGACTGCGCCCTCTGCGACAGCTTTTGCACCGGCCTGTGTCGATTGCTGGTGCAGGATGGACAGCATCGGCACCATCACCATGGCGACGGGCATTCGCACGGCCACAATCACGATCATCACCATGCCGAATATCCGCACGCCAGTCATCCCCACGGTCCGGAATCCGCGCGAAAGACCCGCGTATGACCAGCTCCCTCGCTGCTGTGCAAGGAGCCCGGGGGGATGAACGGCACGCCGGTCCCGATCCCTTAGCCGCATGCCGGAGGCGCGCGCCACATGCGACCCTATGAACGCGATCCTGCCGCGATCTATGCCGCCTCCTTCGCAACCGTGCGGGCGGAAGCCTCGCTCGATCGCTTCCCGCCCGACGTGGCCGAACTGGCGGTCCGCGTGATCCATGCGTGCGGCATGGTGGAAGTCGCCGACCGCCTCGCCTTCACGCCCGATGTCGCGGCCTCCGCCGTGGCCGCCCTGCGCGCGGGTGCGCCGGTCTACGCCGACTGCGAGATGGTCGCCTCCGGTATCACGCGCCGCCTCTTGCCGCAGGACATCGACATTCGATGCACCCTGAACGACCCCCGCACCCCCGATCTGGCGCGCGACCTGCGCTCCACGCGGTCCGCCGCCGCCGTCGATCTCTGGGAGACCGGTGGCGCGGTCATCGCCATCGGCAATGCACCCACCGCCCTCTTCCGCCTCCTCGAACGTCTCGACGACGGGGCCGCCCTCCCGGCCGCGATCCTCGCGTTTCCCGTAGGCTTCGTCGGTGCGGCCGAATCCAAGGCCGAACTCGCCGCGCGCCCCCGCGCGACCCCGTTCCTGACCCTGCGTGGACGCAAGGGCGGCTCCGCGATGGCGTCGGCCGCCGTCAATGCCGTCGCCATCCTCGCAGCGGGAGGGGTGCAATGACCTTTTTTCCATCTTTGCTCCGCAAATATGCCGGGGGTCCGGGGACTCGTCCACGGCCTGTCTTTTGCAAAAACGCACCATATCAGGGGGGTGTCTCCAGAAATGGTGCGCAAATCGCGTCGGACGTAGATCACCCACAGATCACCCGTGGATCACCCGTAGACTTCCGCCATGTCTGACGTCCCCTGGCTGCATATCGTCGGCATCGGAGAGGACGGCCTCGACGGCTTGACCCCGGCCGCCCGCACCGTGGTGGAGACCGCCGAAACCATCGTTGGCGGAGACCGCCACCATATCCTCTCCGACGCGATCACCGCCGAACGCCTTGCCTGGCCGCATCCCTTCGACGCGCTGATCGACACCCTCAAGTCCCTCAAAGGAAGACGCGTCGTCGTCCTCGCCACCGGCGATCCACTCTGGTTCTCGGTCGGCGCGCGCATCGGTCGCGCCCTCGATCCGCGCGACATCGCCTTCCACCCGCAGCTGTCCGCGTTCCAGCTTGCCGCCGCGCGCATGGGCTGGTCCATGGCCGATCTGGAAACGCTGACGGTCCACGGTCGCCCTGTCGAACAGATGATCGCCTTCATCCAGCCCGACGCCCGCCTCCTGATCCTGACCACCGGCGCGGAAACCCCCGCCCAGATCGCCCGGTTCCTGTCGCAGCGCGGTTTCGGACAGTCGCGCATGACCGTTCTCGCCAACATGGGGGGGGCTGCCGAAGTTCGCTTCGATGGTGTCGCAAGCACCTGGAACCACGTCGTGCCCGCCTTCAACACCCTTGCGGTCGAGTGCGTCGCGGCCCCGGATGCAGCGCTGCTGCCGCGTGTGCCGGGGCTTGCCGACGACCTCTTCCGCTCGGACGGCACGATGACAA
>JBARXR010000485.1:0-12971 GCA_049647445.1 Jannaschia sp. | reverse complement strand
GTCGAGGTCCCGCGCGAAATCGTCACCCGCGCCTCGAGCAGCGGCGGGCGGACCTATATGATTTCGTTGAGCCGCCAGCCGTCGCGGTCGGAGGCGGACAAACTCCTCCTGCGCACGGCGCTGCAGGAACTCGAGACGCTGGACGATGCCCTGCGGCAGGTGGAGCCTGCGCGGGGCGGGTTCGATCCGAGTTTCGTCGGACTGTCGGAGCGGGAGGCGACACGCGCCTGCACGCGTCTGCGGGCGCGTGACGTGGAATGCGACGTCATCGTCGGAAGTTGACCGGGCCACTGCGCGGGTCCTGACGACACCGGTCCGGACCCCGCCGAGGGCCGCGCGTGACAGGCGTCAGACGGCCACCGCATCGGAGGCCTTGAGGTCGAAGGCGGCGGCCATCAGGGCGCGGGTATAGGGATTGGCGGGCGCGCCGAAGACCTGCGCGGCATCACCCGATTCCACCACGTCGCCACGCTTCATGACCATCACCTTGTGCGACAGGGCGCGCACGACGCGGAGATCGTGGCTGATGAACAGGTATGCGAGGCCATGGCGCTTTTGCAGGTCGCGCAGCAGGTCGACGATCTGCACCTGCACCGTCTGGTCGAGGGCGGACGTCGGCTCATCCAGAACCACCAGCTTGGGGCGCAGGATCATTGCGCGGGCGATGGCGATGCGTTGCCGCTGGCCACCCGAAAATTCGTGCGGATAGCGGTCCATGGATGCGGGATCGATGCCGGTTTCCGACAGGATTTCCGCGACCTGTTCCCGGTGCGGTCGCGCATCGCCCGTGTCGTGGAGCCGCAGACCCTCGGCCACGATTTCAGCCACGGTCATGCGCGGCGAGAGGGAGCCATAGGGATCCTGAAACACGATCTGCATGGCCTGCCGCAGCGGGCGCATGGCGCGGGATTTCAGGCCGTCGATGCGGTTTCCCTCCAGCGTGATTTCCCCTTCGGAGGAAATCAGCCGCATGATCGCCAGCGCCATCGTCGTCTTGCCGGAGCCGGATTCGCCGACGATGCCCACCGTCTCGCCGGCCCGGACCGACAGCGTCGCGTCGTTGACCGCTTTCACGTAGCCCGCCGTGCGCTTCATCAGACCTTTCCTGATCGGAAACCAGACCTTGAGGTTTTCGGTGGAAACGACCTGCCGCGCGCCCGGCGGGACGGGATCGGGCCTGCCCTTGGGTTCGGCGGCCAGCAGGGTCCGGGTGTAGGGGTGCTGCGGGTTGTCGAAGATGTCTGCCACGGGACCGCTCTCGACGATTTCCCCGTGCTGCATGACGCAGACGCGATCCGCGAAGCGGCGCACGATGCCGAGGTCGTGGGTGATGAAGAGCATCGACATGCCTTCCGCCGCCTTGAGGTCGGCGAGGAGTTCGAGGATCTGCGCCTGAATGGTGACGTCGAGGGCGGTGGTGGGCTCGTCCGCGATCAGCAGGTCCGGTCCGTTGGCCAGCGCCATGGCGATCATGACGCGCTGGCGTTGGCCGCCGGACAGCTCGTGCGGATAGGCGGTGAGACGGCTTTCGGCATCCTGAATGCCGACCTTGTCGAGCAGGTCGAGGATACGGGCGCGGGCCTTCGTTCCAGCGAGGCCCTGATGCAGCAGCAGAGACTCGGAGAGCTGTTTTTCGATGGTGTGCAGCGGGTTCAGGGAGGTCATCGGCTCCTGGAAGATGAAGCTGATGTCGTTTCCGCGCACCCGGCGCAGGTCTTTCTCGGGCGCGCCGACCATCTGGGTGCCGGCGTAGGTGATGGAGCCGGTGACGTGCGCGCTATCGGGCAGCAGGGACACGGTGGAGAGGGCGGTGACCGATTTGCCGGACCCGGATTCGCCGACGATTGCGACGGTTTCGCCCTTGTCCACGTGGAACGACACGCCCTTGACCGCCTCGGAGGTGACGCCGTCCTGCCGGAAGGCGATGCGGAGGTTTTCGACGGAGAGGAGGGTCATGCGTGCGCCTTGGGGAGACAATTTTCGCAGAGAAATCGGGGCATTATGCGAACGTCTTCCGGGGATCGAAGGCGTCGCGGATGCCCTCGAAGATGAACACCAGCAGCGACAGCATGACGGCGAAGGTGATGAAGGCGGTGAAGCCGAGCCAGGGGGCTTGCAGGTTCTGTTTGGCCTGCAGGGTGAGTTCGCCCAAGCTTGGTGCCGAGGACGGCAGGCCGTAGCCGAGGAAATCGAGCGCGGCGAGGCCGCCGATGGTGCCGGTCACGATGAAGGGCAGCAAGGTCAGCGTGGCGACCATGGCGTTCGGGAGGACGTGGCGGAACATGATGGTGCCGTTGCCGACGCCGAGCGCACGGGCGGCGCGGACGTATTCGAAGTTGCGGGCGCGCAGGAATTCGGCGCGGACCACGCCGACGAGGGCGGTCCAGCCGAAGAGGGTCATCAGGAAGACGAGCAGCCAGAAGTTCATCGGGATGATCGCGGCGACGATGATGATGATGTAGAGCGACGGGGTCGATCCCCAGATCTCGATCACGCGCTGGAACACGAGGTCGGTCCAGCCGCCGAAGAAGCCCTGGATCGCGCCTGCGGCGATGCCGATGACGCTGGTGAACAGCGTGACCAGAAGGGCGAAGGCGACCGACAGGCGGAAGCCGTAGATGATGCGGGAGGCGACGTCGCGGGCGGTGTCGTCGGTGCCGAGGATATGTTCGGACGAGGGTGCATGGGGGGCAGCCCCCGGCTGGTCGGAATTGGTGGTGTAATAGTAGCGGATCGGGGGCCAGACGATCCAGCCGGCGTCCACGGCTTCGCCGTCGAACGCACCGGTTTCCTGCACCTGCGCGATGACGCCTTCGGGATCGTCGTAGCAATCCTCGAGGCCGCCCGCGATGATGAGGCACTGCACCTCCGCGTCGCGGTAGACGGCTTCGGTGCGGAAGTCGCCGCCGAAGGCCGTCTCGGGATAGAAGGTGCGGATCGGGGACATCACCTCGCCCCGGTAGGACACGAGGATGGGTTTGTCGTTGGCCAGCAGTTCCGCGAACAGGGACAGGCCGAAGAGGACGGCGAAAATCCAGAACGACCAATAGGCGCGGCCGTTCTTGCGGAAGTTCCGCAGGCGGCGCTGGTTCAGGGGCGACAGCAACGGCCGACGGGCCCGAGGTCTTGCGGCGGGTGCGGTCGTCGTGTCGATGCGGTCAGAGGTGCCGTCGGCCATCTCAGGTCTCCCGGCTTTCGAAATCGATGCGGGGATCGACCCAGATATAGGTGAGGTCGGTCAGAAGACCCACGACGAGGCCGATCAGCGAGAAGGCGAAGAGCGTGCCGAACATCACCGGATAGTCGCGATTGACCACGGCCTCGAACCCCAGACGGCCAAGGCCGTCGAGCGAGAAGATGGTTTCGATGATGAGCGAGCCGCCGAAGAACACGGACACGAAGACCGCCGGGAACCCCGAGATCACGATCAGCATCGCGTTGCGGAAGATGTGACCGTAGAGGACGCGGCCCTCCGACAGGCCCTTGGCCTTGGCGGTCACGACGTATTGCTTGCGGATCTCATCGAGGAAGGAGTTCTTGGTCAGCAGGGTCAGGCCCGCGAAGGCGGAGATGACGGACGCGAGGACCGGCAGCGCGATGTGCCAGAGGTAGTCGAGGGCCTTGCCGATCAGCGACAGGTCCTCCCACCCCGCGGAGGTCAGGCCGCGCAGCGGAAAGATCTTGTAGTAGGAGCCGCCCGCAAACAGGATCAGCAGCAGGATGGCGAACAGAAACCCGGGGATGGCATAGGCCACGATCACCACGGCGGAGGTCCAGGTGTCGAAGCCGGTGCCGTCGCGCACGGCCTTGCGGATGCCCAGGGGGATCGAGATCAGATAGGCGATCAGCGTGGTCCAGAGGCCGAGCGTGATCGACACCGGCATCTTTTCCAGCACCAGGTCGACGACCGAGATTGACCGGAAATACGACTCCCCGAAGTCGAAGCGCATGTAGTCCCACATCATGTTGAGGAACCGCTCCAGCGGTGGCTTGTCGAACCCGAACTGGCGTTCCAGTTCGTCGATGAATTCCTGCGGCAGGCCCTGCGCGCCGGTGTAGCCGCTGTCGTTGCCACGGCTCTGAATCTCGGACGCGCCTCCCGAAAAGGTATCGAATGCGTCGCCGCCCCCTTCAAGCTGGGCGAGGATCTGCTCTACCGGGCCGCCGGGCACGAATTGCACCAGCGCGAAGTTGATGACCATGATCCCCAGAAGGGTCGGAATGATCAGCAGCAGGCGTCGAAGGATATAGGCTCCCATCAAAGGGCCCCGGCAGCTTCCAGACGGGCGGCGCCTTCGGCGTCGAACCACCAGAAATCGAGGTATCCGGGTGCCAGCGCAGGCAGGGGGTCGGGACGCCCGTACTGATCCCAGTAGGCGACCCAGTGTTCGGAGTTGCCCCACTGCGGGATCCAGAAGCCATAGGCGCGCAGAACGCGGTCGAGCGCCCGGGTGCGGACTTTCAGGTCATCCAGGGTTTCGGCGGCGATGGCCGCATCGACGAGCCGGTCGACGCCGGGATCGGCCAGGGCCATCAGGTTGCGGGAGCTGTCCTCGGCGGTCTCGGATCCGAAGAATTGCTTGAGGCCGACCGAGGGTTCGAAGCCCTGCCCAAGGATCTGGTTGGTCATGTCCCACGATCCCTCGCGGCGCCGCTCGATGTATTGCGCGCGGTCCACGCGCTCCAGCCGGGCATTCACGCCGATCACGCGCAGGTTTTCGATATAGGGGTTCATGATCCGGTCGAGGGTCGGATTGAACTGAAGCAGGGTCAGGTCGAGCGTCTGCCCGTCGGCATTGCGCAGAAGGCCGTCGGACCCCGTCTCCCATCCGGCCTCGGCCAGCATGGCGAGTGCGGCCCGACGCGTGCGGCGGTCGGGCGTGTTCTCGGCGGCGCTGTTGACGTGCGGCGTCCAGGCCTCGTCGGTCAGGATGTTCGCATCCACGAGTCCCTCATCGACCAGCGCCTGCAAATACTGAAGCTCGTCGCCCTCGGGCACGCCGGAGGCAGCGAGGTCGGACCCGCCCCAGAAACTTTCCGGGCGCGAATAGAGGCCGTAGAACAGGGTGTCGTTGGACCATTCGAAGTTGAACATCATCGAGATCGCATCACGGACCCGGGGATCGTTCCAGATCGGGCGCTTGAGGTTGAACACGAACCCCTGCGCCGAGGTGATGTTGCCGTCCGGCAGGGTTTCACGCTTGACCCAGCCGTTCTGGATCGCGGGGAACGTGTAGGCAGTCGCCCATTCCTTGGAGGACCCTTCGATGCGGAAGGTGTATTCTCCGGCGGTGAACGCCTGCATCGAGGCGGCGCTGTCACCGAAATATTCGTAGCGGATGCGGTCGAAGTTGAAGCGACCCCGGTTCAGGGCGAGGTCTGCCGCCCACCAGTTCGGATTGCGGACGTAGGTGATCGAGCGACCCATGTCGAGATCGCCGACGATATAGGGACCGGTCCCGAGGAAAGGTTCGCTGTTGGAGCGGTCCAGCCGCGTGCCCGTCTCTTCGAACCAGGTCTTTGAAAATGGATTCCAGAGACCGACGAGGCCCATGCGGTCGCGTTTGGGCGCCTCCTCGTTGAACTCGAACCGGATCTGGTGCGGGCCCGTCACTTCGACCGACCGGAAGAACCCGTCGATCACGTTCCGGAACTCCAGAATGCCCTGTTCGAGAAACAGGTCGATGGTGAATTTGACGTCTTCGGCCGTCATCGGGGAGCCGTCGGCGAACGTCACGTCCTCGCGCAGGTTGACGACAACCCATTCGAGCGACTCCGGATACTCGATCGTCGTGCAGAGATAGCAATAACTTGCGTATGGGTCATCCGCGGCGGCGACGAAGATATCCTCGTACAGGATATCGGTGCCGGTCACGACGTTGCCGTTGCGGGTGTATGGATTGAAGCTGTCGAAGTTGCCAAGCGCGTCGAGGCTGATCTCGCCACCCTTGGGCGCGTCGGGATTCACGTAGGAAAACACCTCATCCGGGCCGTATTTCAGCTCTCCGAAGTTGCTGTAGCCATGGCTGACGATGATTTCCTGCGCGACAGTCGGTGTCGCGACCAGGGCCGCTGCGGCGACCGTCACGAACAGCGTCGCGCCGGTGGCCATGATCGCAAGGGGCCGATGGAACATGAGCAAGCCTCCGTGAAACATTCGTTCTCAGCTAACGAGCGCATCACATGATATTCAAGGGCCGATCCGTCACGTCACGGTGATTTGCCACAGGATCGGTCGAGCCGTCAGCGGATGCGCAAAAGGCCGCCCCCGCGGAACGGCCCTGCTTGCATCCATCGCGCTTTGAGGTCAGCCGCCGATCGTCGCGAGGTATGCGATGAGGTTCGCACGATCCTCGACATCCGACATGCCGCGATACGCCATCTTGGTCCCGGGCGCATATTCGCGCGGGTTCAGCAGGAACCCGTTCAGATTTTCCGGCGTCCAGGCGCCGTCCATCGTCGCAAGCGTCTCGGAGTAGGAATATCCGTCGGCGGCGCCCTTGTCGCGACCGACAACACCGTAGAGGTACGGGCCGGTCGCGTTCGCGCCCTGCTCGAGCTGATGGCAGGCGGAACATTGACGCCACAGGCCCTCGCCTTCCTCGGCGGAGGCGTTCACGAACACCTCCTCGAAGGGGACCTCGGGTTCGGCGTCTTCGGCGGGGGCCTCGTCGGCGGAGGCCACCTCGATCTGATAGCCCATGGCCTGCTCTTCGCCCTCGTGGCCGCCGACATGATAGAGACCCTCACCCGCCCATGCGCCGAGCAGGAAGATCAGCAGCGAGCCGCAGACCGCGCCGCCGGCCTTGGTGATCGTCATGGTATCCATAGATGCCTCTTTCGTCTTTCTGGCCCGCGCGTGCGGGTCGTCTCTTGGGTCGCGGGTATGTATGTGGTTTCAACGCCTCGGCGCAAGAGATAGTGCCCGCGACGAAACGACCAATCTGCAGCGAGGGCCGCATGACCGGAACGATTGCCTTCCAGGGAGAGCTTGGCGCCTACTCCCATCAGGCGTGCCATGACGCCCGCCCGGACCACGCGCCCCTGCCCTGTCCGACGTTCGAGGACGCCATCGAGGCCGTGCGCGACGGACAGGCCGACCTGGCCATGCTGCCGGTCGAAAATTCGACCTATGGGCGGGTGGCGGACATCCACTCGTTGCTGCCGCATTCCGGTCTGCACATCATCGAGGAAGCCTTCGTGCGGGTGCACATCAATCTGCTTGGCCTTCCCGGAACATCGCTTGCGGATGTGAAAATCGCGCAATCCCATACGGTTCTGCTGGGGCAGTGCCGGACATTCCTGACCGCGCATGGCATCCGGCCCCGCGTGGGGGCAGACACCGCCGGGTCGGCAAAGCAGATCGCGGAGGCGGGCAATCCGCAGGAAGCGGCCCTGGCGTCGGAGATGGCGGGTGAGATCTATGGCCTCGACGTGCTGGCGCGCCACATCGAGGATCACGACCGCAACACGACGCGCTTTCTGATCATGTCGCGCGACCCCGAACGCCCCGCCCCCGACAGCGGCCCGATCAAGACGACCTTCGTGTTTCGCGTGCGCAACATTCCGGCGGCCCTCTACAAGGCGATGGGCGGGTTCGCGACGAACGGCGTGAACATGACGAAGCTCGAATCCTACATGGTGGACGGCCAGTTCACGGCGACTCAGTTCTATGCCGACATCGAGGGGCACCCGGAAGACCCGCCGGTCGCCCGTGCCCTGGAGGAGCTGGCCTATTTCACCAATTCCGTCGACATCCTGGGGGTCTATCCCGCGGACCCGGACCATTTCGACGGCGGCGCGTCCTGAGGCGAACCGCCGCTTGACGATGGAACGGACAAGCGAAACAAGGGGCCTTCAAGACGGGCCGGACCTGTTCGCCCCGCAGGGGCTGCGGAACGTCCGCCGCCCTGCCCATGGCGCCGCCAAGGAGAGACATCCATGAAATTCCGTTTCCCGATCGTCATCATCGACGAGGATTTCCGCTCCGAGAATTCCTCCGGTTTCGGCATCCGGGCCATGGCGAAAGCCATCGAGGAGGAGGGCTTCGAGGTTCTCGGGGTGACGGGATACGTCGACCTTTCGCAGTTCGCGCAGCAGCAGTCGCGCGCCTCGGCCTTCGTGCTGTCGATCGACGACGAGGAGTTCACGCCGGGTCCCGATCTTGACCCCGCCGTCCTGAACCTGCGCACCTTCATCGAGGAGGTGCGGTGGAAGAACGCGGACGTGCCGATCTATATCTACGGCGAGACCAAGACCTCGCGGCATCTGCCGAACGACATTCTGCGGGAGTTGCATGGCTTCATCCACATGTACGAGGATACGCCCGAGTTCGTCGCTCGCCACATCATCCGCGAGGCGAAATACTACCTCGAGGGGATCCAACCGCCGTTCTTCAAGGCGCTGCTCGATTACGCCGAGGACGGATCGTATTCCTGGCACTGCCCCGGCCATTCGGGCGGCGTCGCGTTCCTGAAATCGCCCATCGGGCAGATGTATCACCAGTTCTACGGCGAGAACATGCTGCGGGCGGATGTCTGCAACTCGGTCGAGGAGCTGGGCCAGCTGCTGGATCACAACGGGGCCATCGGCGCGTCCGAGCGGAACGCGGCGCGGATCTTCAACGCGGATCACTGCTTTTTCGTGACCAACGGCACGTCGACCTCCAACAAGATGGTCTGGCACCACACGGTCGCGCCGGGGGACGTCGTCGTGGTGGACCGCAACTGCCACAAGTCGATCCTGCATTCGATCATCATGACGGGGGCCATTCCGGTCTTCCTCAAGCCCACGCGCAACCACTTTGGCATCATCGGTCCGATCCCGCAGTCGGAGTTCGAGATCGAGACGATCCGCGCCAAGATCCGCGCCAATCCGTTGCTGGCGCATGTGGACGCCGATACGGTCAAGCCGCGGATCCTGACGCTGACGCAATCCACCTACGACGGGGTTCTCTATAACACCGAGACCATCAAGGACATGCTGGACGGCTATGTCGAGAACCTGCATTTCGACGAGGCGTGGCTTCCGCATGCGGCGTTCCATCCGTTCTACGGCACGTTCCATTCGATGGGCCGCAACCGCGAACGTCCGCGCCATTCGGTGACCTATGCGACGCAGTCGATCCACAAGCTGCTGGCCGGCATTTCCCAGGCCAGCCACGTTCTGGTGCAGGACAGCCAGGATACAAAGCTCGACCGGCATCTCTTCAACGAAGCGTACCTGATGCACACCTCGACCTCTCCGCAGTATTCGATCATCGCCAGTTGCGACGTCGCGGCGGCAATGATGGAGCCGCCGGGCGGCACCGCGCTGGTCGAGGAAAGCATCGCCGAGGCCCTCGATTTCCGCCGCGCCATGCGCAAGGTCGATGCGGAATACGGAGACGACGAATGGTGGTTCAAGGTCTGGGGCCCGGAGGCGCTGGAGGACGAAGGCATCGGCCGCGCCAAGGATTGGGTCCTCAAGCGCACGGACGAGGACGGGGTGCAGGCATCGGACGGCGAGGATTCGTGGCACGCCTTCGGCGACATGGCGCCCGGCTTCAACATGCTGGATCCGATCAAGGCCACCATCGTCACGCCGGGACTGAACCTGGATGGTCGCTTCGAGGAGACCGGCATCCCGGCGTCCATCCTGACGAAATACCTGGCGGAACATGGTGTCGTCGTCGAAAAGACCGGCCTTTACAGTTTCTTCATCATGTTCACGATCGGCATCACCAAGGGTCGATGGAATTCGCTTCTGACGGAATTGCAGCAGTTCAAGGATGACTACGACCGCAATCACCCGATCTGGAAGGTCATGCCGGAGTTCGCGGTCAAGCAGCCGCGATACGAGCAGATGGGCCTGCGCGACCTGTGCCAGCATGTCCATTCGCTGTACGCGAAATACGACGTGGCGATCCTGTCGACCGAGATGTATCTGAGCGATCTTCAACCGGCGATGAAGCCCAGCGATGCCTATGCCCAGATCGCCCACCGCACCACGCAGCGGGTGCCCATCGACGATCTGGAGGGGCGCATAACGACGAGCCTCGTGACCCCCTATCCGCCCGGCATTCCCCTTTTGATCCCGGGCGAGGTGTTCAACCGCAAGATCGTCGAATACCTCAAGTTCAACCGCGCGTTCGAGCGCGAGTGTCCGGGGTTCGAGACCGATATCCACGGTCTGGTGCATGAGCGCCGGGCCGACGGTGTGATGGAGTATTTCGCCGATTGCGTGGCGGAGTGAGCCGGGCCTGACCTGCGCGACCGACTGGCGGGACCGACCGGCGGTCGCGGGACTGGCCTCAAGCCTTGGCGTTCTTTTCGACGCTCTCGGCAAAGGCGGCGACGCGGCCCTTGTAGCGCTTTGCGAGCGTCTGACGCGCAAGCTTGGCCGACTGGAGCATCAGGCGCGCGGCCAGGGTGCGCGCCTTGGCCTGACTTGTCACAGTCAGCCGGGTGGCGCGTGCCGACAGCGCCTCCAAAGCGATCTCGACCGTGATCGTCATGCCGTCCGTACCACCCTCCAGCGCCATCGACACCGGGCCGGACAGCTCCATCACCACGACCGTCACGTCCCGTGTCTTGCCGTTGAAGGTCGCGCGTCCGGACCACGTCGTGCCTTGCGACACCGGACCGTCGGGCGTCCGCCGGATGTCGCCCGCCCTGGCCGAAACGCGGCGCTGGAAGCCGTCGAAATCGGACACCTTCGCCCAGACGGTCTCGATCGGGGCGGAAATATCCTCGACGGCAACGAATTTCATGACGGCTCCGGCATTCTTGACGCCTTCCTAGTTACGGGCCGAGGCGGACAGGTCAATCGCCAAGGCGGGCCAAAGGCTCATGTCAGGCGATCGGCCAGCCAGTTTTCCAGCAGGAAACGCGCGATCGCCCCCTCTCGGGCCGGGGTGACGCGGGGGTGCGTGCCCGCGAAGACGTCGAGCATCTCGCTGCGGTCCATCCAGATGGCTTCGGCGATTTCCTCGGGATCGATGTTGATCTCGTCCGACGTCGCCTCGCCATGCGCGCCCAGCATCAGGGAGCCGGGAAACGGCCAGGGCTGGCTTGCGAGATAGGTGACCGGGCCGACATGCACGCCGGTTTCCTCCCAGACTTCGCGGCGGACGGCGGCCTCCATCGTCTCGCCCGGTTCCATGAAACCCGCAAGACAGGAAAAGAACCCTTCCGGCCAGGCCGGCGAGCGTCCGACAAGCACCTTGTCTCCGCGCGTGATGAGCATGATGACAACGGGATCGGTGCGCGGGAAATGCGCCCGCCCGCAGGTGTCGCAGGCCCGCATCCAGCCCGCCTTGCCGGGGGTCGTCGCCGCGCCGCAATTGGCGCAGAAGCCGTGGCTGCGATGCCATTCCAGCACGCCCTTCGCGGTCGCCGCTATCTCGGCATCCAGCGGTGTCAGACGCGTCATGATGGCGCGCAATTCGGCAAAGGCGGTGCCGGTCGGCAGGTCGGGGTGGGTCTGTTCCGACGGATCGAGGAACTGACCCATGGTGGCGTCGACGCCCGACACCGCAAGGTCGGAGACATCCCGCGTGAAGAGGGCGATGCCGTCGACCTGCCCTACGAAGACGGGCGTGCCCAGTTCGGCAAAGGCATGGCCGTCCATCGTGGCCAGCCCGCTGCGATCGGCATTCATGAGAACCTTTCCCCGCCAGATCGGCAGCGTCCGGGCGGGCAGCGCCTCCAGGTGTTCGGGATGTCGGCGCAGGTCTTCGTCACGGTTCAGCCCGCCACCACCGAAGGTCACCGTCTCGGCATGTCTCATCGTTCCGCCCCCTGTTTTGATCTGGCCATAAATACCTTGGGGTCCGGCGCAAAGCCCCGATTTGGCCAAATCGTCATTGCCTAAAAAATATGCGGCTTGCCCAAAAAAGTCATTGAGCGGACGGCCCGACGGGATCAAACACCTGTGACGGAGATTTGGGTCTGGAACTGTCGGTCGTCAGGCCCCCAGAACCGGCTGTCCGAACAGATGGGGAGATATCATGTTCAACCGTTTCACCGGCGTCGCCGCAGCGATGCTGATCGCCGCGCCCGCCTTCGCCGACGGTCACATCACCGAGGTGCCGTTCGCGCTCGACTGGAAATTCGAAGGCCCGTCTGCGGCCTATTTCGCGGCCATCGACAATGGGCACTTCGAGGCGGAGGGCCTTTCGGTCGAGGTCAGCCCCGGCCAGGGGTCCCTCGATGCCATCCCGAAGGTCGCCACCGGGGCGTTCCCGATGGGCTTTGCCGACATCAACAGCCTGATGCGCTTTCTGGACCAGAACCCCGGAGCGCCCGTCACCGCCGTGATGATGATCTACGACAAGCCGCCGTTCGCCGTTGTGGGACGCAAGTCGCTGGGCATAAATGAGCCGTCCGACCTCGAGGGTCGCGTGCTTGGGGCGCCGCCGCCGGACGGCGCCTGGGCGCAGTTTCCGATCTTCGCCGCCGAGACCGGCCTCGATGTCGCCGCCATCACCGTGGAGCCGGTCGGCTTCCCGACGCGGGAGCCGATGCTTGCCGAAGGCAATGTCGCCGCCGTCACCGGCTTCAGCTTTTCGTCCACCCTCAACGCGATCCGCCTGGGCGTGCCCGCCGAAGATCTGACGGTGCTTCTGATGTCGGACTACGGGGTCGACCTGTATGGCAACGCGATCATCGTGAACACCGACTTCGCAACGGCCAACCCGGAGGCCGTCACCGGCTTTCTGCGGGCGGTCGCAGCCGGCTGGAAGGACGTGATCGCCGATCCCGCGGCCGGAGCGCAGATGGTCATCGACCGCAATCCTGCCGGGGACCTCGCGCTGGAGCAGGAGCGGTTGCAGATGTCGATCGACGCCAATGTCCTGACGGATTTCGTTGCCGCAAACGGCTTGGGCGGGATCGACGACGCACGGATGGCGAGCGCGATCGAACAGACCAAGCTCGTCTATGAATTCGTGAACGCGCCCGACGCAAGCCTCTATTTCGACCCGGCGTACC
>JBARXR010000484.1:0-4842 GCA_049647445.1 Jannaschia sp. | reverse complement strand
TTGCGGATTTCGCAGAGCGGGCGCGACACCCCGGCGGCGATCCGATCGCGTGCGTCGCGCGTGAGATCAGGCTGGCGGCCTCTCCCGCGGGCAATCCGCTCCTCGGCGCCGTCCTCACGGCTGTCGGCCTGCCGCGCGCCCTGACCGGGGCGGAGCGGGGAACCCGGTCGCTGCCCGCATCGGCCGCCGATGTCTTCGTGGGGCATATCCTGGCGTCCGCGGGTGTCGGCAAGGCGCGCACGTCCGACACGGAGACCCTGCGCCTGATCGCTGCGGCACACGGCCGGAATGGCGGCCCCGCGGTCGTATCCGGACGCGATCCCGTCACCGTCGTCCTGTCCGGTAGGCCGAGCGACGAGGGCCGCGTCGTCTGGAAGGCGCTGGAACGGCAGGGCGATCTGGCGCAGACGGTGACGCAGGCGGAATTCGATGCGATGTCCGCGCAGGACCGTCCGTCCGCCTGTGTCTTCCTTCCGTCGGGTTTCGCGGTGAACCGCTTGCTGCTGGTCTATCTCGAAACGATGGCGGGCGGGGACGTCTCGTTCAATCTTCGGGCACGGACGTCCCGGGATGCGACGGACTGGAGCCAGTCCATCGTCGGCTATCCCGAGCAGAGCGATGCCGCCGTCGTCGGAACCTTCGTGCGCGGTTCCGGGCGTCACGGCACCGACCTCGAAATCGTCCCCGGAGAGGACGGGTCGGACGCCGCGCGCACCGGCCATGTGGTCCTTCCCGTCGATGCCGAAACGGCCTTCGCCATCGTTCTGCGTCTCGACGACGCGCCGATGCCGGCGGCCTATCTGAACTCGGCGAATTGTGTTTTCGTCGATGGACTCGCGGCGTTGCGGACGCGGTTCGCGGATGCCCCCTCCGCCCTTTTGCAGAAACCTGTCGTGATGGTCGGCCGCCGATCACCCGTTTCCGCCGATCATATCATCGAGAGCATCCACCGGTTCTGGTCCTACGGTGGGCGCTATCCCGTGGCCGCGCTGAGCCTTGCGCAGGATCCCGAGACAGGCCGCATCAACGTGCCCGAACCGCAGGCGGAAGCGTTGGTCCGCATGTTGCCTGCCGCGTATACGACCCTTTCGCTTGAACGGGCGCTGAACCTGGGTCCGGTCCAGATCGATCTCCTCGCCCGCGGGATATTCCTTCCCGAGGGCGACGGCCTTTGCGTGCAGACCGCGTCGCAGGCTGCCATCAGCGAGATTTCGATTTCGGGGATCGAGCGTGCGCTGAACGCCGACGGGATGGATCCCGCGACCAGCGAGACGGTCTTTCTGATGGGACAGGTCGACCCGTCAGGGTTGCAGACGCGGAACGTAATCGAGAACTGGCCGATAGGTCACCTTCTGGGGCGCGCGGTGCGCGTCGGCAGGCGCCTGGCCAGTCATGTCGCCGATTTCGACAGGGCCCCGTCTGCCCGGCTGGCAGCCGCCATCCTGAACATGCACGAACGGGCGCGCGGCAGCGCAGGCTTCGCGCGCGACTTCGACCGGTTCGCGTCGAAACTGGCGACACATCCCGCTGTCCTGCTGGAGCTGGAGGACGGCAGGATCCAGAAATTCCTGCAGGCCGCCCGGTTTCTGCCGTCGGTTGATGCCATCGGTGCCGCCCTTCTTCCACAGGCATCGACCCTCTGTCGCAAGAGTCGCCTCCTGATACTTCCGCTGTTCGAATTGCTGGCCTGTGGACAGGCGCCCGAAGACGTGCAGGTTGCCCTCGCTTTCGTTGCCGCCGATCCGGACCGACCGCCCCGGGCGCTCTACCGTATCGCGGACTGTATCCGGCGCTTTGGGTCCGCCGTCCTCGCGGTCCAGTATCTGGCCTTGGTTCAACAGACAAATCCGGAGGTTGCCGAGGACAGCGATTTCCTGCGGTTCTTCCAGAAGGTCCTTGGTCCCGAGGTGTTGCCCGCGGCGCGCGGCATCGTCGGCGCGCGGATCATTCAGGGCATCCGCGACACGATCGACCCGAAGGACGCGTTCCGCGAGGCGACGATGCTTGGGGATCGCGACGCACAGATGGGTATTCTCGCCGACACCGGCACTCTTCAGCGCGTCGATTTCCTCAAGTGGATGGACAGCTTGCGCGCGCTGTCGAACGAACTCTGCGATGCGGCGCTTCCGGTGCGCGACGCGGCGCCGACCAATCTGAACGGCCTGAAGTTGATGGGGGCGATCTTCGCGGACACGGAGGTGCTTGGCGATCTGAAGCGGCACCGTTTTCTGGACGACACCAGCGATCTGAGTCTGATCTGTCGGAACATCCTTGGTGAGAATGGACCGCTTAACGCGATGTTGGCCGACAGATTCGGGGATGCGGACTGTCCGGCCCTGTCGATCGAAGGGCAGACCGCCGCGCAGGTCTTCGAAAATGCCGCATCCACCGCCGCGATGCCGCAGGCCCGCCGGACGGACGGCCCGCTTGTGTCCGTGATCCTCTCGGCATTCGAGGCGGATATTGCGTTGCTGGAGATCTCGCTGGCCTCTGTCCTACGTCAGAGCCACGGCAACGTCGAGGTTTTCGTCGTCGACGACGCGTCATCATCCGACAACAGCGCCCGGCTGCGCCACGTCGTGGACAGTGCCGATGGCCGTGTGCGGTATCTGCGGGTCGAGACCAACAGCGGTCCCTATGTCGGGCGCAATCTGGCGCTGGCGCAGGCGACGGGCGCGTTCGTCGCAATTCAGGATGCTGACGATTGGTCCCATCCAGCCCGGTTCGCGAGGCAACTTGCCGTATTCGCCGCCGCTCCGGCCATCCGGCTGGTGACATCGCCGCACATCCGGATCGACAGGTTCGGCCATGTTCAGATGGAGGCGGGCTTTGCCATTCTCGGCGACGGTCCCATGACGTCCATGTTCCGGCGCGACGTCTTCGACGAGATCGGGCCTTTCGCTGCCGTTCGGTCGCGCGGCGACGTCGAGATGCGGGAGCGGATCAGATCCTACTACGGGCCGCATGCGCTGCATGAAATGGCGCTTCCGATGATGCTGTGCTTTGCCGATTCCGCGACGTTGTCGCAAAGGACCAAGGCCGAGAAGCACGAATATCTGCAATTGTTCCGCGGGAACATCGACGGCCGCGCCTCATTGCGGTTCCTGCGGCGGGCCGGGACGGGCATCGCGCCGGAGCATCGGGTCACCGTTCCCGTTCCGCTGCGGCCGACCAGGGCTGGATGACATGACGGATTTCGGAACGATCGACATTTCCCTGACCTCCATGAGCTCCCGCATGGGATCGCTCGGGCGCACCCTGCGATCGCTTCTCGACCAGTCCTACGGCGATGTCCGCATCCACCTCTACCTGTCGCGTGAACCCTATCTTCTGGACGAGGGAGTCCCGGAGGTGCCCGATGACATCGCCCGGTTGGAGAAGGCGTCGGGTGGACGTCTCAGGATCGACTATTGCCCCAACTGGGGCCCGTATCGAAAGCTGTTGCCGTTCCTGCGCGCCCACTGGGGCCAGTCTCGGCTGGTAGTGACCGTGGACGATGACACGATCTATCCCGCCGACTGGCTGCAGGGTCTGGTGACGGCCTATGACACCTACCGGTGCGTCATAGGTTATCGGGGCCACCGGTTTCACGTCAACGGCGGCACGATCATGCCCTATCGAAGCTGGATGCGGACCCGCATCGAGGACAACCCGAGCCCGCTCATCCTGCCGACGGGAAAGGATGGCATCCTCTACAACACCGCATTCTTCCCGGTGAACGTCCTCAATATCGCCGACGCTTTGCTGATCGCCCCGACAGTCGACGACCTGTGGTTTCGCTGGCACCTGTCGATGAACCGGATCGCGGTCAACCTCATCAACCTCGATTACGGGTCCGGCACCTTCGAGGAAGCGGACTACGACAGTTCACTCTACCTCAACTTCAACAGGAGTGGTGGAAACGATGTCGCGGTCGGCAAGCTGCACACCTATTTCGTGGAAAAATTTGGCTTCGACATCACAGGGTTGGCAAACGCCTGAAGCGGGATCAAGCCGTGAGATACCCAAGTCTGGCCGCGTCGAAATCGGGCATGTGGGCTTCGAACAGACGCGCGTTGGACTCGGAGTATTCTCGCGCGACGGCTATGGCCTGATCCGGCGTGAAATAGGCCGGGCGCGGAAAATCCCGAGTGGAAAAGTGATCCTGCAAGAATTTCCGGAGCCGTTTTCGCTGGTTCGGGTTCAACATCGGCATGGTAAAACGCGCCATGTCGACGGCGACCTGCGAAAAGCCACGGTTTGCGGTCGCACCCTCTGCCAGCGCGTCATCAAACGAGAAGGACGTCATCTGGTCTTCCGACAGCCCGATGATCGACAGGAAATCCCGCAGAAAGCCCTCGCTGCCCATGTCCCTGATGACCTCGAAGGGGCGCACCGTGACATTTTCCGCGCCAACAGCCCCCGCGATGTCGTCACAGACCCTGGCCCAGTCCAGATGCCGGGGGATGTCGCCGCCGATGTAATCTTCGAAGGTGATTTCACGGCCCGTCTGGACCAACTGCGTGTAGCAGCTTTCGACAAAAGCCGTCTGCTGGCGGACATAGAGAATCACCTGGATACGGTAATCCGGAAGCAGGCGACCCATCATCCGCAACGCTTCGGCGGTATGCTGATAGAAATCGGACAGGGGCAAACGACTGAACATGATTTCTGACGTCGCGAGGACCGTCTGGTGTGGACCGGACACGAGGCGCGTCAGGTCGTCCGCGACGCGGGTCGGCACCGGTGCGGCGGCGTCGACCCGACCGGCTGAAATCCGTTCGAGGTAATGGAAAAACACGGTGTCCGAGAGGGCCGTTCGATCAATCAGCTTGACGTCGAGATCCGTGAGTTGGGTTGAGT
>JBARXR010000483.1:0-15540 GCA_049647445.1 Jannaschia sp. | reverse complement strand
CGATACACCGTAAGAGACGTCAAATCACGCTTGTCGTCTTTCTTCCCTTCGGCGGACATCTCCACAACCGCAAAAGGAAAAACCCGTGCTGCGGCCCGAAACGCGATCCCCACCGCAATCTGGCGCGCGCGCAGGCGCTCCTCTTCCGTCCCGGACGGAAGCGCCTCCAGCCACTCTTGCAGCTTTTCCCGGCTATCAATTTCATACGCTTTTACCATCCGCGCCACGCTGCCGTGGAGCGCACGACAAGGCAATCCCTACCGCCCCGACACCCGCTTCACCCACCGCCAGAAATACCGGACCGGCCAGCGCAGAACGACCCCCATTGTCAACAGGCCAAGCACCGCCCACGGCCAGCCCATCGAAACCCCGAGCCAGACGACGATCGGCACGCCCACGGCGACCAATCCATAGGCGGCGGGCCAGCTTTGTCTTGACGTGAGCGTCACCATCAAAAGCCAGGCGATGACGACCCAGAGGCAGAGCGCGATCAGCGCCATGCGGTTTGTACAATTCGTGAAACCGGTCCCCGAAAGTTACCCCGAACCGTACAAGACCCCCTCATCCGGCGAGGTGCGCGGGCAGCGCGTTGGCCCAGGCCGAGATCGTTCCGGCCCCGAGGCAGACCACGATGTCCCCCTCCCGCGCCTGCTCCCGGACCAGCCGCACAAGGTCGTCCTCGGACGTCACGGCGCGGGCGTGGCGGTGGCCGAACCGGATCAGGCCCGCGACCAGATCGTCGCGGCTCGCGCCTTCGATCGGATCTTCGCCTGCGCCGTAAACCTCAGCGATTCCAACGACATCCGCGTCGTTGAAACAACCGCAGAAGTCGTCGAACAGCGAATGCAGGCGGCTGTAGCGGTGCGGCTGATGCACGGCGATGACCCTTCCTGTGTCCCCGATGCTCTGCCGGGCGGCCTTGAGAACCGCAGCGATTTCAACGGGATGGTGGCCATAGTCGTCGATGATCGGGATGCCGTGCCACTCGCCCACCTTGGTGAACCGCCGGTTCACGCCGCCGAACGCGGCCAGCCCGTCGCGGATCACGTCTTTCGGAACACCCAGTTCGCGCGCCACGGCAACAGCCGACAAGGCATTGGAAACGTTATGATCTCCAGGCATGGGCAGGGTGCAGCTCTCGATCACGGCGTCCTCTCCCTGCAACTGGATGTCGAAGTGCGCGACGCCCTTTTCATACCGCAGGTTGACCGCCCGAACATCCGCCTGCGCGTTGAACCCGAAGGTCACGATCCGCCGATCCGTCACCCGCCCGACCAGCGCCCGGACCTCCGGGTGATCGGTGCAGCAGATCGCCAGACCATAGAACGGAATGTTGGAAATAAAGTCGTCAAATCCGCGTCTTAGGTTCTCGATCGTGCCCCAGTGCTCCATGTGCTCGGGGTCGATGTTGGTGACGATCGCGATGGTCGCGGGCAGTCGGTTGAACGTGCCGTCGCTCTCATCCGCCTCGACCACCATCCATTCACCCTCGCCCATCCGCGCGTTCGATCCATAGGCGTGGATGATGCCGCCGTTGATGACAGTCGGATCCAGTTTCCCGGCATCGAGAAGGGCTGCGACCATGGTGGTTGTCGTTGTTTTTCCGTGGGTTCCGGCGACAGCCACGTTGGATTTCATGCGCATCAGCTCGGCCAGCATCTCGGCCCGGCGCACCACCGGCAGGCCCTTGGCGCGCGCGGCATCAAGCTCCGGATTGCCCGGCTTGATCGCCGAAGAGATCACCACGACTTCCGCCTCGTTCAGATTGTCGGCCCGTTGCCCCTCGAACACCCGCGCGCCCAAAGACACCAGACGGTCCGTGATCTTGGAGGTTTTTGCATCCGACCCCTGCACGGAATATCCATAGGACATAAGGACTTCGGCGATACCGGACATGCCGATTCCGCCGATGCCGACAAAGTGGATCGGGCCCATGGACTGGGGAAGCTTGGTCGGGTTCATCTGGTCTGGCTCACGTATTGGACGAGGTCGGCAAGGCGTGTCGCAGCATCCGGCACCGCCGTCGAGAGCGCGCCACGCGCCATCTGGCTCGCACCCGCCGGGTTGGACAGGATCAGCGTCGCCTGTTCCGCAAGCGTCTCGGGCGTCAACTTGCGTTCGGGAATGACGATTGCCGCTCCGGCCTCCGACAACCCGCGCGCATTGGCCGTCTGATGGTCGCCCGCAGCCACCGCATAAGGGATCAGGATCGACGGGCGACCGATCACCGACAGGTCCGCGACGGTCGAGGCTCCGGACCGCGAGATGACGAGTTGCGCATCGGCCATGCGCGTCGGAACATCCTCGAAGAAGGGCTGCACGTCGGCGTCGATGCCCGCGTTGCCGTAAAAGGACAGGACGCGGTCATGATCCTCGGGCCGGGCCTGGTGGGACACGCGCAGGTGCTTGCGGATGTCCTCCGGCAGGCGGGCCATGGCTTCCGGCACGGCGTCAGACAGGATGCGGGCGCCCTGGCTGCCGCCGATGACGAGCACACTCATGGGATAGTCGCCGGGCGGAATATAGGGCGCTTCCGCCCGCGCCAGAACGGCACCGCGCACCGGGTTGCCGGTGTGGGCGCCCTCGATCCCGGCGGGAAGTCGGGTCGGCCAGGTCCCGCAGGCAAAGGCATCGACGCGCGGGGCGAAGACCTCGTTCACGCGACCGGGCACACCGTTCTGTTCATGGATGATGCGCGGCAACTTCAGCAGGACCGCCGCCGTAAGCGCCGGGATGGACGGATAGCCGCCGAACCCGGCCACGAGGGTCGGACGGTCGGCCCGAAAGGAGCGCAGGGCACGAACGACACCGCCCGCAAGCTTGGGCAGAACCCCCATCCTCGCCGCGAAACCACCCCGCGCAAAGGTGGCCGAGGGCAGGACCTCTATCTCGACGTCGTCGGGAAAGCCACCGGCATAGCGCGCGCCACGATCGTCCGTCGACAGCTTGACCCGCCAGCCGCGCGACAGCATTTCCTCGGCCAGCGCTTGCGCCGGGAACATGTGACCGCCGGTTCCGCCAGCTGCGATGACGATCAGCGGCGTGCTCATCGGAATCCGTTCGAGAGCAGGTGATCGCCGATTTCCGCCTGCGGCCGGACCCGCGTGAAGCACAGAAGGCACCCCATCAGAAGGCCCATCGCGATCAGCGACGAGCCGCCATAGCTGACGAACGGCAGGGTCATGCCCTTGGCCGGAAGGATCCGGACGGCGACGCCGAGGTTGATGAAAGCCTGACTGGCCAGCAGGACCGTCAGGCCGGTGCCGGCAAGGCGGATGAAGACGTCCCGCTCAACGCACAGGCGCATCAGACAGCGAAAGGTGATGATCGCGAACAGCGCGATGATGCACAGGACCATGATCATCCCGTATTCCTCGGCGGCGACGGCAATGATGAAATCGGTATGTGCATCCGGCAGGGTCCACTTGACGCGACCCTCGTTGACGCCGGTGCCGAAGAAGCCGCCCTCGCGGATGGCATCGATGGCATACCCCATCTGGGTGCGCGGATCGACGTCGGGACTGAGAAATCCGTCGATGCGACGGGCGAAGTGCTCGGACTTGCCGTAGGCCAACGCCCCGGCCGCACCGACCGTCAGAACCACCGCCGTCAGCAGGAAAATCGGCGCACCGGCGACGAAATATACCGCCGACCACGCCACGATCGTAAGCATCGCCTGACCGAAGTCGGGCTGCATCGCAAGAAAGCCTATGATGATGACGAGAATTGCGAAACTGATCGATTTTCCGGGCGGTCCGTTCGGTTCAGCGGCGGAAGCCATGAGCCAGGCCGTGACGATGACGAACAATGGCTTCAGGAACTCGGACGGCTGGATGCTGGCAAAGCCCAGCGAATACCATCGCGTGGCCCCTTTGCCGAAGTCGGTTCCAAGGACCGGCAGGAACATGAGCGCGAGAGCGGCACCCAGAAATCCCATGACGGCGAGACGGCGCACGAGTTGTGGGGACATGGCAGACACGACCAGCATCACGACGAAGGCCATGGAGCCGAAGATCGCTTGTCGCTGGACATAGTGGAAGGCAGGCAGGCCGTTGCGTTCGGCCAGCGGCACCGAGGCGGCAAGGCCCAGCAGGATACCGAAGGCGAACAACAGGACCACCGCGAACAGCACGACCTTGTCGAGCGTCCGCCACCACCGCGAAAGGATTGCCTCGCCCGGAAGGACGACAACCGCGCCATGCGCAATTTCTGTCATTGGTCCGCCTGCATCTGATACTGCCCGCCCGGTTTTCCGGATCTGGGGTGCAGTCTAGCGCAGCGATTCGCGCGGCGCTACCCTCTTGGCACTACCGACCGTCATCAAGGACGAGACTCGCCGATAGACCCGTGAAGACGGCTGCGGTGAACCACCGCCCGAGCCGCGCAGCCCAACGCGCGAACGGCATGCCAAGTGAGGAACGGAAGATACGGGCGCCGACGTACCGTCCGACATCGCATACCATTGGCACTGTGGAAGAGTTGCGACAGGTCGAGCGCCAGCGCGAAAACGGCAAGGTTCGATGGATCGAACATGGATATCCCCTACTATGGCGGGGCGACGATGCGCGCGGGCGCGTGTCTGTGCCAATGCCGGTCCGATCCGCAAATTCGCTTAGTCAGGTCTGGCGCGATGGGAAAACGGCTCCCTGCCGGGGGGGGTCAGCCCAGAACTGCGGTGATCTTGGCCTTCGCTTCCTCGGGTGCCGCCCCGAAGGGGATCAGGTCGACGACCTCACCCGCAGCGTTCAGAACGAAAACCGAGGCGTAATGATCCATCGTGTAATCACCGTCGCCCAGCGGGCGCTTCTGGAAGTAGACCCGCCATGACCTGGCCATATCCCGCACCGCGTCCGGGTCGCCGGTAATGCCGACGATCCGGTCCGACTGAGGTTCGAGATAGTCGCGCAGAAATTCAGGGGTGTCCCGCTCCGGGTCGATCGTGATGAAATAGGCCCCCATGGCATCCTCGGACACGCCCAGATCGGTCAGCCATGTTTCGATGTCGTAGACGGTCGTGGGGCAGATTTCCGGACAATGGGTGAAGCCGAAGAACAGCAGACTGGGACGTCCCGTGAAGGCGGCTTCGGTGATGTCGGCGCCTGTGTGGTCGGTCAGGCTGAACGGCTCGCCCAGCTTGGTGCCGACAACTGCGGGCGTGCGATTGTCCATCACCTGCCGAAGGGCGACACCCGCACCAAGCGCCAGCGCCGCCACGGCAGCGGCGAACACGATCGTGAGCCAGCGACGTCCCATGCGTCAGTTCCCGTGTCCGGCGTGACCTGCGCCATGCCCTGACCCGTGGTTCATCTGTCCGGTCTCTTCGACGCTCGCGCGGATTTCTCCCAAGGTCATGACCGGGAAGTCGAGCGTGATGGCGCCCGCGGTCTCGAAGGTCAATGTCACGGAATACGTCTCCCCTGCGGTCAATGGCTGCGCAAGGCCCATGATCATCAGGTGCAGACCGCCGGGCGCAAGGCTTACCTCCCCGCCTGCCGGGATCGTGATGCCGCCGTCCACCTCCGACATGGACATCACCCCCTCCGCCATTTTCATCTCGTGCAGTTCGACCCGGCCCGCAAGATCGCCGTCAATCGACGCGGCGACCAGTGTGTCGACGGTTTCGCCCATGTTCGCGATGGTCACGAAACCGCTGCCGACAGGTGCATTCGGGACAGTCGCCCGGAGCATGGGCTGCATGATGTGCAGATCACCCAGCACGATCATCTTGTCTTCGGCCCAGAGCGGAGACGTAAGGGCCGCGGCGGCGAAGGCGGCAAGGGCAGTGGCGGCAAGGATATTGCGCATCGGTCAGGTCTCCGGAACAGGTGCGGGTCGCAAGGCGCAAATGGCACCCCGCTTCCGGGATGCCAATTGCGGCACGCGGTCGCAACCTTCCAACACTGGAAGGTTTATCACCTTTGCGTCAGTTCCCGTAGGCCACCGATGGCAGCCATGTCGTCAGCGCAGGGAAGACAAATACGATGGCGAGACCTGTCAATTGCAGCAGGACGAAGGGGATCACGCCCCGGTAGATATGGCCGAGATTTACGCCGGGAGGGCAGACGCCCTTGAGGTAGAACAGCGCAAAGCCCACCGGGGGCGTCAGGAAACTCGTCTGCAGCGTGACCGCCACGAGGATCGCGAACCAGACGACCTGCGGATCGCGCACCACGTCAAACCCAGGCACGGCCAGTTCAAGCGCGGCGACGATCGGCAGCATCAAGGGCATGATGATGATCGTGATCTCGATCCAGTCGAGCAGGAAGCCCAGCAGGAACACGATGAACAGGATGAAAAGAACGATCATGTAGGGGTTTTCGAAGATCCCCAGCACGTGATGCTCCACGATCTCATCACCGCCGTAGCGGCGCAGAACCAGCGCGAAAAAGTTGGCGGCCAGAAAGATGCCGACGATATAGCCGGACGTGTTGAGCGTCGATCGGGCGACCTCGCGAAACACTTTCCAGTCCAGCTTGCGATTGAAGATCGCCAGCAGCGTCGCGCCGAAGGCGCCGAGGCCCGAAGCTTCGGTCGGCGTGGCGAAGCCCGCGAAGATCGACCCCAACACCAGAAGGATCAGGAACAGGGGCGGCACAACGGCGACCAGCACGTCCTTGACCACATCCCAGCCGACCTCACCCGCGTGCTCCGGCGCGGGCATCGCGTTGGGCTTGATGAACCCGTAGATCACGATGAACGCGATATAGAGACCCCCCAGGATCAACCCGGGAAACAGCGCCCCCATGAACAGGTCGCCCAGCGAGATCGCAAGCTGGTCCGACATGATAACCAGCATGATGGACGGCGGGATGAGGATGCCGAGCGTCCCCGCGGCGGCAATGGTCCCGGTGGAGATTGTTTTCGAGTACCCCTGATCCATCATCTGCGGCAGGGCCATGACCCCCAGCAGGGTGACAGACGCCCCGATGACGCCCGTGGACGCCGCAAGGATTATGCCGATCAAGAGGACGGTCAGGGCAAGGCCGCCACGCAAACCGCCGAACAGGCGCTGCATCGACTGCATCATGCGTTGGGCAACGCCGGACTGGTCGAGCATCAGGCCCATGTAGATGAACATCGGCAGCGCCACCAGAACCGGGTTCTGGACGATGTTGCCGAACAGGCGGTTCGAGAGGACCGACAGGCGGGTATAGTCGATGCCGGTCCGGTCGAATTCGATGATGCCCTCGAATGCGCGACGATAGGGGTCGAGGAAGACTTCCGCGAACAGCGCATAGATCAGCGAGACACCGACGAGGGCGAAGGCCACAGGGATGCCCCGGAACAGCAGCCAGATGAAGGTCAGGAACATGACCAGGACGACGAGTTCGTTCAGGGTCATGGCCTGTCCGATGAATTGAAGGATCGGCATCAGGCGATGTCTCCGTCACGGTCGCGCAGCAGGTAGGCAGCAAGGATAACGAGGGCCGTCACGACCAGAGCGGCCATGACGGTGATGTTCATTTCCTGCCCTGCGAAAAGGTCTATTTCATCGAAGAACCAGTGCCGCCCAGCGTCCCGCGCGGTCGTGCCGGCCTCGGACGTCAAAAGGACAAGGCCAAGCGCCCCGTAATAGATGATCAGATTGATCGCGAAGGCGACGGCGGGGAAGGCGTAGAGCAACTTGCGCCACCAAAGCGGCCGCATGAGTTGGGACAGCATTCGGACATATGCGAACCAGGTCGCGATAGCGATCAGCACGAAAGACAGGTTCACGAACGACTTGAGCAGATAGAGGCTGTGCAGGCCGTTCGGACTGCTGGACCCCTCCCGGCTGACGATGGACTGGATCGCATAGGGCAACGTGACGTCCCAGCACAGGATGATGAACGGCAGGAACAGCCATGAAAGCCCGAAAATGTCGATCTTGCGCTTCTTCGGGTCCGGATAGTGGTCATAGAAGATGTCCACGCGGACATGGGACGTCGTGGTCACCGCATAGGCGACCCCGACGAGAACGGCAGCCCCGTAAAGCCACCACTGAAGGTCATCCATCCACGCCTGATTGCCCGGTCCGAAGCCCAGGCGGCCGAAGTTTCGCAGCAGAACCTGGGCCACGATCACCATCATCAGAATAGGAAAAAGCCAGGCGAAGAAATTCGACACGGCGACGATGAAGCGGTCGCCGCGGTTATGTTCATCGCGCCCGACCTCGCCCGGATCGCTTATCGCGACGATCGGGCCGTCGACAACATCCTCGCCGGATTTGGGCGGCGTCGCTATGCTCATGACGTGCTCTCCACGCGCGGGCCATCTCTCGGCACGCATTTTGAAAGGGGTCGGACGGAAGGCTCCGTCCGACCCGGTCTCCCTTTACCGATCCGTTGCCCCGAAGCGCGCGTTCACGTGCGCCCCGGGTCCTGGATCGATCGCGCTCAGTTGCGCGGACGCGGCAGGTAGATGGTGTCGCCCCAGGTCTTGTAGCCGGCCCGGAACTCCTGAAGGTCGTCCCAGACCTCCTTGAAGTAGGCATCCTCGGCCGCAAGCTCGGCGGCAACCTCGGTCCATGCGCTTTCGAAGCTGGCAAGGATCTCGGGCGACCAGGTCTTGATGGTCACGCCATTCGCCTCGACGTTTTCACGCATGGCGTCGAAGTTCTTCGCCTCGCCTTCGGCATAGTTAGTCGTGATGTTGGCAAGACAGGCGATCTCGATCTGGTTCTGCGTCTGCTCTTCCAGACCGTCCCATACGTCCTTGTTGATCAGCAGCTCGAACAGCGTCGCAGGCTGGTGCCAACCGGGGAAGTAGTTGAACTTGGCGATCTGGTAGAAGCCGAGACGCTGATCAATCAGCGGCATGGAGAATTCGGTCGCGTCGATCGCGCCACGCTCCAGCGCCGGGAAGATGTCCCCGCCTGCGAGCAGCGACGTGGACACACCCAGCTTCTGCATCACTTCGGCGCCGAGACCGAAGAAGCGCATGTTGAGACCCTGAAGGTCATCGACCGAGTTGATCTCGTTCTTGAACCAGCCCGAGGTCTCGGGCGCGATGACGCCGCAGGGCGTCACGTGAACGTTGTAGCCGTTCTCGTCATACATGCGCTGGAACAGCGTCATGCCGTCGTCATAGAGCATCCATGCAAGGAATTCGCCCGCTTCCGGGCCGAACGGGACAGCGGCGAACAAGGAGGCCGCGGCGATCTTGCCCTGCCAGTAGCCGGAAGTGGTGTAGGCGGCATCGACCGATCCGTTGGATACGGCGTCGAGGGCTTCGAGCACGGGAACCAACTCACCGGGATCGAAGTGTTCGAACTCGACCTCGTTGGAGATGCTGTTGATCTTCTCGACGAAATCGACACCTGCGGTGCCGAGGATCGGCAGGTTCTTACCGAACGCCGATGTCATTTCCAGCACGTCCTGCGCCATCGCGCCCTGTGCCGTGAGTGCAGCGACCGAAGCCAGTGCGATTGCCTTGAGTTTCATGTGTGTCATCCCTCCCGTGTTGAACCAATTTGCGGGGAGCGTTGCCCCGCGACGAACCCCTCCCGGGTCGTCTGGTAAAGTTTCCTTACCGATTTAGCGCGTAACTGACCAGAACGAATCTGCCCGAAACGGGGCCGATAGCGATAACATATTGCGTTGGGACCCTCGGTCTAGCCCGGATGTGGCCCAACACGCCCGGAATATAGCCGTATGGACGACCCAAGGCTTCGGCGCACGCAGGGATGTCACGGGGACTGCGGCAAGGCAGAGATCGGGCCGTTCGACAGCCGCCAGACCTCGGGGTGTTCCTGCGGGAACAGACTTCGGACCAGCGGATCGTGGCCGGGAATGACCAGTTCCGGCCGCGAGGCAAGCGCCCGGATGGTCACGAACCCGTCGAGCATCTCGCCCACGTCCGCAACAATGGGAAAGGGTTTTCCGGACAGATAGTTCTCATAGAAATGGGTCGCATCCGACGCGAGGCACAGCCATCCGGCTGCGGTTCGCACGCGGACCGCCTGCAATCCTTTCGAATGCCCGCCGATCCTGTGCACGGTCACCCCTTGGGCGATTTCGCCGGTTCCGTCGTGGAACGCGACCCGGCCCTGATACAACCGCTTGACCGCCTCGCAGACGTGTTCGCCGGTGAAGGGCATCCGCAGTGCGTCGTGGCACATGCACGGGCCGGTGGCATAGGCCATCTCGGCTGCCTGAAGATGGAGGCGCGCGTTCGGGAACAGATGCAGCCCTCCCGCGTGATCGTAATGCAGGTGCGTAACGATGACGGTGTCGATATCGTCGGGTGCCAGGCCGAAGGGTTTCAGGGCCGCGCGCGGGTCTGTCAGGATGGGGCGGCCGCGCCTTGTGCCCTCCGCTGCATCATAGCCCGTGTCCACGAGGATCGCACGATCCCCGCACCGCAGGAGCCAGATGAAGTAATCCATCGGGTGGGGCGCCGCGTGGTCGTCATCAAAGAGGAAGCTGTCACCCCGCCGCCGCGCCATCCGGTCTGCATAGCGGAGGGCGAAGACCTCCCAGGCGATGCTCATCCGGCGACCGATTCATAGGTCTTGACCACCTTTGCCGCGATCAACGGTGCCACGATGGCATCAAACGTCTTGTAGTGTGCCGTCTCGCGGTGCGCGTCGAACCCCGCCGCATCGTCGTAAAGCTCGTACAGGAAGACCTCGTCGGGACGCGCCGGATCGGTCAGGACGTCGAACCGCTGACAGGCAGGCTCCGACAGCGAGGCGCGCGCATTGTCGAGCGTCGCGGGCAGAAATACGGGCATCTGACCCGGCGTGACCTCGATCGTGACGACGACTGCGAACATGCTTCCCCTCCCAAGGAATGGCTCCTATTGCTGATGTCAGGAGAACCGAGGAATATCAAAATGTCCAAGACTTTCGAGATTGCCGTCTTCCATGGCGACGGCATCGGGCCGGAGATCATGGCCCCGACACTGGACATTCTTCGCGGTCTTTCACCGGAGTACGATTTCACGTTTCGTGATTGTCCGGCCGGGGCCGCCAGTTACCTCGATTGTGGGTCGGACCTGCCCGAGGCGTCGCTCGAGACCGCCCGCAAGGCCGACGCGATCCTGCTGTCCGCGCTCGGCGACCCCGCGGTGCGCTACCCGGACGGGACCGAGATGACGCCGCAGATCGATATTCGGATCGCGCTTGACCTCTATGCCGGGGTGCGGCCGGTCCGTGTGGTTCCCGGCATGGCCACGCCGCTGCGCATCCCCGAAGGCAAGGTCATCGACTTCGTCCTCGTGCGGGAATCCACCGAGGGCCTTTTCCATACGCAGGGCAAGGGCACGGTGACGGATGACTACGCCGAAGAAACGCTGCGCCTGACCCGGCGCACCACAACCAAGGTCTGCAACTTCACGTTTGAATTGGCTGCCGGGCGCCACGCGGGCGGGTCACCCGGGCGTGTGACTTCGGTGGACAAGGCCAATGTCTTCCGCGCGTTCGCCTTCTGGCGCGAGATCTTCGACGGCGTGGCGAAGGGCTATCCCGACCTGACGGCAGACCATGCTTATGTCGATGCCATGGCCCTCTACATGGTGCAAAAGCCATGGGACTGGGACGTGATGGTTACCGAGAACATGTTCGGCGACATCCTTTCCGATCTCGGCGCGGGCCTGATGGGCGGCCTCGGCATGGCCCCCTCCGCCGACATCGGAGACGACCATGCCGTTTTCCAGCCCTGCCACGGCTCTGCGCCCGACATCGCCGGGCGCGGTGTCGCGAACCCGTTCGCGATGATCCTGTCGGCGGGCATGATGCTCGACTGGCTGGGCCGTCGCCATGACACGCCCGCGATGATCGACGATGCCCTGAGGGTGCAAGCCGCCGTGGACGCTTGCCTTGCGGCGGGCGAGACGACGGGCGATCTGGGCGGTTCGCTCGATACCGCCGGGGCCGCAGGTGCGGTGATGGCGCGCCTGTGACACTGCGCGTCGGCCTTCTCGGCCTTGGCTATTTCGCGCAATTCCACCGCGACGGATGGACCCGGGTGCCCGGCGCGGACCTGGTCGCGACCGCCGATGCCGATCCGGAAAAGGGCGCGGATCACCCGGATATCTCCGGACTTCTGGGCCAGGCGCTGGACATTCTCGACATCGCGACGCCCCCGACGACCCATGCTGCCGCCATCCGCGCCGCCCTGCCCAGTGGCCTGCGTGCGATCATCTGCCAGAAACCGTTCTGCCGATCGCTGGAGGAGGCCCGCGCCATCACCGCCGAGGCCGAGGCAGCGGGCGTTTGCCTTGTCGTGCATGAGAACTTTCGCTTCCAGCCCTGGTTTCGGGCCATGAAAGAGGCGCTTGACGCTGGCCGGATCGGACGACCGCTGAACCTGACGTTCCGCCTGCGCACGGGCGATGGTCAGGGCAGCGATGCCTATCTTGCGCGGCAGCCGTATTTTCGAAAGATGCCGCGCCTGCTGATCCATGAAACGGGCGTGCATTACATCGACACGTTCCGGTTCCTTCTGGGTCGACCCGAAGGGGTCTATGCTGACCTGCGGCGTCTCAACCCCGTGATCCGGGGCGAGGATGCCGGCCTGTTCATCTTCGACTATGGCGACGGATGCAGGGCCCTGTTCGACGGCAATCGTCTGCTGGATTTCGATACCGACAACCCTCGCCGCACCTTTGGCGAGGCGCTGCTGGAGGGAACGGAGGCAACGCTTGGACTGGACGGCGCCGGGGCGGTGACACTGCGTGCAGCCGGGACCCGATCAACCGAGACGATCCTCGCGGCACGCGACTGGCCCGGCTTTGCAGGCGACTCCGTGCGCGCGTTGCAGGCGCACGTCGTGTCGGCGATTTCCGACGGAGCCCGGCCCGAGAATACGGCGCGCAGTTATCTTGAGGTGCTTGCGCTTTGCGAGTTGATCTACGCGTCCGATTCCGCGCGTACGCGGCTGCCCGTTCCGGACTGATATCCTTCAAACTGTCCGAAAATCCCAGCCAATCGGCACCGCACTTTTCACCATTGGTTAGGTCTTTGCGCGCATATCTGCCGTCGTTGACAGCAGCACGAACCATGGGACGGCGAATTGCCGGATCCCGCGCCGGTCTGAAGACCGCCGTTCGTTGCCTGCCGAAGCACTTTCCTCCATGGCCTTCGGGCCATGGACGGCTGCGGGGATATCGCCCGCACGATCCGGGCAGCGAAGTCTGCCGACGCCGGGCGGCGCGACCCGTCCGAACGCATGTGAAACATGGGAAGGAAATGAGTATCTTGATGAAACAGGACACGCCTGTACTGCCCGCCTCCAAATTTCGTGGCGTGGGTGCCACGACGATGCTGGTGGCGATTGTGCTTCTGGCCTTCGGCCTGATCCCCGTCAGCTCGCTAGCTGACTATGGGCCGGGCGAACGTCTCGGCGATTGTAGCGCCGACGTCCGCCCCGTGACTGGGACTGCCTGCCACAACCCGTAAGTCTGTCGCGTCACGACGTTTGCCGTGCGGCATCGGCAGCCGACCGGATCGCTCGGATGTTGCGGCCGTATTCGTCCGGAGCATCCGCAGACCCGCCCTTGAAAACGGCAGATCCCGCCACCAGAACGTCCGCACCCGCCGCGACGACCAGCGGCGCCGTCGTCGCATCGACGCCGCCATCGACCTCGATGTGAACCGGTCTGTCGCCCAGCATCCGGCGCAGGGACCGGATTTTTTCAATCTGACCCGCGATGAATTTCTGGCCGCCGAAGCCTGGATTGACCGTCATCACGCAGATCATGTCCACGTCGTCGAGCAAGGCGGCGGCGGCTTCGGCCGGGGTGCCTGGATTGAGGGCCAGGCCCGCTTTTGCACCGGCGCCGCGAATGGCCTGCAAGGTCCGGTGGATATGCGGACCCGCCTCCAGGTGTGCGGTGATCACATCAGCACCTGCGGCGACGAAGCCGTCCAGATACTTGTCCACGGGCGCAATCATCAGATGCACGTCCATGACGCCCTTGATATGCGGTCGGATCGCGGCGCAGGTCGACGCCCCGAAGCTGATGTTTGGCACGAAGTGGCCGTCCATCACGTCGACATGCACCCAGTCGGCCCCCTGCGCCTCCACGGCGGCGCATTCCGCACCGAAATTGGCGAAATCCGCGGCAAGGATCGAGGGGGCGATCTTGATGGAACGGTCGAAGTCGGTCATGGCGCGGTCCTCCAGTTGCCTGGCTCACTATCCGGTCGCGTCGGCCCCGAAAACCCCCCGCTCCGTGACGATCCAGGGCAAGGGAACATCCGTCGCGTCAGCAGGAACGCGCGGCAGACGCTGTGCTTCCAGCGCCAGCCCGACGATCAAGGCATCTCCCAGCCCGGGCAGGGTCCGGTCATAGAAACCGCCGCCGTACCCCAAACGTCCGCCATCGACGTCGAAGCCGACCATCGGCACGATCACCACGTCGGGAACACGCCAGCTACCGTCCACTGGGACGGGCACGTCGAAGGGTCCGTTCTCCATCGCGCAGCCCGGCGTCCATTCGCGAAACCGCAATGCCGCACCCTTTGCCGTGACCACCGGCACACAGATCCGATTGTCGGCGGCCAGCGTCCGCATGGCCACGGTCGGATCGGCCTCCGACCCGATCGGGACATAGCCTGCGATGGTGTGCCCCCTGAGGTGCATCAGGCGCGCGTAGAGGCGCGTGGCCGCAGCCGCGCGTGCAAGATCCGTGGCTGTATCGCGCGCCGCGATGCACCGTTTGCGCAGTTGCGCCTTTTCCTCAGCAAGCCTAGCGTCCGCGCTCATGCAAACCTTCGATCACTTCGCAATTTCCGCCGACACGCTGGCCGAGGGGACCGCCCATGTCGAGGCGCAAATCGGCCATATGATGGGTCCGGGCGGCAAACACGCGCTCATGTCCACGCATAACCGTTTGTCGGGATTGGGTGCCGGCGAGTATTTCGAAGTGATCGCGATCGACCCCGAGGCCCCCGCGCCGGGACGCCCGCGATGGTTCGATCTCGACCGGCGCGCAGGGCAGCCGCGCATCGGCAACTGGATCGTGCGGACCGACGACCTTCCAGCGCTTGTAGAACGCTTTCCTGATGCCGGGCGTATCCTGGCGTTCGAACGGGGCCCTTTTCGATGGCGCATGGCGGTACCAGACGATGGCGTTCTGCCGTTCGACGGCTGCTTTCCGGCGTTGATCCAGTGGGACAGCCCGGCACCGGAATTCAAGGATGCCGGGCTGCGCCTTGCCCGTCTCGGGATCACGCATCCGGACGCCGAAGCGCTTGTGCTTGTGTTGACCGAGCTGATGGATGATCCCCGCGTACGCGTCCGAACGGGCCCACGGCGCATCGCGGCCACGCTCGAGACGGCGGAAGGCGTACGGACGCTCGAATGACCGTTGCCCCCGACATCGACGACCTGCTGGCGATGGCCGAGACGGCCCGCGCGGCTTTTCCCGCGCCCTTCGCCGCGCTCGCGGCCGAGGTGCGTCTGGTGGTCACCGATTGGCCGGACGAGGCAGTGCCCGAGGAGATGGACGTCGAGGATTCCTATGAGCTGACAGGTCTCTATGAAGGCGAACCGCTCACCGAACGCTCTCTCGAGGTGCCATCACCGCCGTCCACCGTCTTTCTGTTCAGGCGCC
>JBARXR010000482.1:0-5937 GCA_049647445.1 Jannaschia sp. | reverse complement strand
CGACCATGCAACAAGTCAAGAACGGATACCGTGGCCTGTCGATTTTCATGGGCCTGAACATCGACCGGTTCCTGTCGGTCTTTGCCATTGTCTTCGCAGTGATGCTTGCGGGCTGGGTTCAATCGCTCTGATCGATTTGCCGCCGCGACACAGTGATGCCCGAAAGTCGCTGCATCGGCTTTCGGCGCTTTGACATCATCCCGACCGTCCGATAGGGATTTTCGCAAGAAGATCGCAAGTGGGGCGGAAGAATATGGACGATCGCGGCAGGGCCAGCATCATGGCCGGTCGGGGGGCATTGCCTCACGCATTTGACAGCTTCCGTATTTTGGGCACGACTCTGATCGGTGCCACGTGGATCGCGGGGGCGGCTTTCGCGCAGTCCTTCACATTCACGACGTTCGAGGTGCAGGGCAACACCCGCATTGAAACGGCGACGATCCTGACAAATCTGGGCGTCACGCCGGGCCAGACCATATCGGCGGGTCAGCTGAGCGACGGATACGATCGCCTGCAGGCGTCGGGCCTGTTCCAGCGCGTCGAGGTCGTGCCGCAGGGCGGAACCCTTCTCGTGATCGTGGAGGAATTCCCGACGATCAACCGCATCAACATCGAGGGCAACAGCCGGATCGACGACGAGGACCTTCTGCCGGTGATAACCTCGACGCCGCGCCGGACCTATTCGCCGGCGCAGGCCGAGCGCGACGCTGCCGCCATAACGGCGGCCTATGCGCAGACCGGCAGACTTGCGGCAACAGTTCGGCCCCGGATCATCGAACGCAGCGAGAACCGCGTGGACCTTGTGTTCGAGGTCACCGAAGGCCGCGTCACGGAGGTGGAACGGCTCAGCTTCGTCGGCAACCGGGCGTTTTCGGACCGCCGTCTGCGCCGCGTCCTCGAGACTTCGCAGGCGGGTATCTTCCGGCGTCTGATCCGCAGCGACACCTTCGTCGCGGACCGCATTGCCTTCGACGAGCAATTGCTGCGCGACTTCTACCTGTCGCGGGGATATGCGGATTTCGCCGTCCTGTCGTCGACGCCGGAGCTGAGTCCCGGTCGCGATGCGTTCTTCGTGACCTTTCAGGTCCAGGAAGGTCAGCAATTCCGCTACGGGAACGTCGCCGCGGTATCCGATCTCGCGGAGATCGATACCGCGCTCTATCAGTCGGAGATACGCGTCGGCCCGGGCGACATCTTTTCCCCGCAGTCGATAGAGCGGACGATCGAACGGCTGGAGCTTCTGGCGACGCGGCAGGGACTGACGTTCATCCGTGTCACGCCGCAGATCACACGCAACGATGCCGACCTGACGCTTGACGTGAATTTCGTGGTCGAGAAGGGCGAACGCCTGTTCGTCGAGCGGATCGACATCGAGGGCAACGGGACGACACTGGACCGTGTGATCCGTCGTCAATTCAACACGATCGAAGGCGACCCGTTCAATCCGCGTGAAATTCGCGCGGCGGCGGAGCGGATCCGGGCGCTCGGATACTTCAGCCAGGCCGACGTGACCGCGCGCGAGGGCACCGGGCCCGACCGTGTGATCGTGGACGTCGATGTCGAGGAGCAGCCGACAGGCTCACTCGGGTTCGGGGTGAATTATTCCGTTCAGAACGGGGCCGGCATCGCCGTCAGCTTTGCGGAGACCAACTTCCTCGGACGGGGCCAGGTCCTGAACCTGAGCGTGGACACCGGTTCGGAGAGCAGCAATTCCGAGCTGACCTTCGTGGAGCCGTTCTTCCTGAATCGGGACCTCGCCCTCGGGTTCACCATCTTCTACAGCGAGACGTCCAGCGACAGCGCCACGTTCGACACCCGGTCGGTCGGCTTGCGGCCAAGCATCGAGTTTCCCGTCGGGGAATTCAGCCGTCTCCAGCTTTTCTACAGCTATAGCGACGACAAGCTGACGGCGAACGATCCGGCGAACCTGTCCCTGATCCTGAGCAATGATCAGGGCGGAAACGTCACGTCCTCCGTCGGATATTCCTATGGCTACAACACGATCGGTCGGGGCCTCGATCCGACGCGCGGCATCCGGTTGCGGTTCGGGCAGGAGATCGCCGGCCTGGGCGGCGACACCGAGTTCCTGAAGACCAGTGCTCTGGCACAGGCGCAAAGGACGGTCGCGAACGACGAAGTCACCCTGAGTGCCACGATAGAGGGCGGTATCCTGAATTCGCTTGGTGGGACGACTTCGTTGCAGGCGAACCGGTTCTTCACCGGTCAGTCGATCATTCGCGGGTTCGAATCCGGCGGCATCGGACCGCGCGACCTGGTTGCGGGCGACGATGCGGTGGGCGGAAACCGTTTCGTGGCGGCACGGTTCGAAGCCCAGTTCCCGATCGGGTTTCTGCCGGATGAATACGGCATCTCGGGCGCGGCCTTCGTCGATGTGGCTTCGGTTTGGGGGCTGGACAGCACGGCTGGCGGCCCGGCCGGCGCAAATCCTGTGGATGACGATTTCTTCCTGAATTCGGCGGCAGGCATCGGCATCCTCTGGGACACGCAGATCGGACCCCTGCGGTTCAACTTCACGCGCGCCATCAACAAGCGCACCTATGACCGCGAACAGAATTTCGACCTGACGATCCAGACGCGGTTCTGATGCGTCGCCCCGTCGTCGCAGGCCTTCTGGTCGCGGTCCTGACGGCGTCACCGGTGTCGGCCCAGCAGCCGTCCCCGCCCGTGACGCCGGGGGTGCCGCAATCTGCGGTGGTGGTTCTGGACAGGGATGCCCTGTTCGGGACGTCCGAGTTCGGTCTGCGCGTGGCCCGCGACATCGAGGCGGCGTCCGCCGCCTTGGTCGCCGAGAACCGCGAGATTGAGTTGGCCCTCGAGGCCGAGGAACGTGCCCTGACCGAACAACGCCCGACGATGGACGCCGGTGACTTTCGTGATCTGGCCGGGGATTTCGACGACCGGGTCGTCGGCATCCGACGTGCACAAGACGCGAAGGCCCGTGCGATCCAGCAGCAATCCGAACGCGCGCAGGCCCTGTTCTTCGAACAGGCAAACCCCGTACTGATCGCCCTTGCGCGGGAGACCGGGGCTCTTGTGATCCTCGACCGGCGCATCGTGATCGCTTCGGCCGATCAGGTGGACATCACGGCGCTGGCACGCAGTCGCATCGACGCGGTCCTGGGTGAGGGTGAGGGCCTGGTCCCGCCCCAGCCGATCCCGCGTCCGGAGGCGACGACACCGGATCAGCCGGAGCCCGAGGAATAGCGCGCCCGACTTGCGTCCAAGGTCCGCCGCGCGCTAAGCCCCGGTGACGCGCTGACCAAGGGGGGCGACATGACCGTCGAGGCGATCCAGACCGAGGCCGACATCCATTTGATCCAACGGATCATTCCGCACCGCTATCCGTTCCTGCTGGTGGACAAGGTGCGCGATATCGTGGCCAACACGTCGGCCACCGGGATCAAGAACGTGACCTTCAACGAGCCGCATTTCCAGGGACACTTCCCGGGAACGCCGATCATGCCCGGGGTCACCATCGTCGAGGCGATGGCCCAGACGGCGGCGGTCATGGTCGGGGTCAGCAACGATCTGGCCGACAAGGCTTTCCTCGTGTATTTCATGGCCATCGACGGCTGCAAGTTCCGCCGCAAGGTCATCCCGGGCGATGTGCTGGAAATGCGGATCGTGGTCACGCGCGGCAAGCCCGGCGCCAAGGTCTGGAAATTCACCGGGATCGCGACCGTAGAGGGCGAAACCGCTGCCGAGGCCGAATTCACAGCCATGATGGACCTTCCGAAGTGAGCATCGACCCGTCCGCGATCATCCACGACATGGCCATCGTCGAGGAGGGTGCCACGATCGGCCCCGGTGTGCGCGTCGGTCCGTTCTCGATCATCGGACCGGATGTGACCCTCGGCGCGGGCGTCGAGATCATGTCCCATGTCGTCGTCACCGGCTGGACGGATGTGGGGGCGGGGACGGTGATCTTTCCCTTTGCGTCGATCGGACAGGTTCCGCAGGACCTCAAGTTCACCGGCGAGAAGACACGCCTTCGGATCGGGGCGCGCAACCGGATCCGGGAACATGTGACGATGAACACCGGCACCGCCGGCGGTGGGGGCGTGACGGTTGTCGGGGACGACGGTCTGTTCATGGCCGGCTGCCACATCGCCCACGATTGCGTTGTGGGGGACAGGGTGGTGGTGGTGAACCAGTCCGCCATTGCCGGACACTGCCAGATCGAGGATGACGTGATCGTCGGCGGCCTGTCGGGCATCCACCAATGGGTCCGGATCGGACGCGGGGCCATCATCGGAGCGCTGTCGATGGTGACGAATGACGTGGTTCCCTATGGCCTCGTGACGGGGCCGCGGGCGGAGCTGGACGGTCTCAACCTCGTCGGCCTCAAGCGCAAGGGCGTCGCGCGTGAGGATATACAGGCGCTGCGGATCGCCCTGCTGACGCTCAAGCAGGGCGAAGGGACGTTCCACGAACGGGCCGTTCGCCTGGGGGAGGAGACATCGAGCGACTATGTGCGTCGCATGGTGGCCTTCATCACCGGGGCGACGGACAGGTCGTTCCTGGTCCCGAAATGAGCCGTCTTGCGCTGATCGCGGGGCAGGGCGCGCTGCCCGCCGTTCTTGCCAACGCGCTCGGGCGCTCCGGTCGGGCGTGGTTCGCCTGTCATCTGAAGGGGTTCGCCCCCACAGGTGTGGGCCAGTCCCGCGCTTTCCGGATCGAGAACCTGGGCAGTTTCATCGCGTCCCTCAAGGACGACGGCGTCGACGAAGTCTGTTTCGCCGGTGCCATAGCCCGTCCACCCCTCGATCCCTCGGCGGTCGATGCCGCCACGACGCCGTTGGTTCCGCGCATGATGCAGGCCGTGCAGGTCGGAGACGATGCGGCGCTGAGGACCGTCATCGCCTTCTTCGAGGAGGCGGGACTTGCTGTCGTGGGCGCACAGGATGTGGCGCCCGCGCTGCTGACCCTGCCGCTGCACGGCACACCGACAGAACGCGACCTGTCGGACATCGCCCGCGCCGTCGAGGTACATGCGGCGCTGTCTGCCGTCGATGTCGGACAGGGGTGTGTCGTGGCCGCAGGACAAGTGCTTGCGGTGGAAGCGGCACCGGGCACGGACTGGATGCTGGCCTCTCTGTACGAGGGGCCGCCCGCGCCGCCACAGCCAAGACCGCCCGCTGGCGGGCTCTTCGGCGGTGACCTGTTCGGTGGCGCGGCGGATTGGCTGTCGGGCGGTTCGGTGCCGCGCGGCGGAATGCCCGCGTTTCCCCGCCCCGCCGGAGGGGTGTTCTTCAAGGCCGCCAAACCGGGACAAGATCGCCGCATCGACCTGCCGACCATAGGTCCGGAGACCGTGCGTCGTGTCGCGGCGGCGGGTCTGAACGGGATCGCGGTGGAGCGGGGCGGCGTGCTGGTGCTGGATCCGGAGGACGTGGCGGCGCAGGTCCGCGCGAAAGGCCTGTTCCTCGCCGGCTGGGACCGCTGATGCGCTTGGTCCTGATCGCCGGAGAGCCGTCGGGCGACAAGCTTGGCGGAGCGCTGATGGCGGGCCTGAAGACGCTGGTCCCCGGGGTGGAATTCCACGGCGTCGGGGGCCCCGCGATGGAGGCGGAGGGCCTGCAAAGCCTGTTTCCCATGTCCGACCTGTCCGTGATGGGGCTGGCCGAGGTGCTGCCGAAACTGCGCCACCTGTTTCGGCGTCGGGATGAAGCGGTGGCGGAGGTGCTCCGCGTCAGGCCAGCGGCCCTGGTCACCATCGACAGCCCCGACTTTTGCCTGCGGGTCGCGGCGAAGGTGAAGGCGCGGGCCGGGCGCCCGGATCTGCCGGTGATCCATTACGTGGCCCCCTCCGTCTGGGCATGGCGCCCCGCGCGCGCGGCAAAGATGGCGCGCACGGTCGATCATGTGCTGGCCCTGTTGCCGTTCGAGCCGCCCTACATGCGGGCGGTCGGGATG
>JBARXR010000481.1:0-2309 GCA_049647445.1 Jannaschia sp. | reverse complement strand
GCATTTTCTCGCTGTCTGCGGACGACCTCGACCCCCGGCTGCCGCCGACACTGGCCTTCGCGGGCAACGATCACCCGATCCTGGCCCTCGGCGACCGCGCGCGCCTCGCTGCCATGGCATATGATTTCGACGCCCTTCTGGCCCTGATGCAGTCGGAGAACCTCACCACCGTCACCCTCGCGCATATCGAGGACGCGGCGACCTTCGTCACCCGCAATGCCTTCGCGATCGGCGGCGTGCTCGAGGATCCGGCGACCGGCGCGGCAGCGGCGGCCTTGGGCGGCGCGCTCGTCGATCTGGACTGGCCCGGCCTGCGCGGCGGCGGAACCTTCGCCATCCGGCAGGGCGAGGATATGGGTCAGCCGTCGCACCTTGCCGTGACCGTTTCGGGCACGCCCGGAGACCCGGTTCGCGTCGGCGGCAAGGCACATCTGATAACCAACTGATCGCACGACATATCCGCTCCGGATCACCCGTAGATCACCCATAGATCACCCGTGGATCACCCGTCCGTTTCCGCAGGTCTCCGGGCCCTCAGCCGTCCGGCAAAAGCAGCGAGGCGTCCCCGTAACTGAAGAACCTGTAACCTTCGTCGACGGCATGGGCATAGGCCTCAAGCATCCGCTCGCGCCCCATCAAGGCACTGACAAGCATAAGCAATGTGCTTTGCGGCAGATGAAAATTCGTCATCAGGCCGTCCGCAACGCGGAACCGGAAGCCCGGATAGATGAAGATATCCGTCTCGCCCCTGAACGCCGCGATCTCTCCGCCCCGCGCCGCACTTTCGATCAACCGCAACGCCGTTGTCCCCACCGGAATGACCCGTCCCCCCGCGGCCTTTGTTTTTGCAATGTCTTCCGCAGCTTGGGCGGTAACCTCCCCCCATTCCGCATGCATTCGGTGGGTCGTCACATCCTCCACTTTCACCGGCAGGAACGTGCCGGCACCGACATGCAGGGTCACCTCCGTGAACGCCACGCCAGCCGCCCTCAATCCGTCCAGCAACGCCCCATCGAAATGCAGCGACGCCGTCGGCGCCGCCACCGCCCCGGCATGTCTGGCCCAGATGGTCTGATAATCGTCGCGATCCTGCGCATCCGGGGCACGTTTGGCAGCGATATAGGGCGGCAGGGGCATCTGCCCGACGACATCAAGAACTTCTTGCAAGTCCTTGTCACCAGTGTCGAACGAAAGGACGCAATCGGTCTCCGACCGCTCTGCGACGCGGGCCGAAAGCCCCTCGGCGAACGTGATCGCGTCGCCAATCCGCAGTTTCCGCAACGGCTTTGCCAACGCACGCCAGGCGCCGTCCGGTCTCGCCTCGATCAGCGTGACTGCGCATTTCGCCCGCCCCGATCCATCGCCGGTCGCGCGCACGCGAACCCCGTCAAGCCGCGCAGGGATCACCTTGGTATCGTTCAGAACAAGCCGGTCGCCCGGCCGCAGCCAATGCAGCAGATCCGTCACGCGCGCATCGGTCAGCCTGTCTGGCTGCACAACCATCAGACGCGCCGAAGACCGAGGCCGCGCGGGCCGCGTGGCAATCAACGCGTCGGGAAGGTTGAAATCGAAATCGCTCAGCTTCATGGTGACGGCTCCTACCCGTCCGGCGGGGGTCTGCGGAAGATCTCACGGAAAATACCCGGCGTGAGGATCGACAGCGGATTGACCGAGACCTGTGGATTCGATGCAAGTCCTTGTATTGTATATGTAAATCCGAAAAGTCCTTCGTCGCGTCGCGCGAACAGTGCCCCGAACAGGCCGTTGACGAGGTAGATGGGCGATATCACCCCCTGAAGGTCCATCGACTTGGAGCGGAGGTTGTAAAGCCCGTCTGCCGTGATTGACATGCTGGGCCCGACCGCGCTGGCGCGACTGATGACTATGTCGTTGGGGCGAAGGGTAAAATCACTTTCGACGGTCGAGAACGCCAAGCCTTCGCCATCGAGTTGTTCGAGGATGCCGACAACCGAAAGCGCCTGCAGAAGCGACGCGAGCGCCGGGGCATTCCTGATCCGCAAGTCATTGATCCGCAGGGCCCCGCCGTATACACCCGCCTGTCCGGAGGGCCGCAGGGTCAGGCTGATCTGCCCCCCGCGCGCGTCGCGAAACAGGCCCGTCGACTGCAGCACGCCGCCTGCGTCCGCTCCGCGGATCTGCACCGCCGTCGATCCGTTCTGCGGCGCGAGGACACCCTGAACCACCGCGCCGCCGTTGACCCGCCCGGTAAACTCCCCCGCGCTGCCCTGCAACGTCGCGCGCAGGTCGGTCAGCGCAATGCCCTCCGTCACGGTGAGCCGCTCCAGCGC
>JBARXR010000480.1:0-6246 GCA_049647445.1 Jannaschia sp. | reverse complement strand
GGCCCAGATCCTGGAGATCATCGAGGACCTGCGGACCAAGCTGGGCATGGCGATCATCTGGATCACGCATGATCTTGGCGTGATCGCGGGCATCGCGGACCGGGTGCTGGTCATGTACGGCGGGCAGGTTGTCGAACAGGCCCCGGTGTTCCCGCTGTTCAACGATCCGCGCCATCCCTACACGCGCGCCCTGCTCAAGACGATCCCGTCGGTCACCGGCGAGCGGGCGAAGAAGCTTCAGGTGATCGAGGGGCAGCCACCGATCCTCGGGGCCGCACCCGCCGCCTGTCCGTTCCGGGACCGCTGCCCGCTCGCCTTCGAGCGGTGCCATGCCGAAAACCCGCAGCGTCAGGACGTGGGCGGCGGGCATGACGTGGCCTGTTTCCATCCGCTGGCCCATACCGCCAAGGAGGCCGTCGCATGAGGCCCCTGGTCGAGGTCCGCGACCTCAAGATGCATTTCCCGATCTATTCTGGCCTGTTTCGCCGGCAGGTCGGCGCCGTGAAGGCCGTCGATGGCGTCACGTTCTCGATCATGGAGGGCGAGACGCTGGGGCTGGTGGGCGAATCCGGTTGCGGCAAGTCCACCTGCGGGCGCGCGGTCCTGCGCCTCTATGACATCACCTCCGGCGAGATCGTGATCGACGGGCGTGCGATCGGCAGTGACAGCCAATCCTCCCTGCGCGGCATCCGGCCGACCATGCAGATGGTGTTCCAGGACCCGCAGGCCTCGCTGAACCCGCGCATGACCGTGGGCGCGATCATCGCCGAGCCACTTGACGAACACGTTGGCATGTCGGGCGCCGACAAGAAGGCGCGCGTGCAGGAGCTGATGGATCAGGTCGGCCTGAACCGCGCCTTCATCAACCGGTATCCGCACGAGTTTTCCGGTGGCCAGCGCCAGCGGATCGGCATCGCGCGGGCGCTCGCGCTCAAGCCCAAGTTCATCGTCTGCGACGAGCCGATCGCGGCACTCGACGTGTCGATCCAGGCGCAGGTCGTGAACCTGCTGGAGGAATTGCAGGACGAGTTGGGCCTGACGTACCTGTTTATCTCGCACGACCTGAGCATGGTGCGCCACATCGCCGACCGGGTCGCGGTGATGTATCTGGGCAAGGTCGTGGAGCTTGCGCCGCGCGATGCGCTCTATGAGGCGCCGCTGCATCCCTACACCAAGGCGCTGCTGTCGGCGGTGCCGGAGCCCGATCCCGCTAAGGCCGGCCAGAAGAAGGGCCGGATCGTGTTGCAGGGCGATGTGCCCAGCCCGGCGAACCCGCCGGAGGGCTGCAACTTCTGCACCCGCTGCCCGGCGGTGATGGACGTGTGCCGCCGGATCGACCCCGCATTCCGCGAAGTGACCCCCGGCCACTTCGCCGCCTGTCACCTGCTTGACGGGACGGCGGCATGAGAGACCAGTTTCCACCGAAGCAGACGACGTGGAAAACCGGCGTTGGCGACGCGGCAGAAGACCGCGCGTTCGAGGAGCAAGAGCAACAACGTTTCGCGCCCAACGCGGACACGATCAACATGGAGAGACTTATGAGACTGAAATCAGCACTACTGTGCGCAACCGCGAGCCTGACGCTGGCCCCGATGGCATTCGCCGACGGCCACGTGGGCGAGCGCGGGCGCGACGGCCAGGTCAACGTGATCTATTGGCAGGCGCCATCGACCCTCAACCCGTTCCTGTCGGGCGGCACCAAGGACGTGGAAGCGGCCTCGCTGATCCTGGAGCCGCTGGCCCGCTTCGACGAGACCGGCACGATCCAGCCCTGGCTGGTGGATGAGATCCCGACCGTCGAGAACGGCGGTTTTTCCGAAGACCTGATGCAGATCACGTGGAAGATCACGCCGGGCCTGATGTGGTCCGACGGCACGCCCTTCACCAGCGCCGACGTGGCCTTCACGTTCGAATATTGCACCAATCCCGAGGGCGGCTGTGCGCAGGGCGCCAAGTTCGAACCGGTCGCCTCGGTCGAGACGCCCGACGAATTGACCGTCGTGGTCAATTTCAAGGAGCCGACGCCCTATCCGTATACCGCCTTCGTCGGCGGTGAGAGCCCGATCCTGCAGAAGGCGCAGTTCGAGGCCTGCGTCGGGGCCGCCGCTTCGACCTGCACCGACCAGAACTTCGGACCGATCGGCACCGGCCCGTTCGTCGTGGATGAATTCCGCACCAACGACGTGATCTCGCTGTCGGCCAACCCGAATTATCGCGATCCGTCCAAGCCCGCGTTCCAGACCGTCAACTTCAAGGGCGGCGGCGATGCGGATGCGGCGGGCCGGGCCGTGATGCAGACCGGCGAATTCGATTATGCCTGGAACCTGCAGCTTGCCCCCGAGGTCATCGCCTCGATGGAAGCGGGCGGCCTCGGGACGCCGGTCGTGGGCTTCGGCCCGCTGGTCGAGCGGATCGAGCTCAACCACACCAATCCCGACCCGGCGCTCGGACCCGATGAACGGTCGGTGATCCGCCCGCATCCGTACCTGCAGGATCCGGCGGTCTATCAGGCGCTGTCGATGGCGATCGACCGGCCCTTGCTGGTCGAGATCGGCTACGGTCAGGCGGGCAGGGTGACCTGCAACCTCGTGCCCGCGCCCGAGGCCTTCAACTCGACCTCGATGGACTGCTCGACGCAGGACCTCGAAGGGGCCAAGGCGCTTCTGGAGGAGGGCGGCTGGGTCGACAGCAACGGCGACGGCGTCCGCGAAAAGGACGGCGTGGAGCTTCGGATGCTCTACCAGACCTCGACCAACGCCGTCCGTCAGGACTTCCAGGCGCTGATCAAGGAATGGTGGGAGGAAATCGGCTTCGCGGTCGAGCTGCGCAACGTCAACTCCTCGGTGTTCTTCGGCGGAGACGCCGGGTCGCCGGACACCTTCCAGAAGTTCTATGCCGACGTCGAGATGTACGCCAACACGTTCAACGGGACCGATCCGCAGGCCTATCTCGCGAGCCAGCTGTGCAGCCGGATCCCGAACCCCGACAACCAGTGGCAGGGTGAGAACATCCCGCGTTTCTGCATGGAGGAGTACGACACGCTCTGGGCGGAGTTGAGCCGGACGGGTGAGGCGGCGGAGCGCCAGCGCATCGCGAAGGAACTCAACGACATGTACATCATGAACGGCGGACAGATCCCCCTCGTGCACCGTGGTCGCCTGTCGGCGCACGCGAACTCCCTCGGCGGCGTCAAGCTGAACGTCTGGGACAGCGAGCTGTGGAACATCGGCGACTGGTATCGCATCGGCGAGTGACATGACCTTTGGGGCGGCGTTCGCGCCGCCCCTGTCCGCCGCGTCCGACGCGGTGGGTTTCACCGAGCTTGCGGCGCTGCGCCGCTGGATGGGTCAAGCCCACCACGCCACCCCACCAAACGAGGATGGCCCATGCTGACATTCACCATCAGACGATTGCTTTTCGCGATCCCGACGCTGTTGTTCATCGCACTCGTCATCTTCATGCTGCTGGAACTGGCGCCGGGCGATCCGATGGCGAACGTGCCGCTGACCGTCCCGCCGGAGGTGAAGGAGCAGATGCGGCAGGCTCTTGGCCTGGGTGAGCCTGCCCCCATCCGCTTCTGGAAATGGATCATCCAGTTTTTCTGGATCGAGCCGCTGAACGTCTTCGACGCGCTGTTCGGCACCGGGTTCGCCGACGGGAAGCTGCGCATCATTTCGTGGCAGAACCGCGCGCCCGTCTTCATCGCCATCGCCGAGCGCATTCCCCAGACACTCTGGGTCGTCGGCACGGCCTATGTGGTGGCGATCCTCATCGCGATCCCGGTCGGCATCTATTCGGCCTACAAGCAGTATTCGGTCTTCGATCAGGCCGGTACCTTCGTGACCATGATCGGGTTCTCGGTCCCGCCATTCTTTTCGGGTGTGCTGGTCATCGTGATCTTTGCCGTCCAGCTCAAGTGGTTCCCGTCGATCTACGACACGACGCTGGTTGTCGACAGTTGGGCGGCATTCAAGCAGCAGGTCATGCAGATGGTCCTGCCTGTGATGGTGCTGGCGCTGCAGATCACGTCGCAACTCAGCCGTTTCATGCGGGCCTCGATGCTCGACAACATGGGTCAGGACTATGTCCGCACCGCCCGCGCCAAGGGCCTGACGGAAAAGGTCGTGGTGCTGGTGCACGTCCTGCGCAACTCGATGATTCCGGTCGTGACCGTCATCGCGCTGGGCATTCCGTCGATCTTCGGCGGCGCTATCATCACCGAGCAGGTGTTCAAGGTGAACGGCATCGGCCAGCTTCTGATTACCGCCATCCAGGCCAACGACCTGCCGATGGTGCAGACGCTGACCTTCATCTTCGCGGTGCTGATCGTGCTGTTCAACCTGATCGCCGATGTCCTCTACGGCATCCTTGACCCTAGGATCCGCTATGACTGACCGGCAGACGAACATCGGCACCGACGAGGGCGTCGTTACGGCCTCCGGCCCGCTGCCCGCGACGCAGCCCGCCCTCCTGAACACCACGGCGCGCAGCCAGTGGTGGGATGTCTGGGACCAGTTCCGCACCCACAAGGGCGCGATGTTCGGGGCGATCGTGTTCTTCGCCATCGTCGCCGTCGTGGTGCTCGGGCCCTTTATCTGGGACATGGAACAGGGGGTGAAGACCAACATGCGCGCCCGAAACCTCGGGATGAGCTTCGAGAACCCGTTCGGAACGGACCGCCTCGGGCGGGACATGTTCGCGCGGATGATCGCGGGCGGACAGGTCAGTCTGGCGGTCGGCATGGCGGCGATGCTGCTGTCGCTGTTCCTAGGCACCTTCGTCGGTGTGCTGGCGGGATATTTCAAAGGCCTCGACGGGGCGTTGATGCGGTTCACGGACCTGTTTCTGGCCCTGCCGCTCCTGCCGCTGCTCCTCGTCATGGTCCTTCTGTTCCGGGAACCGTTGACGGCGGCGTTCGGGGTCGAGACGGGCATCTTCATCCTGATCGTCTCGGCCATCGGGATCACGTCCTGGATGCAGACGGCGCGGATCGTGCGGGGCGACGTGCTGGCCCTCAAGGAGCGGGAGTTCGTGCTGGCCGCCCGGTCGATCGGAACGCCGCCGCGCCGGATCATCACGCGCCACATCATGCCGAACGTCCTGTCGCCGATCATGGTGTCGGCCACGCTCGGCGTGGCGACCGCGATCATCACCGAAAGCGCGCTGTCGTTCCTCGGCCTCGGGTTTCCGCCGGACTTTCCGACATGGGGACGCCTTTTGAATGATGGCGTGCCGTTTCTGGAGTTGAACCCCGGCCTTGCGTTCTGGCCGGGCATCGCGATCTCGCTGGTGGTGCTGTCGATCAACTATATCGGCGACGGGCTGCGCGACGCGCTGGACCCGCGCATCCGGGGTCGGTGAGGGCACCGCTTTCGGCAAACCCCCGTCCGCTTCGGCAGAACCCGGCCGGGCGCGGCGACGGGCGGGCGGCGGGTTTCGCCCGAGCGACGGACGTCACCTTTGCCACATGCGGCGAGCGAAATCAGTCGGGGCTGCGGGCGATCCCGGTCCCGATCATGCTGTCGCGCGTGACCAATGCGGCAAGCGCCTCGGCGTCCAGCCCGTCTGTGCCCGCAGGTCGCGCGGGGATCACGAGATAGCGCATGTCGGCGGTCGAATCGTGCACGCGGACGGTGGTGCCCTCGGCGAGCGTGACGCCGAACTCGGCCAGCACCTTGCGCGGCTCGCGCACCGTGCGACTGCGGTAGGCGCGGGATTTGTACCAGTCGGGCGGCAGGCCCAGCAGGTTGCGCGGGTAGCACGAACACAGCGTGCAGACGATGACGTTGTGGGTGTCGTCGGTGTTCTCGACCGCGATCAGCCGCATCGGTCCCACGTCGAACCCCATCTCGCCGCACGCGGCCGAGCCGTCCGCCATCAGGCGCTCGTGGAAGCCGGGGTCCGTCCACGCCCGGGCGACGACGGCGGCCCCCAACGCGGGTGACCGGGCGTCCATGGCGTCGATCTGAGCCGCGACCTCCGCGTCGGTCACGACGCCCTTTTCCACCATCAACTCGCGGATCGCGATTTCGAGGGCCTGCCAATAGGACAGCGGGCCGTCCTGATCGGCGCGGTACGGGTGGCCGGAGGGGGACATGCCGGTGTGGTCGTGGTCGTGGTCGTGATGATCGTGGGGCATCAGAGGGCCTCCAGCCAGTGGGCATAGATTTCGGCGTCCAGCGTGTCGTCCGGGCTGTCGGCGGAGGTCCAGACATCCCCCATCCGGAATCGCACCCGGTAGAGGGG
>JBARXR010000479.1:0-10242 GCA_049647445.1 Jannaschia sp. | reverse complement strand
GATCTCCGACGTCGGGCCCCTGCAATTCCCAATCGTCGATCCAGGCCTCGAACGGCGTCGCCTGCACACCGGCTTGCCCCAGACCGCCGCGCGCCAGCTTTTCCCCGGAATGATGGGCATCCGGTGTCGTCAGGCCGAAATGCCCCATCCAGACCTGAGGTCCACCGGGAGCAAACGTGGACCGAAACAGTGTCCACTGCACACCGTAAGGCGTACCTCCGGCATCGCGCAGGGTCGCGGTGACATACCACCATTCAATCCGGTACTCTGGATGGGCGCCGTGATCGGCCGGGAAATCGAACGTGTGCCCCGGGACAGGCAGCGCAAACCCCGCGCCACCCTGCCCGAGGCCCGCAAAGCCCTGTGCGACAACCGGTAGTGGCAGGCAAAGCAACAGAATAAGAATGATCGTCCTAGCGTTCATGTGCAAAAACCTTGACCAATTGAGATGGCGGCATTCGCCAAAGACGGAACGCCGGGAAAGATGCAGCCAACGTCGCGGCAACCACGGTCCAGCCGACGAGAACAAGCCAGCCGCGAGGGTCGGGCAGAAGCGGCAGGCGCCAGCCGAAAGCCTGCACGTTGACGACGGCAAGCAACACCCAGGCAAGCGCGATGCCCACGGGCACCGCCAGCGCCGCCGTCAGCAGCGCAAGCACGAGGGCCCGTCCGAGATCGGCCAGTGCAAGTGTCCTGCGCGTGAGTCCGAGCGCCCATACCGGGGCCACCTGCGGCAATCGCATCGTACCCAGCGTCGTCAGTGACGCCCAAAGCGCGAAGGCCGCCACCCCAAGCGTGAGAACATTCAGCGCGGCGGTCACGGCGAAGGTCTGATCGAAGACGGCCAAGGAAAAGGATTTTATCGCGCCCTGCTCGACGATCTGTTCCGGCGCAAGGTCGAAGCGTGCGGCGAGATCGGCAGCGACGCCGGAGGCTTCGTCCGGTGGCAAGCGGACGGCGAACCTCAGGCGCGCGGCATCCGGATACGCAGCGTCGAAGGCGGCAAGTCCGAGAATCGCTTGCCCCCGCGGATTTCCATAGTCCGAATAGACACCGATTACCGGCAGGTCCGCCGCCGCATCCAGTGAAACTTGGGCGCCGGTCCAGACCCCTTCGCGCCGCGCGAGCTGCTCGTTCACAAGGATCCCCTCGCCCGCGGCAAGCCTGTCCCAGACCCGCGGAACGGCGTCGAGCAGGGGCCAGTTGTCGCGATAGGTTTTATGGTCCGCGATCCCGAAGATCTCGCCGGGTGCGCCAACCAGATCCACCTGCGCCGATACGATTGGCAGGATCGTATCGACATGCGGGCGCAGCCAGTCGGCCATCGCGAGCGCCTGCGCGGGATCGGCGGCCGTCACATAGAGTTCCGAGGCGAGCCGCTGGTCCAGCCAGCCGGTGAAGGTAGCCCTGAAACTGCCGACCATGGTGCCCACGCCCACGTTCGCCGAGAGCGCCAGCAGGAGCGCCATCAACGCGAGGTTCAATCCCGGAACCTGCTGGCGCGTATCGGCCCAGAGCCACTGCGCAATCGGTCCCCGTGCGCGAGCGGTGCCCAGATCCAGCACGGCCACAAGGATCGGTGCGAGGATCAGAGCAGATCCAAGCAACAGGGCACCCAGTGTCACGAAGCCGACGGCAAGGCCGTCACCGACCGTCGCCAGAACGGCTGTCAGCGTCAGAAGGCCGAGCCCGGCATAGCCCTGTGCCCTGATCGTGCCGCGCTGCGCCCGCGCCCACGCGCGCGGCATGGCTGGCGCGAGGACCGGAAGCGTCAGGACCTTTTGCAGGCTGACACCACCCGCCACCGCCATCCCGCCACCGGCCATGAGGAAACCCGATGCCCACCAGAGCGGCGAGAGGCTGAGGCTTCCATCCACGCCTGCGCCATAGAGGCCCGACAGGGTAGCGGCGACTCCGGGAAGCAAGGCCGACGCGACGGCGTATCCCATCAGGACGCCAAGCGCGCCGGCGACCAGCGTGAACGTCGCGAGTTCGGCCGCGAGAAGAAGGGCAAGCGTCCGCGCGGGCAAACCGAGGGCGCGGAGAGTCCGAAACAAGGTCCGTCTCTGCTCGAACGCAAGGCCGATGGTGGAATGGACGATGAACAGGCCCACCACGAATGCCAGCAAGCCGAATGCCGTCAGATTGAGGTGAAAGCTGTCCGTCAGCCGGGCAAGATCACCGTCACCCTGTGGTCGTTCCAGCCGACTGCCGGGGATCTGCGCCGCAAGGTCCTCCGCCGTTCCGGGCCCGCCGTCGCCGATCAGGAGGCGTGTCAAATCTGATCTGGTCAGCAGGCCCTGCGCGGTCATCAGGTCCACCATGACAATGCCCGGTGCCAAGCCCGCAACCGCACGCCCCGGAGGCAAGGTATCGGGCAGTCTGGACAGGGTCTCCGGCGAAGCAAAGACCACTTCTCCCTCCAGAAATGCACGGAGCAGATCCGGTTCGGACAAGTCGGGTGCGATGGCTTCGGCATCTGCTGGAAGCGTGAAAGGGTCTATCCCGAGAAGGCGAAGGCCAGACCCCGGAACGCGTCCCTCGATCACCGGGGAAACGGGCCAACCATCGCGACGGGCCTGCGCGAAATCGGCAAGGCTCAGGGACCCTTCCAACCTCGGGAGCCTGTCCTGACCCAGAGTGTCGGCGGCACGATCGTAGCTGAGCCGCGCCTGCGCGTTGATCGCCTGGACACCGGTCCAGAGGCCCGTGGCCAGCGCCAAACCGATCACCAGCGTCACAAGCTGGATCGGGTGCCGAGTCCAGTGGGACCAGAGCGCCTGAAAACCCGCTAGTATCATGCGAGACGACCTGCGCGCAGGTGCAGCCGGGCATCGAGGCGCGCGGCGAGCTGTTCCGAGTGGGTGACCATCAGGAAGGCCGCGCCGGTTTCTCCGACGAGTTCCAGCATGAGCGAAAGAACGCCCCCTCCCGTGGCTTCATCGAGATTTCCGGTCGGTTCATCGGCGAGGATCAGGCGCGGCGCAGCGGCAAGCGTACGTCCTATCGCGACGCGCTGTTGCTGGCCGCCAGATAGTTGCTCCGGATAGAGGGACAGATGATCGTCGAGACCCAGACGGCTTGCCAGGTACGACAGCCGCGCAGGGTCGGCCCGGCCCCCGAGGCGCGCATGAAACGAGAGGTTGTCGGCGACGGAGAGGGACGGGATCAGGTTGAACTGCTGGAACACAAGTCCGACCTTGGTTCGGCGGATCTTGGCGCGGCCCGCGTCGTCGAGCGTGGCGATATCCTGCCCTTCGAGGCGGACGTGCCCCCGGTCAGGGGCATCCAGGCCCGCCACAAGATGCAGGAGGGTCGACTTTCCCGAACCGCTTTCACCGGTCAATGCGAGGGTCTGCCCTGCGTCGAGATCAAAGGACACGCCGTTGAGCACCGGCACGGTTCCGGTCCTCATGGCAAAGGATTTTTCGACGGCTTCGACCGATAGCAACATGCACGTGCCTCCGTCGCAGGAACCTAGGGGAGGAGACGGGCAGGACCAGCCCCGGCGTCAACCGGGACGTCAGAGCGTCGCGTCAGGCAAGCTGTCGAATGCGCGCCGCAAGGCGTCGGACCATCCATCAGAAATCGCGGCCCAATCGGGGTCGGTCTCCTCGATCCGACGGCTTTGCCCGAGACGCAGGCCGTCCGTCTCGATGATCTGGAGGTCAAGCGGGGTGCCGACGGATAGATTGGCACGGATCGTGGAGTCGAAACTCACCATCAAAAGTTTGACGGCCTTGGCAAAATCCATTTTGGGATCGTAGGCGCGCACGAGGATCGGGCGGCCGTACTTCGTCTCGCCGATCTGGAAGAAGGGTGTATCGTTCTGAGCTTCCACGAAGTTACCTTCCGGATATATCATGTAGAGCCGCGGCTGGCTGCCCTTGATCTGGCCACCAAGGATCATCGTCGCCCCGAACGTGCTTGCAGCCTTCGGGCCGGCGTCACGATGTTCGGAAATCTCTTCCCGAAGGGTATGCCCGACAAGACGCGCGGCCTGAAACATCGACGGCACCGTCAGAAGCGAGGGGGCGCGGTCGGATGCAGCAAGGTTGCGCTCGTCCAGCAGCGAAACCACGGCTTGCGTGGTCGCAAGATTGCCCGCGGTCATCAGGACGATCGTCCGGTCGCCCGGAACCTCCCAGGTGAAAAGCTTGCGAAACGTCGAGACGTTGTCGACACCCGCATTCGTGCGCGTATCCGACATGAAGACGAGTCCGCGATCGAGTTGGAGACCGACGCAATATGTCATGTTAAAAGTCCCGATTACACTGGCGAGAGGGGCGCTGTCCGGCTGGTCGTGTCAACCCAAGACGCGTGGCGATATCTCGATAGTCCCAATATCTCGTTAACGTAAGGCGCGCGACATCTCGACACATCGGCCCCGACAATCAACGACGCAACGTGGGACTGACCGGCGTCGGGCGGCCACGAACGATCCGTCCTACTGCTGTGCGTGGCTGACATGGACCTCGACCGTCATCTCCTCGGACCCGGCCCCCTGACGGATGCCCGAAACCGGTGCTGCGTCGGAGTAGTCCAAACCCGTGGCCACCCGGACATACCGCAAGTCTGGAGAGATGCCGTTCGATACGTCGAATCCAACCCACCCCAACCCGTCCACGTGGGCTTCGGCCCATGCATGCGTCGCTTCCTGCGTGTCGCGATCATCCATCTTGAGGTAGCCCGAGACGTATCGCGCCGGTCGGTCAAGGAGGCGCGCGGCCGTGACGAAGATATGGGCGTGATCCTGACAAACCCCAAGGCCCTGCGCCGCAGACTCCTCGGCCGTGCGGGTCACCTTCATCGTGGTCGTGTCATAGGCCACTTGCTCCCGGATCGCGGCGGTCAAGGCGTGAAGCTGGTCGAGTTGATCATCGATCCCGCGCACGTCGCGGGCGAGTGCCATCGTTGCACTGCCGCGCCGCGTCAGGTCGGTCGGACGCAGGAACATCCACAGCGGCATATATCCGGCATGAGCCCCGATTATGCCCGAAGCGTCCGACATCTCCACCGTCCCTTCGGCGACGATCTCGACTTCTGTAGCACCCCCATCGATTGACACGAGTTCTACCCGGTTGGCGTGACTGTCATCGAACCGCACTTCGATCCGGCCACCTTTGACGGTCGTGTTCCACTCGGAAATCTGCTGCCCGGTCCGACTTTTCGGAGTCAGACGCAGTTGTTGCAATCCATAGGCGACCGGCTGCTCGTAGCGATATGTCGTGACGTGCCGGATACGGAGATGGTCGGTCATTTGCTGAACCTGTAATCGGTTTCGATCTGTTGCCCGAGCCGACGCGTCCGATCGAGAGAATCCTGCAGGAACTGGTGCAGGCCTTCGTCGAATATCTCTTCGATCGTGAAGCGCTCCAACCGTTCGCAGGTCTCTTCGGCAAGATCGTGACACGGAAGGCGAACACCGTAGTCGTGGTGAAGATAGCCCAGGTTATCCCCGATCTTCTTGTAACAAAACGCGAGGCTGCGCGGCATCCGACCGTCGAGAATGAGGAACTCCGCAATTGCGGCGGCGCCCCGGGTATTGCCATGAACCATGCGGAACGCGCCCTCGGCCGAGAGAGCGTGAAGCATCATCTCCCATTGCGCATTGTCGAGGCGGGACCCCACCGACCCGACGGACGGCAACAGAACGAAATACTTCACGTCCAGAAGACGTGCGGTCGCATCGGCCCTTTCGATGAATGTCCCGAGCCGGGCAAAATCATAGATGTCGTTGCGCAGCATCGTTCCATGCAAGGCCCCGCGGACGAACGCCGACCGTGCGCGGATCGTTGCGAGCACCCGCGGCAGATCGCGGGTGGATACCTTTCGGGACAATGCATCGCCAAGCGTGATCCAGCACTCGTTAACCGCCTCCCAGACTTCACGCGTCAACGCGGTCCGCACGGTTCGTGCATTCATCCGCGCAGCCTCGACGCAGGACTTCACGGACGATGGATTGTCGCCTGACCGCAGCAGGAAATCGATGACAGCCTCGCCGGTGATCTCCTCGTGGTGCAGATCGTAGCCCCCGCGCACACCGGCCGTCAGGAGGGTCGATGCCCACTCGCTGTCATCGGTGTCGGGCCGTGTAAGGGCCATGCGCTGCCCGGTCTCGATCAGCCGGGCCAGGTTCTCCGTGCGCTCCAGATAGCGGAACATCCAGTAGAGGCCACCTGCGGTCTTACCAAGCATTGCACGATCCTCCGCCGGGGAACGGGCCGGGATGGGTCGGGGAAGAACGGCGCATCAATCGTCCTCCAGCACCCAGGTATCCTTGGTGCCTCCGCCTTGCGATGAGTTCACGACCAGTGAGCCCTTCTTGAGGGCAACGCGGCTCAACCCGCCGGGCGTGATCTCGATGCCGTCGGGCGAAACCAGAACGAAGGGTCGCAAATCGACATGACGCGGTGCGAGCCCGGACTTCGTGAAGATCGGCACCGTCGACAAAGCCAACGTCGGTTGGGCTATGTAGTTCGACGGCCGTGCCTCGAGCTTCTTGCGAAATGCCTTTATGTCTTTTTTCGACGCGGTCGGCCCGATCAGCATGCCATAGCCACCGGACCCGTGCACCTCCTTGACGACAAGGTCCCGCAGGTTATCGAGAACATGGGCCAATGCATCCGGGTCCGAGCAGCGCCACGTCGGAACATTTTCCAACATCGCATTTTCGCCGGTATAAAACTTAACAATATCCGGCATATAGCTGTAGATGGCCTTGTCGTCCGACACGCCGGTCCCCGGCGCGTTGGCGATGGTGATCCCCCCGGCGCGATAAACGTCGAAAATGCCCGGCACACCCAACATCGACTCCGGCTTGAACGTGAGCGGGTCGAGGTAATCGTCATCGACCCTCCGGTAGAGAACGTCGATCGGCTTGTACCCGCGGGTCGTTCGCATGGCGACACGACCGTCCACCACCCGGAGATCATGCCCCTCGACCAGTTCCGCGCCCATCTTGTCGGCCAGAAAACTGTGTTCGTAATAGGCGGAGTTATGGATGCCCGGCGTCAGAACCGCGACGGTCGGTGTCCCCGTGCAGGCCCGCGGCGCACAGGCCGACAGGCTCGAATGCAGGTTCTGCGGATAGCGGCTGACCCGTTGGACCTTGTTTCGCGTGAACAGCTCCGGGAACGTCGCAAGCATCGTCTCGCGGTTCTCCAGCATATAACTGACGCCCGACGGCGTGCGGGCGTTGTCCTCCAGCACATAGAACTGGTCCGGACCGGTCCGGACAAGGTCGATCCCGACGATATGGGTATAGACGTCGCCGGGTGGGTCCACCCCGATCATCTGTGGCAGGAACGCCTCGTTTCTCGCGACCATCTCAAGCGGCATGATCCCGGCCATGATGATCTCCTGCCGGTGATAGATATCGTACAGAAAAGCATTGAGCGCCCTTACCCGCTGCTCGATCCCTTTCGACAACCGTGCCCATTCACGGGCAGCGATGATCCTCGGAATGATATCGAAGGGGATAAGGCGTTCACCGGCTTCGGCTTCGCCGTAGACGTTGAAGGTGATGCCGGTCAGGCGAAACGCGTCTTCGGCTTCCCGCGCCTTCGCGTTCAGTCGCGACGGGTCTTCGGTGTCGAACCACTTTGCAAACTCGGCATAGGCATCGCGGGTCTGCCCGTTTGTGCCATGCATTTCGTCGAATATCGGATCGCTTTTCATGCGCCGACACTGTCGTGTGCCGACCGCGAGCGCAATGGCGCGCCGACAATTCTGTCACAAAGACCGACCCCGCGGCCGCTCCGAAACCAAATCTGCCGCATTCCTACGCAGACTCCGCCGATAGCGTGATGCACCGATTTCGACTGTGACATTCCTGGCGACGGGATCCGTATTCTGCCCTGCCGCGTGCCGATGCCTGTGGCGCCGCGACCGTGACGATCCAGGCTTTGCCAAGCCGATTGTGTTGGGCAGCGGTCAGACGATGTCTTCCGGTACACCGGGCAAATCCTGTCCAAAACGTTCACCGGGCTTGCTGAGATAGGGGACAAGAAAACCTTCCCTCTGATCGGGTTGAGCCGACGCGTTCCGGCGAATTCGCCTTTGCCACTCCGCGAGGTCGATGTCGGTGCCGGACCCATCCACGTGCTTGCCTGCGGCCAGCCAATGGGCCAGCAGTCGCTCGCGCAGGGCAAGAACAGATTTCGCGCCGCGAAGGTGGACGCCGAATTCGGTATCCATCCGAAGGCTGCGACCATTCAAGTTCGCGCTGCTGAGGATCGCGGTGCGGTCATCGAAGATGCATACCTTCGAATGCACGTAGACGACCGGGGATCCGAACAGGCTGTCACGCCCCTTTGATTTGGACCGTGTCGGCTGCACCGGAGACGCGATCAGACATCGCCTTCCGAACGCGCGCCGGATCGTCGCGACACAGCGCGCCTGAAGGAACTCACCGAAGCGCGCGTCGCTTCTGTCGCTTTTCTCGAATGCGACGTCCTCCGGAGCGGCGGGCAGCACGATGAACAGCTGCAGCGAAGGCCATCGGCGCGCGGCCCGCGCCAGCGCGCGTGCGACGCGCCGATCCCGCAAAAACTGCGTCTCGATATAGATCATGGTCCGGGCCTCGGCGATGCCCCCCAGCACCTCCGTCTCGATTTCCGTCAGGACCCGTCGCGTCAGCATAAGGCGCCAGCCCTTACGTGCCCGCCCCGAGATCGTTCGAAGGGTCACGCCGTCGGGTGTCCGCGGAGCACAATCGCGATGCGTCACGCCCACGAACTCCCGGAGATGCGCACGGGCGGCCTCGGCTACTTCTGGGTCGTGGATCAGCACTTGGACATCATGCCAGGTCTGTTCAGCAGGGCGGTCATGTGCCTTCGTGTCGAAGCGGCGTTCATTCAGATCCAGTCCACCGCAATACAGAACGCGTCGGTCTATCACGGCCACCTTCTGGTGGTGCGTGACGGGGGCGAGATCGGGCAAGCGCCTCCGGATGACCGCCAGGTCATTCCCCGCCTTCCGGATCTGCCGGGCGAGCAACGGTCGATCCCGCAACAGGAGATGCCGACCCTCGGGCGCAAGCCTGTTCAATTGCCCGACCCGCTTGCCGAGCATCATCTGGACCCGCGGCCAGAGCAGCACGCGCCCGACAGGCGTGAGGCGCGCCGGGTGCATCGCCGCACGGACGGTCAGATCGGCGTCCCTGGGCATGACTTCGGCAAGGGCCGCCGCAACGCGCAGGCTCCGCCAGGTCTGGGCATGGAGGCCCTCACCGACCACCGGATCGAAATCCGACAGGGTGATCTCGATGCGGACGCCCCGTCGGAGTGCATCGAGGAGAAGATCGAACCAGTCGCGACCGATGCGCTGCGCCCGAGGACTGCGCAGCCGCGTGCTGAAATCGAAGATGCGAAAGCCTGCGATCACCTCCGCGCGCGCGTCCATCACGGCCTCTTCGAAAGCCGGATAGGCCTCCTCGGCGGTGACGAGATACCGGACGTCAGCGATCGATGAGGCAGGCGGGTTTGGCATTTAACAGGACCCCAGATTCAATTCAGGGTTTTTAGGACCCCCATGTGACGGTTGTCCAACGCGCTCTTCCGCCGGTCGGGTCCCGACTGAGACGAAAGGTAACTCCCAATTTATGGCGCGGCGCTTTCCCCCCGGGTCAACGGGTGGTAGCCAAAGGGTGCTTGAACCTGCAATCGAGCACCGAACCCTCCTTTCGACCGATGTGTCGGGCTGCCCTCAAGGACCGGGAATGAGACTGAGAATATGTGCTGCCGCAGCCGTCTGCGTGTTTTTATCGAGTAAGGGTCTCTTGGCGGCGAACCTTCAATTGGACCTCGGTGCGGACGAGGATCTTGCGGCCGCGATCGAGACATCTTCGCTCGTCGCAGAGGCCGCACGATCTGATGACGCGTCGCGCCGGGATATCGTGGCGGCGGCACAGGCGGATTACAGCCGATTGCTCGCGGTCCTCTTTGAAGCGGGACATTTCAGTCCGGTTATCTCGATCCTGGTGGACGGGACAGAGGCCGCAGCGCTTCCGTCCATCGGAACCACGGGCGACGTCGGCACCGTGACGATAACTGTGCAGCCCGGACCGATATTCCTCTTCGGCGCGGCCACCATCGGCCCCCTGCCCGACGGGGTCCTCCCGCCGGAAGGCTTCGCCACCGGCGCGCAGGCCGGAACAGCCATCCTGCGAACGGCGACCGGTGACGGGATCGACGCCTGGCGCGCGCGCGGACACGCGAAGGCCGCCCTCGCCGGCCAGCA
>JBARXR010000478.1:0-2843 GCA_049647445.1 Jannaschia sp. | reverse complement strand
TCGCCCGCCCGTTTTCCAGTCCGGGGAGGGGACAATGTCCGATACGCCGCAGGTCGCGCTGGACGAGCGCGTCAAGGAAATCTCGCCGTTTCGACAGGCTCTGATCCGGCCGGAACTCGGCGGCATCATCGGCACCGTGGCCGTGTTCACCTTCTTTGCGCTTCTGGCCGGATCATCCGGCATGTTCAACGCGCAGGGGATCCTGAACTGGTCCACGGTGTCGGCCCAGTTCATGATCATCGCCGTCGGCGCCTGCCTTCTGATGATCGCCGGCGAATTCGACCTTTCGGTCGGGTCGATGATCGGGTTCGCGGGCATGATGATCGCCATCTTCGGCGTGACCTTCGGCTGGCCGATGTGGATCGCCATCCTGGCCACATTCGCCATCTGCATCGCGTTCGGCGCGCTCAACGGGTTCATCGTCGTGCGGACCGGCCTTCCGTCGTTCATCGTGACGCTGGCGACGCTGTTCATCCTGCGCGGCTTCACGATCTTCATTCCCCAGACGATCGAGCGGAAGACCATCATCGGCGGCATCCGCGAAGCGGCGGAGGGCGATTGGCTCGCCGCGCTGTTTGGTGGCAAGATCGGGGGAGGTCTGTTCCAGTGGCTTGGCGACGCGGGCGTCATCGGGGTCTTCGAGCGAGGCAACCGCACCGGAGAGCCTGTTGTCGACGGCATCCCGATGCTGCTGGTCTGGGCCCTGGCGCTGATCGTTTTCGCCCATGTCCTCCTGACGCGGACCCGCTTCGGGAACTGGATCTTCGCAGTCGGCGGGGATGCACAGGCCGCGCGCTATGCTGGCGTTCCGGTCGATGCGGTCAAGATCCGGATGTTCATGTTCACGGCCTTCTGCGCCACCGTCTTTGCTGTCTGCCAGGTGATGGAATTCGGGTCCGCGGGTGCGGATCGGGGCCTTCTGAAGGAATTCGAGGCCATCATCGCCGTCGTCATCGGCGGAGCCCTTCTGACCGGCGGCTATGGCTCGGTGATCGGGGCCGCACTCGGGGCGCTGATCTTCGGCGTCGTGCAGCAGGGACTGTTCTTCGCGAACGTGGAATCGTCTCTGTTTCGGGTGTTTCTGGGGGTGATCCTCCTGCTTGCCGTGATCCTGAACACCTATATCCGCCGCATCATCACGGGAGAACGCTGAAATGGATCCCATCGTCCGGATGAAGGATATCGCCAAGCATTTCGGGTCGGTGATCGCGCTGAACGGTGTTTCCGTCGACGTGTTCCCCGGCGAATGTCACTGCCTGCTGGGCGACAACGGGGCCGGGAAATCGACGTTCATCAAGACGATGTCGGGTGTGCACGCCCCCACCTCCGGCGAGATCCTGTTCGAGGGGCGGCCCCTGTCGTTTTCCGATCCGCGCGACGCCATCGCTGCGGGGATCGCCACCGTCTATCAGGACCTTGCCATGATCCCGCTGATGTCGGTCAGCCGGAACTTTTTCATGGGGAACGAGCCGATCCGGAAGATCGCGGGGCTGCCATTCTTCGACCACGAACATGCCAACCGGGTCACGATGCAGGAAATGGCCGCCATGGGCATCAACCTGCGTGGCCCCGATCAGGCGGTGGGCACCCTGTCCGGGGGCGAACGCCAGACGGTCGCCATCGCCCGCGCGGTGCATTTCGGGGCCAAGGTTCTTATCCTCGACGAGCCGACGAGTGCCCTGGGTGTGCGCCAGACGGCCAATGTTCTCGCCACCATCGACAAGGTCCGCAAGAAGGGCATCGCCGTCGTCTTCATCACCCATAACGTGCGCCACGCGATGGCCGTGGGGGACAGGTTTACCGTGCTGAACAGGGGCCAGACCCTCGGCACGGCGATGCGGGGAGAAATCACGCCGGAGGACCTGCAGGATCTGATGGCCGGAGGTCAGGAAATGGCCGCGCTCGAAGGCTCTCTCGGCGGGACGGTCTAGCTTTTGGGCGGACGGCCCGACAGGAACATCGGACCGCCTCGCCAGCGTGGAAATCCGTAGCCCGCGACCATCGTCACGTCGATATCGGATGCCTGTCGGGCGATTCCTTCCGCCAGCACCGCCTGTGCTTCGGTCGTCATCGCGCCCATGATACGGTCCATGATCCGCGCGTCGGTAAAAGCGCGTGACACGATCCCCGCGTCCGCGCGTGCGTCTGCGATGATCACGGCGACGGCCGGGTCCGGCACGGGCTTGCCGCCGTCGTAGGCATACCAGCCGGCGCCCGTCTTGCGGCCAAGACGTCCGGCCTCGCACAGGCGGTCGGCGATCGTCACATATCGTTCCGACGGATCGCGTGTCGCGGCGCGGCGTTTGCGCATGGCCCATGCGATGTCGAGACCGGCCATATCCTGCACCTCGAAGATGCCCATCGCGAACCCGAAGTCCCGCATGGCGGCATCGACCTGCTCTGGCTCCGCCCCGTCCTCGACCAGATATTCGGCCTCGCGACGATAGGCCGACATGATGCGGTTACCGATGAAACCGTCGCAGACACCCGCCAGAACGGCCGTCTTTCGCAGGCGCTTGCCGAGGGCCGCGCCCGTCGCGACGACGTCGTCCGCCACCGCAGCGGGCGTCACGATCTCAAGAAGTTTCATGATGTGCGCGGGCGAAAAGAAATGCAGTCCGATGACACGCGACGGGTCGGAGACCGTCGCGGCAATCGCATCGATATCAAGGTAGGACGTGTTGGTCGCAAGCACCGCATCGGCACGGGTGTGGCGGTCGAGTTCGGCAAAGACATCGCGCTTGACCGACATCTCCTCGAACACCGCTTCGATCACCAGATCGACATCGGCAAGCGCGCGGTACGTGTCCCTTGCATCGAAGGCCCTCCCCATCTCGGCGCGG
>JBARXR010000477.1:0-3266 GCA_049647445.1 Jannaschia sp. | reverse complement strand
CGGCGCGCCAGAGGCTTGTGCCGGGGCGCGCGTTCCGCCCGGAAAGGGGCCTGGGGGGCGTTTGCAGGCGCGGGGCTGCGGTCAGCAGGCCTCGAACAGCCAGACGCCGTCGGCGCGTGTCGTCCGGCCCGCGCGGCCCGGCAGGTGAAGGTGTTGCAGGTGCGCGATCGCCTCGAAGAACGCCAGCCCGTACGTGCCTTCGTCCACCGTCCGCCGGAAGAGCGGCGCGAAACACTCGCCTCCGGTGCGCGGCGTGGCAAGGTGGTCGTGCAGTCGATCGAGGGCGGCGACATGGTTTTGCCGAAGCGAAGCCAACCGCGTGGGCAGCCCGACATAGGGCGTCTTGTGGCCTGGGAGGACAAGGTGGTCCGCCCGTGCGAGCGGTGCGAGGCGGTCGCAGGCCGCAAGCCAGTCGCCCACGGGATCGGCGTTGGATTCGCTGGGATAAAGCCCGAGGTTCGGGGAAATGCCGGGCAAAAGCTGATCGCCGCCCAGCACCAGCGGCCCGCCCGCCTCGAAGAGGACCGCGTGTTCGGCGGCATGACCGTCGCCGCGCGCCACGTCCCAATCGCGCCCCCCGAGGCGGATGCGATCGCCCGCGCGGATGCGGGTATAGCCGACGGGCAGGGGGGCCACCATGTCGGCGAAGTTGAATGGTCGCTCTGTCGCGCGCTTTGCCAGGATGACCGGGTCCATTCCCCACCGGCGGCAGAATTCGGTCGTCTCGGACGTCGGGACGGCCTGTTCGTCCAGCACAAGCATCCGCGCCATCAGCCACGCCGTGCGGGTCGTGATCAGCTCGGCCCCTTCGGCCTGCAACAGGCCCGCAAGGCCGATGTGGTCCGGGTGGTGATGCGTGACCAGCACGCGGCCGATCGGCAGATCATTCAGGGGTCCGGCCCGCAGCGCCCCGAGGATCGCCCGCGTGCGCCGCGTGTCGAAGCCGGTGTCGACCATGGCCCAGCCGTCGCCGTCGCGCAGGAAATAGACGTTGACGTGATCGAGTGCCATCGGCAGCGGCAACCGGGCCCACAGAACGCCGTCCGCCACTTCGGTCGTCTCGCCTTCGGCGGGTGGGTCGGACCAGGGAAAGGTCAGCCCGGCATAGCCGTCGGGGATATCCAGATCCTTCACGCCGCGCGCCTCTCTCTTTGCTCCGGACATGGTCTTGCGCCGGAAACAGTCGGGGAGCGCGAGGGGCTGTCCCCTCGCCTCGGTAGGCCCGACACCGGGCCGAGCCCCTTTTACGCGGCGATCACGTCGGAGGACACCGCATAAAGCTCTTCCGCCCCGAGACGCGCCTTCGCCATCTCCGACAGGGCCTCCGGCAGCATCCGTCCCACCGCCACGCGGGCAAGGGGCGCGCGGACCGGATCGGCCGCGGCCGCGCGCAGATGATAGGCGGCCCCGAGGACACGGGCGAAGGCGGACAGATACGGCACGGCACCCGCGAAGCGGTCCTGCATGTCCTGCGCGACCATCCATTCGGTGAGGCTGCGCAGATCCGCGATGGCGGCCCGCAGCCCGGCATGGTCCGTCGCGTCCAGCTCATCCAGCAGCGCGAAGGCCGCCACCCCGCCATCCATCAGCTTGCGGCCGACGAGATCCATCGCCTGGATCCCGTTGGTGCCCTCGTAGATCGCCGTGACGCGCACGTCGCGCAGGTATTGCGCAGCGCCCGTCTCCTCGACGAAGCCCATACCGCCGTGCACCTGGATGCCCTCACCCGCGACCCGGATGCCGGTGTCGGTGCCGAAGGCCTTGGCGATGGGTGTCAGGAACGCGCCGCGTGCGGCCCAGCCTGCGTCGCCCGTCGCCTTGGCCATGTCGAGTGACACCGCACAATCCATCGCCAGCGCGCGGGTGGCGAAGGTATCCGCCTTCATCGACAGGACCATGCGCCGCACGTCGGCATGGTCGAGGATCGTGCCGGTCTCGCCGGAGGCACTGTCGGCAGGCGTCTTGCCCTGCTTGCGGTCCTGGGCATAGCCGATGGCGTGCTGCATCGCGGCCTCGGCCACCGACAGGCCCTGAACGCCGACGCCGAGGCGCGCGTTGTTCATCATCGTGAACATCGCGGCCATGCCCCGGTGCGCCTCACCGATCAGCCAGCCGGTCGCCCCGTCGTATTGCATCACCGCCGTGGGTGAGCCGTGCAGGCCCAGCTTGTGCTCCAGCGACACGACCTTGAGGGTGTTGGCCACGCCGGCATTGCCATCGGCATCCGGCAGGCGCTTGGGCACCATGAACAGGCTGATCCCCCGCGTGCCCTCGTCCGCGTCCGGCAGGCGGGCCAGCACCAGGTGGCAGATGTTCTCCGAAAAATCGTTGTCGCCCCAACTGATGTAGATCTTCTGCCCGGTGACCGCATAGGTGCCGTCCCCGTTCGGCTCCGCCTTGGAGCGCAGCGCGCCGACATCCGACCCGGCCTGCGGTTCGGTCAGGTTCATGGTCCCGCACCACTCTCCCGAGACCAGCTTCGGAATGTACAGCTCGCGGATCTCGGGCGAGGCATGGGCCTCCAGCGCCTCGATCTGGCCTTGCGTCATCAGCGGGTTGAGTTGCAGTGCCAGGCAGGCCGACCCGATCATCTCGTTCACGGCCATGGTCAGCGCGATGGGCAGGCCCATTCCGCCGAAGTCCGGGTCCGCCGACATCCCGAGCCAGCCGCCGTCGGCGATCGCACGGAAGCCCTCGCCGAAGCCGGGCGAGGTGCGGACGACGCCGTTCTCGAGGCGGGCCGGATGCTGGTCGCCGACGCGGTTCAACGGCGCCAGCACCTCCTCGCAGAGCTTGCCGGCCTCGGTCAGGATCGCCTCCACCAGTTCCGGTGTCGCCTCGGCGAACCGGTCGGTCGCGGCGACACGGTCGAAGCCGACGACGTGATCGAGAACAAAGCGCAATTCGGATACGGGCGCACGATAGGGCATCTGGAACCTCCCATTTGGAACCAAGGGGCAGTATAGCCCGCCAAACCTGTCCATAACCTAGGGCGCGCCGTCGCATGGCATCAACCGAAACACTGCGTCACGAGGACAAGCGTCTGACCGGGCCGACCGGTCTGGCGGAGGCGTCGCGGCTGCTGGCCGCTGGCGGTCTGGTCGCCTTCCCGACCGAGACGGTCTACGGCCTCGGTGCGGATGCGACGGACGGACGGGCCGTGGCCCGGATCTTCGCGGCCAAGGATCGCCCCGCGTTCAACCCGCTGATCGTCCATGTGCCCGACATCGCCGCCGCCCGGGCCCTTGCCGTGTTCGGTCCGGAGG
>JBARXR010000476.1:0-1920 GCA_049647445.1 Jannaschia sp. | reverse complement strand
GGGGCGCTGCCCCCGGACCCCCGAGGTACTTGAGGCCAGAGGAAGGGACCGGGGATGAGTTTGTCCGGTGATGCAATGGAATTGACGGAAGCCGAGATCGTGGCGCGCTACGATGCGGCCTTGGCGTTGCTGGACGGGTTCGATCATGCGCCGCGCCTTGGCCGCGCCGTCGAACGGGTTACGGCGGAGCGTTCGCCGGGGATCGGGACACGGACGCGGTTTCGTTCAACCACTCCTGGGCTGGTGACGCGATCGACCGCGCGTACGTCAGGCGTCCATCTGCGGGAGACGGTAGAGGGCGATGGCCTGATTTCACCCGCGCGGGCGCAGGTGTTGCAGGCGCTTCGGCGATCTCTGGCCATCGCGATGGCGATCGGTGGGACGCTCGAGGACCGGACAGGGCTTGACGGATTGAAGGCCGCCAATCTGGCGGGACGTCTGCCGGAAGCTGACCGCACGAAGTTCACGGAGCTTCTGGAGGCGGAGGCGTTGGCGGTCGGCCATGTCTTCGCGAATGCGCTTGCCTTCCTGCTGGCACCATTGCGGGGCGCCTTGACCCGGGAGGTTGCCGCGCCGGAGGAAGTCCTCACCGACAACGCGGGCGTGATGCTGGAAGGAGTGCTCTGGGAGATCGATCAGCGGCTTGCCGGTCTGAACGAGGATGATCTGGTTGCGGTCCTGGCGGCGCAGGCCGAGGTCCTGCTGGAGCGGGTGGCGGATCGGGCCCGGCATTCGGCCCGCGCAAGCGCCTTCGAAGGCGCGTCGTTCCGGGTCGAGGCGGATGACCTGACGTTGAACGGGTTCGCGCCGGCCCTGCGCGCCAAGGGCAAGCCGCTGACGATGCAGTTCAAGAAGCCCGAAGACGTCGTCGGCAACCATATCGCCAAGCATCAGGCGCTGAAGCTGTCGAAGATGCTGATGGCCTATGATTTCGATCGCAAGCTGAACCCTTTTGCCGATCTCGGCGGCTTTATCTTCACCTTCATGGGCGACGGTGCGCCGGGCACCGGCAAGACGACCCTGATCCAGATGATGGCGGGAATGATATCCGGGTATTGCGATGTGGCGGGCTATCCGTTCCGGTATGAGAACCTGTCGACGGACAGCATCGACAGCTATCAGGGCAAGTCGGCGCAGAATGCCAAGGCCTTCGTCAACGGCGTTCTGGACCCGGGCGTGATCGGGTTCGGAACAATCGACGACATCGACCAGCTGGCGGGCAAGCGCGGCGACCGGCAGGCGTCGGCGGGGCAGTTGGAAATTACCGCCGTTCTGATGGAGTCCTTTGCGGGCGCGAATACGGTGGTGCGGGGCAATTGCACCTTCGGGATGTTCTCGAACTATCCGGAAAACGTGGACGATGCGCTGCGGCAGCGGGCGGGCGCGCGGTTCCTGGTGGACGGGCCGCAGACGCGGGAGGACTACATCGACATCCTGGCGCTGCTGCTCGGCAAGCGGCACGACATCCCTTTGGGCGACCACGATCTGTTCGCGGCGCAGGAATTGACCAAGGCGCTGGCCGAGAGTTTCGCCAAACACTCCCGCCCGCAGGAAGCCAAGCTGGCGGATGTCCTCGACGAGGTGCGCGGGCGGATCGGGGAGTTGGACACGATTGCCAAGATCGGCACCTACCTGAAGGGCATCCTCGCGGCGGATGAGCGGTTCACGGGCCGGGCGATCAAGAACATCACGGACGCGGTGAAGGTGAGGGCGATGGACGTCGATCTGCCGGACGCGTGGTTCGAGACGCCGAACGCCTTCATGCACCGGTCGTATGACGAGAAGATGGGGATGGTGGCGGAGATGCGGGTTCCGATCACCACCGAGATGGTCTTGCAGGAGGTCAATCGCTACGCCGATTCCGAGTTTCGATATGCGGACAAGTCGGATGAAGTTGCCATCGACGGAGCCGTTCGGGAC
>JBARXR010000475.1:0-3913 GCA_049647445.1 Jannaschia sp. | reverse complement strand
GCTCTGAAGTTATTGCAAACATCGGATTTGCAGCGGGACTCATGCCGATGCGTGTATCCTGTTCATGTGAAGGTCCGATTTTGCCCGCCGCAACGCTTTATACCCTGGAGGCCTCGCAGATTTCGGTCTCCGGCGGCGGGTCGTTGTCCGGCATCACCCAAGGCGACGGATCACATCTTGTCGGCAGAACGCTGACGTTGAATTCCAACCTGTGGAAGACCGTCCAGGTCTTCGACGATGACGCGAATTTCGAAGACAACGACACCAGCCAGGTCCTCGACGGGGCGCAAACCTACGGTGGCACGAACCACCCCTCCGGCCGACGTGTCGAGGCCGAATACCGCCTGACGGTCCAGGACCCGTCGGGCAACACCTACACGGTGATCGGCTTCAACATAAACGAGCCGGGCGGCAACGCGTTCGGAACCGTCGAGGGCCTCGCGTTCATAGGCCCGATCGGGGGCTTTCCACCGATCGGTGTCCCGCTCCGGGTCCTTTCGGCGCAGGAAGGCCCGGGCGGGGCGACCACACCATATGCAAGCTATGCGACACCGCCCTGTTTCACGCCCGGCACCCTGATCGCCACACCCTCCGGCACGGTCCGGATCGAGGACCTGGTGATCGGCGACGTCGTATCGACGCGTGACGGCGGCGACCTCCCGGTTCGCTGGATCGGTCGCACGACGGTCGGCTGGCACGACCTGCTGACCCAGCCCCGACTGCGCCCCATTGCGATCGAACGGGATGCATTCGGTCCGGACCAGCCGCGCCGACGCATGCTCGTCTCTCCCCAACACCGCATCCTGCGCACGGCGCCCGCCGCCGCGATCCTGTTCGGCACCGAAGAGGTCCTTATATCGGCAAAGCACATGACCGATCTTCCCGGCGTGCGCCGCGCGGACGACGTGACGTCGGTGACCTATATCCACCTTGCCTTCGCCACCCATGAAATCGTGATGAGCGACGGGCTCTGGTCGGAAAGCCTGCTGCCCGCCGATGTGGCGCGAAGCGGGCTGAGCGTCTCGGCCAGACATGAGATCGACACGCTGTTCGGCCTGTCGCGGGGCGCGCGGTCCCCTGTCGCCGCCCGCCCCTGCCTCAAGGCCTACGAGGCGCGCGTCTACCTGGCGGCCTGAGCGTCAGGACACCCGCGTGCAGACGCCCGTGCCCTCGAGGATGGAGCGGAACCCGCCCGGCGCATCCAGCGAAAAGACGATTATCGGTAGCCGGTTCTCGCGTGCCAGCGCGATCGCGGACGCGTCCATCACCTTGAGATGCTTCGACAGCACGTCGTCATAGCTGATGCGGTCGAAGCGGACGGCATCGGAATGTTTGGCCGGGTCCTTGTCGTAGACGCCGTCGACGCCGTTCTTGCCCATCAGGATCGCGCCGCAGGACATTTCGTTGGCCCGCAGTGCCGCCGCCGTGTCGGTCGTGAAATAGGGGTTCCCCGTGCCTGCCGCAAAGATCACGACGCGCTTCTTTTCGAGGTGCCGAACGGCCCGGCGGCGGATATAGGGTTCGCAGACCTGGTCCATCGGGATCGCCGAAATCACCCGCGTGTGCATCCCGAGACTTTCGAGGGCCCCCTGCATCGCCAGTGCGTTCATCACCGTCGCGAGCATCCCCATATAATCCGCCGTCGTCCGTTCCATACCCTGAGCCGACCCCTGCAACCCGCGAAAGATATTGCCGCCGCCGATGACCATGCAGACCTCGACACCCATCTTCTGAACGGCCTGAACCTCGCGGGCGATCCGCTCGACGGTCGGGGGGTGCAGGCCATAGCCTTGATCCCCCATCAGCGCCTCACCGCTGATCTTGAGCATCACGCGACTGTACTTCGGGGCACCTTCTGTCGGGGAATGATCCTGCATGACGTGCCTTCTCGCTGTTGCCGCGCTGTGTCTGGCAGATTAGGGCGGGTCAGGCAACCGGCTGCGATCCGCCGCCACCGACACAAACAATCCATCGTAACATGCTGTCTTTGATACGAACTATCCCGAATGACCGGCCCGTTCTGATCGCGGGCCCCACCGCCAGCGGCAAGTCGGCGCTTGCCCTCGCCATCGCCGGGCACGGCGGCGGCCGGATCGTGAATGCCGACGCGCTCCAGGTGTTCGCCGCATGGTCCGTTCTGACCGCCCGTCCCGGTCCCGCAGACCTCGCCCGTGCGCCGCATGTCCTTTATGGTCACGTCGGATGGGAGGTCGCCTATTCCGTGGGCGACTGGCTGCGGGAGGTCGCAAGCCTCCTGGACGGACCGCGACCGATCATCGTCGGCGGAACCGGGCTCTATTTTCGCGCGCTGACCGAGGGACTGGCCGATATCCCGACGACCCCGGCCGCGGTCCGGAAGGCGGCTCTCGCGCGACTGGACAGCGATGGGCTGGCATCCCTCGTGGCCGATCTCGCACCACCGGTACGGGCTGCCATCGATACGGCGAACCCGATGCGCGTGATGCGTGCCTGGGAGGTCGCGCGGGCGACCGGCCGTTCGATCCTCGACTGGCAGGCAGAGACACCGCCGCCGCTGATCGCGCTCGAGGATGCGACGGCGCTGGTTCTGGACGCCCCGAAATCGTGGCTCGATCCCCGCATCGACCGCCGTTTCGACGCGATGCTCAGCGGGGGTGCGCTCGACGAGGTATCGGCCGTCCTGCCGCGCTGGGACGACACGCTGAATGCAGCCCAGGCGATCGGCGCGCGCGACCTCGTCGGCCATCTGCGGGGCGAGCTCACCCTGGCGGAGGCCCGTGACCGCGCGACGATCGCGACGCGTCAATATGCCAAGCGCCAGCGCACGTGGTTCAAAAATCGCATGAAATCCTGGCAGTGGGTGGACGCTTCGCGCCTTTGATGTCCGGTTTTGGAAAGTGTGCGTTTGACACGCGGGCCTCTTCGGCAGCAGGGTTCGGCATGTCCAAGATCCGTCTGTTTGAATCCCGTACCCTGTCCGAGGCGGAGCGCCTCGTCGGCCTGAGCCATGAAATGGTCTCTCCGCTGGTGCGTCACGGTCGCTGGCGGCGCGAGACACCGCATGCCGAACAGCGGCCCATCGTGATCTGGATCGTGCGCGGACAGGGGCGGATCATGATCGACGCCCGCACGCGCGGCTATGGGCCGTCCACCTGCATCGTCATCCCGCCCGGCACGGCCTTTGCGCTGGAACCGGGCGCCATGACGGAAGGCATGCTGACGCGCCTGCCCAATCTGTTCGAAGCGCCGCTTCCGGACCGTCCGCGCCGCCTGCGACTGCGGGATGTCGCCAGCCAGGGAGAGCTTTCGGGCCTCCTCGACCGGCTGTCGCGCGCAGGCGACCTGTCCGACCCGGTCCATGGCCGGGCCGCCCTCGCCCGCATCATCCTGTTGTCCTCCGTCATCGAACGGGAGGCGCGTGCCACCCCGATGGAGGAGTTGCCGGGGGCCGCCCGTCTTGCCGAGCGATTTGCCGCAGAGGTCGAACGGCAACTGGGCCGCGGGGCGAACCTCGAGGATATCGGCGCCCTTCTGGACGTGACGCCCACGCATCTGACCCGCACCCTGCGCGAGACCTGCGGCATGACCGCCGCGCAGTATCTGAACGCCCGCCTGATGCACGAGGCAAGGCGCAGGCTGGCCGATACGGACGACAGTGCCGCCACTATCGCGCAGGCGCTTGGCTTCAGTTCTGCCGCCTATTTCACCCGCGCCTTCGGCAGGACGGTCGATTTGACGCCCTCGGCCTTTCGTAAGCTCGAAAAACGTGCGCCCGCCGCCTGATCCCGCGTTATCCCGCGTTCCGGTTGAACCTTGGGCGACATCATGCAAAGAAAGCGACCAATGCAGCGTGAGGGCTGTCGTTTTCAGCCCTCAACACAACGCACCGCGCCGTTGACGTGCGGTCCGGAACGCTGACTATGGAGTCGACGCC
>JBARXR010000474.1:0-4143 GCA_049647445.1 Jannaschia sp. | reverse complement strand
GCCCAAGGCGGCGGGTTCGAACGGATTGTGCCCGCCGATCGGGACCAGCGAGCCACCCATGAAACTGACCGGGCACAGGCGATACCAAAGCCCCATTTCACCCACCGTATCGGCGACATAGATGTCGGTCTCGGGCGTGACCTCGTCGTCGGCGGAGCGTTGCGCCACCTTCCAGCCTCCGAGCCGCAACCCGCTCACGATTTCCGTGCCACGATCGGGGTGGCGCGGCGCGATGATCAGGAGGAGTTTCTGCCAAGACCGCCGCGCCTGTGCGTGGGCTTCGGCCGCGCCCGCTTCCTCTCCCTCGTGGGTCGAGGCGGCCAGCCAGCAGGGGCGGCCGTGCAGGGCATTGGCGAAATGCACCCGCTCCGTCTCGTTGTGGGGCAGCGCCTTCGATCCCTCCTTGAGGGTCCCCGTGACCTCCATCCTGCCGGATGGCAGCCCCAGGTCTCTCAGGCGTCGGGCGGTCTCCTCGTCCTGTGCCTGAACGTGGTCGATCCGGTGCAGCAGCGACCGCGCCGCACCGCGCGCCCACCGCCGCCATTTGGCGTGGGTCGCTTCGGTCATGCGCGCGTTGATCAGCGCCACGGGAATGGCGCGCTTCTCGGCCTCGAACAAAAGCGCGGGCCAGATCTCACCTTCCGCCAGAACGATCAGGTTCGGCGTCCAGTGCTCAAGGAAGCGACGCATCCATGGGCGGACGTCCAGCGGCACGTATTGGTGGATGGCCTGCGGCGGCAGGCGGCCCGCGAGGACCTCGGCGCTGGTCACCGTCCCGGAGGTGATCAGGAATGATACGTCGGGGCGCTCCTCGCCCATGCGGCGGATCATCTCGAGGACCGATACGCTTTCACCGACACTTGCGGCATGCAGCCAGATCAGCGGTCCCTCGGGACGTGGCAGGGAGGGCAGGCCGCGCCGTTCGTTCAGACGGGCCGTATCCTCCTTGCCGCCCGCCAGCCGTTGCGCCAGCTTGCGTTCGCCATAGCCTTCGGCGCGGTCGGACCAGGCAAGATAGGCCGCCAGAACCAGCGAACGCGGCACCGCCGGTCAGCCCAGCTCTTCTGTGGGCGATGCCGGGCTTTCCTCGTCCCGCAGGCGATGGATATGGGCGATGAAATAGCGCATGTGCGCATCATCGACCGTTCGTTGCGCGGCCCCTTTCCAGGCAGCGAAGGCGCTTGCGTAATCGGGGAACATGCCGACGATGTCGATGGCGTTCACGTCGGCGAACTGGTTCGAACCGGGGTTCACCAATTCGCCGCCGAAGACGAGATGAAGGCGCTGGACCATTGGGTACTCCTGCTTGGGTTTGCTCCTCTTGCGCCCCCTCTAGCCGGGTTGTCCCGCCGCGTGAAGCGGATCAGGCGAGATGCGCCAGAAGCGCCGCCTGCACCGCGCGGGTTCCCGCCACGACACCGTCGACCTGCGGATGCACGTTGTTGAACCGCAACGCCGCACCGCGCCGTGTCTGCGCCAGGCCACCGGCTTCGGTCACCAGAAGGGCCCCGGCGGCGATGTCCCATTCCCAGGCATCGCGCAACGTGATCATCGCATCGAACCGTCCCTCGGCCACCAGCGCCAGCCGGAACGCGAGCGAGGAGACGAAATGACGTGTGACCGGCGGGGGTCCGTCTTTCCAGTGCCGCTCCTGAAAGTTCACCTTGGTCCCCAGCACGTCCGCCCCGTCGAGACGGTCGCGCCCGGTCGGCGCTATCGGCCGGCCGTCGCGCGTCGCCCCAAGACCCGAACCTGCGGAATAGAGCCTGTTTTTCATCGGCAGATGGACCGCCGCCGCGATCGGCACACCGTCCTCGACGATGGCCAGCGAGTGGCTGAACGTGTCCTCGCCCGCAATGAAGGCGCGCGTGCCATCGATCGGGTCGATCACGAACACCCGGCCGCGTGCCAGCCGCTCGGGGTGGTCGGTGCTTTCCTCCGACAGCCAGCCATAGCCGGGCCGCGCCGCCATCAGCTCGGCGCGCAGCATGGCGTCGATCTCCAGATCGGCGGCGGTCACCGGCCCCTGTCCGTCGCCCTTGTCCCACACCTGCGGACCCTGCCCGAAATGTCGGCGTGCGATCCGCCCCGCCGCCAGCGCCGCCTTCGCAAGAAGGTCGCGATCCGCGACGATCTCAGCTTCCCGCAATCGTCAGCCCCTCGACCAGCAGCGATGGGACCTGGCGACCCACGTGCCGACGCGCGTCGTTGGCGGGGACCAGTGTCATCAGCATCTCGCGCAAATTGCCCGCCACGGTGCATTCATTCACCGGATGGCTGATCTGTCCGTTCTCGACCCAGAAGCCCGAAGCCCCGCGCGAATAGTCGCCCGTCGTCGCGTTGATGGACGAGCCGATCATCGAGGTGATCAGCAGGCCGGTTCCCATCCGCTCGACAAGGTCCTGCCGCGATGCGTCGCCTTGGGTCAGCCGCACGTTGGAGGCCGAGGGAGAGGGCGGGGCCGAGGTGCCGCGCGACGCGCTTGCGGTGCTTTGCAGTCCCAGCTTGCGTGCCGTCGCGAGGTCGAGCACCCAGCCCTGCAGCACACCGTTCGACACGATGTCGCGGGCGGACACGGGCAGCCCTTCCCCATCGAACGGGCGGGAGCCGGAAATACGCGGCATCAGCGGATCTTCCGTCAGTGTCAGACCCGCAGGCAGGACGGCTTGCCCGAGGGCATCGCGCAGGAACGTGGCCCCGCGCGCGACCGATCCCCCGTTGATCGCACCCAGAAGATGCCCGATCAGCGTGCCGGCGACCCGTTCGTCGAAAAGCACCGGATACGCGCCGGTCGGTGGCTTGACCGATCCTTTTCGGGCAACGGTGCGTTCGGCGGCGATCCGGCCGACCTTTTCCGGGCTGTCCAGATCGCTGGCGTGGATACGGCTGTCGCCGTAGTAATCCCGCTCCATCCCGGTGCCCTCACCGGTGATCGCGACGCAGGAGATCGAGGTTCCGGTGCGACGATATCCCCCGGAAAACCCGTTCGTCGCCGCCAGATGAATGCGTCGGTCGCCATAACCCGCACCCGCCGCGCTGACCTGGCTGACGCCGGACACCGCCAGCGCCGCCGCCTCTGCCCGCGCGGCCATATCCTGCAACTCAGCGGGCGACGGCCCTTCCGACGGGTCCACGAGGTCGAGGGCCTCGACGTCCCAGTCCCGCGACAACTGGTCCGCGTCGGCCAGCCCGATATGCGGATCCTCGGGCGCTTCGCGCGCCATGGCCACCGCGCGTTCCGCCATCTGCTCGATCGTGAAGGCCGAGACGTCGCTGGCCGAGACGCAGGCCTGCCGCTTGCCGATAAGCACGCGCAGCCCGATCTCGATCCCCTCTGACCGTTCCGCCTGTTCCAGCTTGCCACGCAGCACATCCACGGAAACCGATGTGCCATCCACCGCCAGCGCATCCGCCGCGTCGGCCCCGGCCTTCCTTGCGGCATGCAACAGGGCATCGGTCAGGGGGATCAGGTCTGGGGATTGGGGCATCGGGCGCACTCATCAGGCTCAGGGACCCGTTGCAGGTAGCCTTGCGCCGCCCCGGTCTCAAGGGCGGAGCGCGTCGCGGGGGGGCCGCAGGCATCCCCGGCAGATACCGAGCATCCGCCGCACCCTGCTTGGCCCGGTCCTGCCACGCCCTGTCGGACGGGCCAATCCTGCTCACGGGTGTGACGAACGGTGCGACCGCCCTGGGCCCCGATCTGTCCGGTCCCCGTCCGAAACGGACGAAAGGCCCGCGCCGAACGCGGGCCCCGTGCCGTCTGGACTGTCGGCGCCGCAGCCTTACTGAAGCGGCATGCCGTTGGCCGTGATGCCGCCGCCGGGTGTGAATTCGATCAGCGATTCCAGCGCGTCCTCACCCACGGGCCGCGCCACGACCCCGGCCATGCCCTTGGCAAACGCCGCCTGTTCCGGTGGCAGGAAGCCAAGTGCGACCAGCTTGTCGATCAGGGCCAAACCGCCGGTCAGCGATAGCGTGACGCTGCCGACCGGCTGCGGCACGGGACCGGGTGTCGGGAATTCGACGGACCCTTCGCCGGTCAGTTCCGCACCCGCCAGCGATACCTGCAACGGGTTCAGGTCCAGCGTCTTCAACTCCCCCGGCGCGCCTGCGCTCGCTCTCGCCTCCGGGTCGCCGCCGCAG
>JBARXR010000473.1:0-2542 GCA_049647445.1 Jannaschia sp. | reverse complement strand
GTTCTATGGCTATGCCCTGACCGGCGGCAACAACGCCCTGCCGGTCGCGGCCGGGCCCAGCCTGTTGCTGACCGCTTTCGGCGGCGGGTTGGGCTTTGTCGGAAGCCCGATCTATTACGACTTCCTGCTGCCGTTCATCACCTACCATTACGACCGGTCCGAACGGATCATGTATGTCGGCAACCTGTTCAACATCGTCGATGCGCTGAACGGCGGTGACGGCGAGAACGTGGGCGGACAACGGTTCCAGGGCGTGATGGCCCTGCGCAATTTCGACGAGCCGCCGGCGACCATCTGGGGGGCACAGCTGTTCACCCTCGAGGGTGGCGACATGGGGATGGTGTTCAAGAACGTGAACCCGATCCTCGCGTTTCTCGCGATCCTGCCGTTGCCCGGCATCGGCGCGCTGACCCGCTTTCTGCCGATCATCGACGAGCTTCTGACGATGCTTGCCGCCACCGGGCGGGCGCGGCAATTGCTCAAGTGGGACGATCCGTCGGACCCCATCGTGCTGGACCTCGACGGGGACGGGATCGAGACGGTCGATATCGACGATCTCGATAACCTGCATTTCGATTTCGACAACGATTTCTTTGCGGAACGGACTGGCTGGCTGTCCGGCGATGACGGGTTCCTGACGCGCGATCTGGATGGCGACGGCAAGATCGAGGACGTGTCCGAGCTGATCGGCGGCGAAGGGCGTCTCGGCTTCGAGGTCCTGCGGGAATTCGACGTCAACGGCGATGGCGTGATCGACGCCACCGACGCGATCTGGGCCGAATTGGGGGTCTGGCAGGATTACAACCAGAACGGCGCGACCGACGCGGGCGAATTGCGCAGCCTCGACGAGGTCGGGATCGTCTCGCTGAACCTCGATACGGCGATCGACCTGAACGTCACGACACCGCAGGGCACGGAGCTTCTGCAGACCGGCCAGTTCAGCTGGGCCGACGGAAGCTTCGGAAACCTGTTCGAGGCGATCTTCGAAACGAACGTCGTGGACACTGATTATCGCGGCAAGACGGCGCCGTCCGCCTGGCTCGATTTCGACGTGCTGCCCGACAGCCGGGGCTTTGGGCGGGTCACCGATCTTTCCGTTGCCATGTCGAACGATCCCGACCTGGGTGAGGTCGTCGCGCGGGATGCCGCGTCGATGACCGTCCCCAACCTGAGGACCCTGCGCGAGCAGGCGGTCGACACATTGTCCCGCTGGTCAGTGGCGCAGGAGTTGACGCGGGAATTGACGGCGGTCCGGATCGAGACCGGGATCGATGGTGCCACGCTGGCCGACCGCGCGATCTGGCAGGAGGACGCCGGCGGCGGTTTCTATCGTCTGGCGAGCGGTGCGGACGTGGTGGATGGCGACGGCGCCGTGGTGGGGCGTCCGACGCTCGACGACGTGCTGGCGCAGGCAGGCTGGAGCCTCGAGCAGATGTTCTCGCCCACCGGCCAGGTCGCCTTGCCTGACCGGGAGGAGCGGGCTTACCTGGCCGACATCCGCAACGGGGATGTGCGTATTCTCGACCATGCCGTGCCGCAGGCGGAGGGTCACTGGACGCTGGCCAGCGGCACGGATGTTACGGGCGCCGATGGTCAGATCATTGATCGACCGACACGGGAGGATATTCTGGCGCTGGCCGCCCCGGAGGGTGCGGAATGGCGCATCGAGTCGTTCGGCACGAGTGTCCTCGCGGAAGTGACGGTGGAGCGTCTGGGGATCTACCAGATCGACGGCAAGGCCGTGGATTTCACCGTCGAGGTGACCGACCGCGACGGCACGTTCGTGGTCTGGGCGCGCAATCTCGATCGCGCGCTGGAGTTGCAGGAGAAATTCGGTGAGCCGCGGGAGTTCAACCTGCGCAACTACGAGATAGACTTCGATACGCTGGACGAGGTGAATTCGACCACCGACTCGACCTATCGGGTCGAGATCCTGACGCCCGGGCAGCTGCATCTGGCGACGTCTCTGATCTCGGTCGATTTCGACTTCCGGATGCTGGCGGCCACGATCGACCCGGACTCGGGTGTCATCGCCTATTCGGTGAACGAGACGGGTCGCGCGAGCCTCGGCCCGGACGGCGATTACATCAGCCCGATCACGCCCGCGATCGAGATGCTCGAATTCGCGATGAACCAGTACATCACGTTCAGCCAGGCCGTCGCGGTGCGGATGGCGCTGAGCGGGGGACTGTCGGACTTCGCGCGTGGCCTGGTCTACGACGTCGAGGACGATGTCTACGAGGCGACGACCGACCGCGGCCTTGCCCCGGTGTTCGAGGCGATCTTCGAGGCGGCGCCCGCGGGGTATGAGGCGGGGTTCGACTATTTCACCGAATGGGGCCACCTGTTGGCGCAGGTCTATCCCGACTACCGGGTCGCGGGCGACGGCAACCTCTATGGCCTGCCGGTCAGCATGGATCAGCGGCTGGTCATGCAATACCTTCTGCCCGCTTACGAGAGCATCCCGACCGACGTCGATCTGCGGGCGGTGATGAACGCCTTCGCGGTCGACGAGACGCGTCTGGTCGACCATGTCGCCGGC
>JBARXR010000472.1:0-5155 GCA_049647445.1 Jannaschia sp. | reverse complement strand
GGACAGGACAGTCCCTTCGCGACCTCGCTTGAGGGCGTGTTCGCGGTAGGCGATGTGCGTGCGGGGTCGGTCAAGCGCGTGGCGAGTGCGGTGGGCGAAGGATCGGTGGTCATCTCCAAGGTCTGGGAACATGTGGCACAGGTCCGGGCCAGGGCAGAGGCGAAACCTGCTGACGCACGCGTGGCCTTGGCCTAGGGTCGCGTCCAGAGACCCGGAGCTGCCGGGCGCGAGGGCGCGAGATGGGCGAAGAGGTGGTCATTCTGGTCGTGATCCTTTTGGGGCTGTCGATCCCGGTGGCGGTTGTCGGCCTTTTGATCTGGGTGCGCAGCCTGTCGAAAAGGCTGGCGCTGGCCGAAGCGACCCTTCTGGGATTGGAGGCGCGGGAACCGACGAAGGTCCGTCCCGATGCGACCCCGCGTCCCGCGGCCGCTAAACCTGCGTCGACAAGCGATGCAGGACCGTGGCGCAAGGCGGAAGCTGCCGGGGCAGGTGCGCCCCGCCGGTCGCCTGCGCCGCCGCCCGAACTCACCGGCCCGACGCTCGTGGCTCAGGGCGTGGATTGGCTGGCCGCGAACTGGTTTTATGTCGTCGCGGCCGCCTCTCTGGCCTTGGCAGGCATCTTCCTGATCCAGTATGGCGTCGAACGTGGCCTTCTGCCACCACCGCTGCGGGTCATGGCGGCCGTGGCCTTCGGCGCCGTGCTCATTGCTGGAGGCGAGTGGCTCCGCCGACGATGGGGCGACGGCGAGGATGTCGCAACCGCCTACCTGCCCTCCGTGTTCTCGGGTGCGGGGATCGTGACGCTGTTCGCGGCGATCCTCGGGGCACGGCACCTTTATGATCTGACCGGGCCGGGTCTGACCCTGACCGGTCTGGCCCTCGTGGCGATCGGCGCGGTCGTTCTGGGCTGGTTTCACGGGCCCCTTCTGGTGGCAGTGGGCCTTGTCGGTGGCGCCGTCGCACCCTTTGCGATCGGGGGCAGCAGCGCGGAGGTCACCCTGCTGCATGGCTATTTCGGTGTGCTGGCACTGGTCGGTCTGGCCGTAGATGCCGTCAGGTGCTGGCCATGGCGCTGGGTCAGCTGGCTGGCCCTTCTCTCCGGCTTCGGCGGAACCGCCCTGTTGGCACAGGTATCGGGGCCGGATACCGCGCATCTGGCGGCAGTCGTCGTTTTGGTGCTTGCCGCGTTCGTCTTGCCGGTCCGACGGCTCTGGCCCGATCATCCGGGAGCCATGCTGTCGGAGACCCTGGCGGGTCGACCCGGCACCCCGACGCCGGAGGTCGTATTGGCCGGTGCCGCCATGGCCGTGGGGGTCGCGCTGGTCGTCATGGGCGGGGGGACGACGTTCTGGCCAGCGATGATGGCCCTTCTTGCGTTGTTCGCCGCGGTTGTAGTCTGGGCGATGGACGCCCGTGCCGTGCAGGACACCGCGATGCTGCCGGTTCTGGGAATTTTCGCCCTCATCGCACAGACGGAGCCGGTCTCGGATGGGGACGTGACGTGGGCGCTGGGGGTCGGCGTCCTCGTTTCCTGCCTCGCGTTCTGGCGGTCCCTTCGCGACGAGGCGACGTTCCGCATCGCCTGGGCGCTGGGCGCGGTAGTTGCCGCCCCCGCAACGGGTCTCGTGCTGCATCTTGCCTGGGAAGCGCCCGGACGGATGGGTGATTACATCTGGGCGTTGCACGCGCTGGCTGTCGCAGGCCTGCTGACGTTGTTCGCGGGCTTCTGGGCCGCCCGCGACGGGGACGCGCGCCTGCGCCCCTCGCTGGCCGCGCTTCTGGGGTTCACGGTCATCGGCTATGGCGTGGGGCAGGTTGCGGGCGAGGCGGCGCTGACCGTTGCGATTGCCGGGATGGCCGCGCTGGCGGCGGGCCTGGACCGGCGGTTTGAACTGCCTCTGCTGACGTGGTTCGTCGTGCTTGCAGCCCCCTTTTGCGGCTGGCGGCTGATCGGAGATCCGGGGTGGATCTGGGCCATCGAAGGTCCCCTCGGCGCGGTTCTGTTGTCCTTTGTCGGCGTGACCGCCGGCTTTGCGGCCGCCTGGTGGATGCTGCGGAAGCGGGACCGGATCGAACCGGAGATCGTGGCCGACACGGCGTCGCTCTCGGCCCTCGGCCTGACCTTCGTCATGCTGGTCTGGCGTTGGGCCAGTGCCGGAAGCAATGACGTGGCATCCCTGTCGCTTGGGCTGACGGCGACGATTTGGCTGCTGCTGTCGTGGGTGCAACTGACGCGGTGGCGGCGGTCGGAGCGGTTGCGATGGTTGCGCCTCGGTCTTGCCGGCCTGTTCGGGGGGATCGGGGGCCTGAGCCTTCTGCTCGGGGCCACCGTGTTCAGCCCGCTCAATGGCCTGTTCGGCGGAGCGGCGGTCATGGGGCCACCGGTCTTTAACACCATGATGGGGGCGTATCTGCTGCCTGCGATGGTCCTCTTGGCCATGGGAATATGGTGGGTGCGCGTGGCGGGTCTTGCGGTCGCAGCACTCTGGCTCACGCTCGCGATCCGGCACTTCTGGAACGGCAGCGAAGGCATGCCGTTGTCCCAAGGTGCCTCTCAGCCGGAGATCACCAGCTACACCGTCGTTCTGCTGATCGTTGGCGGCGCGCTTTTCTATCAGGGTATCGCCGCGCGGTCAGATCTGTGGCGACGGTCGGGTGTCACCGTTCTGGCCGTGACGGCTGCAAAGGTCTTCTTGATCGACGCCGCATCCCTTGCCGGATTGCTGCGCGTCGGCGCTTTCGTCGCACTGGCCCTGTCCCTTGCGGGATTGGCCTGGCTCAACCGCTGGGCCGGCGGCGCGCCCGGCATGGCGCCCGAGCCCGGACGGTCACCGTCCGACGTATCCCGGTGATCCGAACGCTGCGCAGGCGTTGGCGCGGTCCTTGGTCTGTAATCGACGCAAGGTGTGGATCTCTCACATGCTGATCCGGAAAAGGCCGGCGCAAGAACCGGACCCGGTAAGCCTGAACGCATGGCGGCCACGTGCTCTTTCGGACCCAACCCTGCGCATCCGATCGTAACCCGGGTTTCCGGGACAGACCCGACACCTGGATTTCTTGGGCAGACCCGACGTCACGGCAAGGTGTGCTCTCCCGCAGTATCGAAGTCCAAAGAGGGTTGCGCCTGGCCAAGCGCTGTTTGGACTTCCGTCCGGTAAGGTGAGCGTCCCGTTTTGGAAGATACGCGTCCCGGTCCGAAGGATACGTACTGCGTCAGGAAGCTTGGCAAGCCGCGCAACACCCGTTGCCGCCGAACCGACCCGCACCGAAGCCCGTCCGCGGTTGCACCCATGACTTCAGCCGACGGACTTCCGGCGACAAAGACCCCCGGACTGGCCCGTCATGCAAGCCGAAACCGCGAAGGGCATCCTAGTCATCGGAGCGGACCTTTATGCGACGGGGCCGGGTCAGAAACCCGGGCAGCAGGACGACAACGGCCGTTCCGATGATCGCAAGCAAGAGGGACAGGGTCATGGCAATCTCCTTCCCGAAGCAAACTGCCTGCAAGACCTTAAGTTCCGGTTAATCCGCCGAGGATCGGTTGCATCGAGTTACCACGAACCGGTGCGGGCAACATGCGGCGCGCGGGCCACGCCTGCGAATTCGGAACCAGGACTTGGTCGCGCAGCAGCGGCGGAACGCGAGTGTCGGATTGATACTGCACCGTAAACGCCCGGCCGAGAGTCCGGTAGACGGCGACATGCAGGCGACGGAGTTTGTGTATTCGTTGGCCCGCTTTCTGCAAAAGCCCCTCTGCGACGGCGCGGACGCGGGCCGCTGCATCCAGCAGAGCCATGTTAGCCCTCGACCCGGGTGCGGATTGGCACGGTGCCACGCGTCGCCGATATGGACGATTCCCCGCGCATCCGGTCGGCGCGTCGATAGCATCGGCGCAGGTCGTCGTGCGGCAGATCGGTCGTCCGGGGCCAAGGCACGTTTCCCCAGATCGCACCTCAGGGCAGGGGATGCACTCTCAGCGACGAGAGCGGCGGCACGCTTCCCGAAGCGTCGATCAAGAGGTCAAAAGGGTCGGCGCGTCACCCCTCCAGCAGCAGATGCAAGCCATCGCGCCCGGTCACGGCGTCCCCCGCCCCGAGTTCGTCCAGAACGGTCAGCCCGACCGCCTGTACCACGAGGCCGAATCCGACCGGCAAGGGGCCTCGAACCGGTCTAAGATGATCGCATCGTGACCGGCCTCCGCCCCGCCCGGTCGCCGCGGCGACGCCCTCGATGCCCGCGCCCGCGATTGCGATCCACGCCTTGCCCTCGTCCCGCTTGCCGTTCCCGGCCGGCCACGCCTATAAGGCGCGCGATGACGGGACCAGCGGTCATATCGACACGAATTAGCGCCCCGGCGCCCTGATCCTCGGGGCGGCCGGGCCAAGGTGCTGACCGCCGCACCGACCTGATCCCATACGCATGACCCGAAGGACGCCTGACATGAGCGTTGAGACCCCCGACTACAAATCCACCCTGAACCTGCCGAAGACCGATTTCCCGATGCGCGCCGGTCTGCCCAAGCGCGAACCGGAGTGGCTGGCGCGGTGGGAGGAGATCGGCGTCTATGACCGCCTGCGGGAGCTTGCCCTCGCCCGGACCGGCGAAAATCAACCTCCGCGCGAGCCGTTCACACTGCACGACGGTCCACCCTATGCCAACGGCAACCTGCACATCGGGCATGCGCTCAACAAGACGCTGAAAGACATGGTCGTGCGGTCGCGGCAGATGATGGGCTTTGATGCCCGCTATGTCCCCGGCTGGGACTGCCACGGGTTGCCGATCGAGTGGAAGATCGAGGAAGCCTACCGCACCAAGGGCCGCGACAAGGATGCGGTCGACGTGGTCGAGTTCCGGCAGGAATGCCGGGAGTTCGCGGCCGGCTGGGTGGATGTGCAGCGCGAGGAGTTCAAGCGGCTGGGCATCACCGGCAACTGGGCCGATCCGTACCTGACGATGGATTTCCACGCGGAGGCCGTGATCGCCGCCGAGTTCCAGACGTTCCTGATGAACGGCCTCGTGTATCAGGGCTCCAAGCCCGTGATGTGGTCGCCGGTCGAAAAGACCGCGCGGGCCGAGGCGGAGGTGGAGTACCACGACCGCCAGGTGGATGCGGTTTGGGTGAGGTTTCCGGTGGTGGAACATGCCTACGCAGAGG
>JBARXR010000471.1:0-2278 GCA_049647445.1 Jannaschia sp. | reverse complement strand
GCCAGCGACGCATTGCATCGGGCGGGCGTGAAGGTCGATGTCAAATGCTCGGACGGTCTGTGCGGGGTCTGTGCGTGCGGCCTCGTGTCCGGCGATGTCGACCACCGCGATTTCGTGCTGTCGGCTGCGCAGCGAGGCACGAGGATCATCCTGTGCCAAAGCCGGGCGGCTGTGGCGGATGGCACAATTGAAATCGACCTCTGAGCGGATGAGCGCAGGCCGTGATCTGGTCAAAAGACCCGGCCCATCGACGGGCCGCGAGAAAAGCCCCGAGGAAACAGACGTGCGGCCTGCGCGCGGGGAACGAACGGCATTCGGATCGCTTCAGACGGGAATCGGCCCCGATCCGCGCACTTCCTCCATCACCGCATACGTATGGGTTTCGCGCACACCTGGAAGGGATAGCAGGGTTTCTGACAGGAACGCCCGGTAGGCTGCCATGTCGCGGTGGCGGGTCTTGAGAAGATAATCGAAGCCGCCTGCGACCATGTGGCATTCCTCCACATCATCTGCCTGCCGGATCGCGGCGGCGAAGGAGTCGAAGACGTCCGACGAGGTGCGGTCGAGTTTCACCTCCACGAATGCGAGCAAGGAGCGTCCCAGTTTTTCTGCGGACAGAACGGCGCGAAAGCCCGTGATGACACCGTCGCGCTGGAGCCGCCGCATGCGCTCCGCCGTTGCATTTGGCGACAGACCGATCAAATCAGAGAGACTTGTGACGCTGATCCGGCCATCCTCCTGCAAATGACGCAGAATGCTGCGATCCTGGCGATCCAGAACAATTTTCTCCACGAAAATCTCCGTCGTGAGTAACAGTACCAGTGGATATCACCAACAGCTTGTCTTTGAAGCCCCCAATTCGGTGAGACGCACCGTCGACGACATTGTATGAAGGCGCCAAATCCCCTCAACGAGGCCCGCCATGACGCTTTTTTCCGCCCCCTATGCCCCAGCCGATGAAGCCCTGATCCCCGCCCTGATGAAACATGCGGCGGTAAGTCCGCGCACGCGGGATACGGCGGCACAATTGATCGGAGCGATCCGCAAGGCGCACACGAGGATCGGCGGGCTGGAGGATTTCCTGCGTGACTACGACCTCTCCACGCGGGAGGGGTTGGCCCTGATGGCCATGGCGGAGGCCCTGCTGCGCGTCCCCGACAAGCAGACACAGGACAAGCTGATCGCCGACAAGATCGGTCAGGGCGATTGGGACGGGCATGAGCCGTCGGACGCCTGGCTGGTGTCGGCGGCGACCTGGGGTCTGGGTCTGTCGTCGCGTCTGTTGCGCCCCGGCGACACGGTCGAGGGGATGATGACCCAGTTGACGCGTCGGATCGGCGGGCCTGCCGTGCGGACGGGCGTGCAGCAGGCGATGAAGTTCATGGGACACCAGTTTGTCCTCGGGGAAAGCATCGACGCCGCCCTGAAGCGCGCGCGAGACAACGAGGCGAAGGGATCGCTGCACTCCTATGACATGCTCGGAGAGGGCGCGCGGACCTGGGACGACGCCCGACGCTACGCCAAAAGCTATGCGACGGCGATTGACGCCATAGGGCGTGCGGCGGGAAACAGGGCGCTGCCGCACCGTCCCGGCATTTCGGTGAAGCTGTCGGCGCTGCATCCGCACTATCAGGCGCGCAATCGCGACGCGGTCCTGGCGGACCTCGTGCCCGTATTGGTGGATCTGGCGGCAAAGGCGAAATCCTTCGACCTGAACTTCACCGTGGATGCCGAAGAGCAGGAACGGCTGGAGCTGTCGATCGATGTGATCGAAACCGCCTTCGCCGATGATCGCCTGCGCGACTGGAACGGTTTCGGTTTGGCCATCCAGGCTTATGGCAAGCGAGCCCTGCCGGTCATCGACCGCATCGGAGCGCTGGCGCGAAAGCACGATCAGACGATGATGGTCCGGCTGGTGAAAGGGGCCTATTGGGACACCGAGGTCAAGCACGCGCAAGTCGAGGGGCAGGATGATTTCCCGGTCTTCACCCGCAAGGCCATTACCGACCTGAACTACCTGTCCTGCGCCGACGCAATGCTGGCGCTGCGACCGCATCTTTACCCGCAGTTCGCCACGCACAATGCGCTGAGCATCGCGGCCATTCTCGAGATGGCCGCCAGGACCGGCAACGAGGCCGGGTTCGAATTCCAGCGGCTGCACGGCATGGGCGAGGAAATCTACGACACGCTGCGCAAGATGGAGGGCAACGCGCCCACCCCCGTTCGCATCTACGCGCCGGTCGGCGGGCACAAGGAATTGCTTGCCTATCTCGTGCGC
>JBARXR010000470.1:0-8007 GCA_049647445.1 Jannaschia sp. | reverse complement strand
CGGTGGGATCGCCGTGAGGCGTCCGACGGGCAGGCGCGTCAGGAGCATCGCAGCGGAAACGAGGTCCGAAATCAGGCGCATGTCGCTCCCGCTTGGCAGAAAGGCCGCTTTGTCGCATAGCGGCCCGCGCCGGTTCGGTAAAGACGGCGGGACCACATGTTCGGAGCCACGATGACAGACCTCACGACCTTCGCAGCCATTCGCGGCGCCCTTGCCGCGCAGCCCGAAGCGGACCGTGCCGCAGCGGACGCTGCCGCCGTGCGCAACGGGCAGTTGACCAAGCCTGCGGGTTCGCTGGGACGCCTAGAGGATTTGGCGACATGGTATGCGGGCTGGCGTCGGGACGCGCGGCCGCGGATCGTCGCGCCGCAGATCCTGATCTTTGCCGGAAATCACGGGATCGCCGCACAGGGTGTCAGCGCCTTCCCGACCGAGGTGACGGAGCAGATGGTCGCGAACTTCCGCGCGGGCGGGGCGGCGATCAACCAGTTGTCGGACTTCGCCGGGGCGAAGATGGGGATCCACGCGCTTGACCTCCACAGGCCGACCGCGGATTTCACGACCGGCCCTGCAATGGCGGAGGCCGAGATGTGCGCGGCCTTCGCGACCGGCTGGACGGCCGTGTCCCCGGATGCGGACCTTCTCGTGGCAGGCGAGATGGGCATCGGCAACACGACCTCCGCCGCTGCCATCGCCGCTGCCTTGCTGGGCGGCAGCGGCTGGGCCGGACGGGGCACGGGCGTGGATGACGCGGGCCTCGCGCGGAAGGAAGCCGCCGTGGCCGCAGGCCTTTCAGCCAATCCCGGGCGGTCCGGGCTCGAGGTTCTGGCAGCCCTCGGCGGTCGGGAAATTGCCGCAATGGCCGGAGCGATCGCGGGCGCGCGGGCCCTGCGCATCCCTGTCATCCTCGACGGGTTCATCTGCGGTGCGGCGGCATTGACGCTGCGGGCCGAAACGCCGCGTGCGCTCGATCATTGCGTGGCGGGACATCTGTCTGCCGAAGGTGCGCACCGGCGGATGCTGGATGCCCTTGGGATGTCGCCGTTGCTGTCGCTGCACCTGCGGCTCGGCGAAGGAACAGGTGCGGCGCTGGCCATCCAGGTCTTGCGCGGCGCGCTGGCCTGCCATTCCGGTATGGCGACCTTTGCAGAAGCCGGTGTCGCCGGAGGCTGAGACCGGCCACCGTTCGCCCTAGCTTTGGTCGCGTCCCTCGTCCCGTGCGGCCACCATGAGCGACAGGGCGTCGGCAACGATCTTGGTCTCGGCCCCGCCCGTCACGCCACCCACTCCGACGCGGCGCCCCATCCGCCACCACAGGCCGGGAACCCAGGCCCGCTCCATCGGCTCGCGCAGGCGGACAATGAAGCCGTTCGACGGCTTGAAGCTGAAGAGGGCGCGATCCACCGACGCGATGTTGTCCATCGGCGCGACGGGGCGGCCATCCTCTTGATGCAGGCCCGTTTCATCAAGGACGATACCGAGGGCCGAGCCGTACCATCCCCGCTGACCCATCACGAGGGCGGCGACACCCAAGACGATCAGGAAGATCCTCCATCCGGCCGATGCGGGCGGAAAGACGACCGCAAGATACAGCAGCAGCCCGCCGAGGGTCAGCTGGATCAGAAGGCCGAACACGCGGCGGGGTGCGGACGGGCGCAGGATAAGCATGGGCTCGGTCATGCGCACCGCCCTAGCGGGCCGCGCGCCCCTGCACAATCGCGGTTCGCCGGGGCGCGTTGCCCGACGGTCGAACCGTGCCTATTCTTGCTCTCCGAAGTCGATCAAGGAGTTTTCCGATGTCTCTGCGTCCCGTTCTAGAAACGCGTGCCGCCCAGCCCACGATGGAAGGCGCCGGTGTCCATCTCCATCGCGCCTTCGGTTTTGGCGACCCGTCCGAACAGGACCCGTTCCTGCTCTTTGACGACTTTCGCAACGATATCCCGGAGCTTTATGCCGACGGGTTCCCCTGGCATCCCCACCGGGGCATCGAGACCATCACTTATGTCCTGGCGGGCGAGGTGGATCACGCCGACAGCCTCGGAAACGCCGGACGTCTGGGTGCCGGGTCGGTGCAATGGATGACGGCGGGATCCGGCATCCTGCACCAGGAAATGCCGCGCGGGAACCGGGCGGGGCAGATGCATGGTTTCCAGCTTTGGGCGAACCTGCCGGGCGCGCTCAAGATGATTGCACCGCGATATCAGGATATCGCGGGTGCCGACATTCCGACTGTTACCGACGACGACGGCACACATGTGCGTGTCATAACCGGCGAGTTCTGGGGCAAGCGAGGCCCGGTCGACGGGATCGCCGCCGATCCGCAGTATCTCGACATCTCGATGCCCGCGGGTCTGCGGAAGACGTTCCGCGTAGAGACCTATCGCCAGACCTTTGCCTATGTCTTCGAAGGCGCTGCGTCTTTCGCCGACGCCGCGACGCCAAGGGGCGTTTTGCTGGAGAAGGAGGTCGCGGGTCGCGAGGTCAATATCCGTGACCTGTCCGGGGACCGCACCCTCGTGCGCTTCGGAAGCGGTGATGAGATCACGGTCCAGGCGGGCGAGGACGGCGTGCGGTTCCTGCTGGTTTCCGGCGCGCCCATCCGGGAGCCCGTGGCCTGGCACGGTCCGATTGTCATGAACACGCAGGCCGAACTGATGCAGGCGATGAAGGAGCTGCGCAACGGGACGTTCATTCGCCCGGCGCACTGACATCCTGCGTAGCAGCCCGTGGCCAGGCAAAGGGGCCGGCCATCCGGGCGGTCCGCCCCCAGAAGAGAGGTCGATGTGTCCATGAACCGGGGCGTGACGCCCAGGTCATGCCCTCAGCGAAGCACCTCACGCGGTTCGCTCCTGCCAAAGGATCGGTGTCCCGGCGGCTGGCAATCTTCGGGCAGGCGGGATACGCCCGTGCCATGTTGAACACGATCGTCCACGGTGACCCGACCGACCGTCCGCCGCTGTTGATCGCGCATGGCCTTTTCGGGTCGGCGCGAAACTGGGGTGTCATCGCCAGGCGACTGTCGGACAGCCGTCAGGTTATCGCCGTCGATATGCGCAATCATGGGGCATCGGATTGGTCTGACGGTCACAGCTATGACGAAATGGCCCGGGACCTTGCACAGGTCATCGGGGACACCTCGCACGATGTGCTGGGCCATTCCATGGGCGGAAAGGCCGCGATGGTGCTGGCGCTGTCCCACCCGGACGCCGTCCGGCGGCTGATCGTGGCCGATATCGCGCCCGCAGGTTACGGGCATACGCAGGCCCATCTGATCGACGCCATGCGCGCCGTCGATCTTGGCCGCGTGACCAGACGGTCCGACGCGGCAGACCAGTTGCAAGAGGTGCCCGACGACGGCACGCGATCTTTCCTGCTGCAGTCGCTTGACGTAGGCGCAAAGCGCTGGACGCTGAACCTTGACGCGCTCGAAGCGCAGATGCCTGCTATTATCGGGTTTCCCGAGATTTCCGGTCGCTTCGAGGGACCGGCGTTCTTTCTGTCGGGCGGTGACAGCGACTATGTCCGCACCGAACATCGCGACACGATCAAGACCCTTTTCCCCGCCGCCCGGTTCGCGAAAATCCCCGGTGCGGGCCATTGGCTGCACGCGCAGAAACCGCGTGAATTCGAAGCCGCCGTGCGCGCTTTCCTCGACGCCTAAGCCGTCAGCCCGTCGGGCTCCGCAAGTCCGTTGGCCCGGCAACAGGCCGTCAAGGTGTTGGCCAGCAAGCAGGCGATCGTCATGGGCCCGACCCCCCCCGGCACCGGCGTGATCGCGCCGGCCACGGCGGCGCACCCATCGAAATCGCAGTCGCCGACCAACCGGGTCTTGTCGTCTCCGGCATCGATCTGGTTGATTCCGACATCGATGACCGTGGCGCCCGGCTTGATCCAGTCGCCCGGCACCATCTCCGGGCGACCCACGGCAGCCACCACGATGTCCGCCCGTCGCACCACATCGGGCAGGTTCTTGGTGCGTGAATGGGCGATGGTGACGGTGCAACTGTCCGCTAGCAACAATTGCGCCATTGGCTTGCCGACGATGTTCGACCGCCCGAGCACGACCGCGTCGAGCCCCGCAAGCGATCCGTGATGATCCCGCAGCATCATCAGGCACCCGAGCGGCGTGCACGGAACCATCGCCTTTTGCCCGGTCGCCAGAAGGCCCACGTTCGAGATGTGGAAGCCATCGACATCCTTGGCCGGATCGATGGCGGCCAGCACCTTGTCCGCGTCGATATGCCCGGGCAGCGGTAATTGGCACAGGATGCCGTGCACCGCCGTGTCCGCATTCAGGCGGGCAATGATTGCCAGCAGATCCGCCTCCGGCGTGTCGGCGGGCAACTTGTGTTCGAAGCTTTCCATGCCGACCTCGACGGTCTGCTTGCCCTTGTTGCGGACATAGACCGCACTCGCCGGGTCCTCGCCGACCAGAACGACCGCGAGGCCAGGACTGATGCCTGCCGCCTTCACGCGGGCAACCTCTGACGCTACGCGGGCACGGATGGTTGCGGCGAAGGCCTTTCCGTCGATGATCTTGGCCGTCATGGAACTATCCTTTTATCCGGGCGATGATCGTGTGGGTTTCGACGCCCTTGTCGGGCAGCCAGCAGGCCCGGCTTTCGTTCCGGAACGGAACGATGTACCCCGGCTTGTCGCCTGTACCGGATCCACGGAAACGGCAACCCGGACCGCCTGTGAATCGGTCGCCGTATCCCCATCTTTCGTTTGCGCGGTACCGTCGATTGATCTGCAAGCCTCCACCAAAAGCGGGGGTGCGGGACGGCAGCGTGTTTTTGCGGCCGTGAAACGGAGCTTCTCGTTCCATCGGGACGATCCCCGAAGCATGGACGCCGTCCAGACCCGTCAAAACAATCCTTCCACCTCGCCCGCGGCGTTCAGGCCTATCTTTTCCGCTGAAGGCACACGGGGCAGGCCCGGCATCGTCATGATTTCCCCGCAGATGACCACGACGAACCCGGCGCCCGCCGACAGGCGCACTTCGCGGACCGGGATCGAAAAGCCTGTTGGCGCGCCGCGCTGTTCGGGGTCGGTTGTGAAGGAATATTGCGTTTTCGCCATGCAGACCGGCAGGTGGCCATAGCCGTCCTCCTCCCACGCCTTCAACTGATCGCGGACCTTCTTGTCGGCGACGACATCGTCGGCGTGATAAATACGCCGCGCGATGGTCTCGATCTTTTCGAAAAGCGGCATCTCATCGGGATAGATCGGGGCGAACCTGCTTTCTCCGCTGTCCGCGATCTCGGCGACCCGACGTGCCAGCGCCTCGGACCCCTTTGAGCCGTCCGCCCAATGCCGCGAGATTATCGCTTCCGAGCCCTGCGATTTCACATAGCCCTGCACGGCGGCCACCTCCGCCTCGGTGTCGCCGGTGAAATGGTTGATGGCGACGACCACCGGGACCCCGAAGCTTTTCAGGTTGCCGATATGACGCCCGAGGTTCGCGCAGCCTGCCTTCACGGCGTCCACGTTTTCGGCCCCAAGATCCGCCTTGGTGACCCCGCCGTTCATCTTCATCGCGCGCACGGTGGCCACCAGAACAACGCAATCCGGAGCGATGCCCGCCTTGCGGCACTTGATGTTCATGAATTTCTCCGCACCGAGATCGGCGCCGAATCCGGCCTCCGTCACCACGTAGTCGGCCAGTTTCAAGGCCGTCGTCGTCGCGATGACGGAATTGCACCCGTGGGCGATGTTGGCGAACGGCCCGCCATGAACGAAGGCCGGGTTGTTCTCCAGCGTCTGCACGAGGTTCGGCTGCATCGCATCCTTCAACAAGACGGTCATGGCGCCATCGGCCTTGATGTCGCGGCAATAGACGGGCGTCTTGTCGCGGCGATACGCCACGATCATGTCGCCCAGACGCTTTTGCAGGTCCGTCAGGTCTGTGGCCAGGCACAGGCAGGCCATCACCTCTGAGGCCACCGTGATGTCGAACCCTGTCTCGCGCGGGAAACCGTTTGCCACGCCGCCGAGGGATGTCGTGATCTGGCGCAGGGCGCGGTCGTTCATGTCCACGACGCGGCGCCAGACGACGCGGCGGGTGTCGATGTCGAGCTCATTGCCCCAGTAAATGTGGTTGTCGATCATCGCCGACAGCAGCGAATGCGCGGAGGTGATCGCGTGGAAGTCGCCCGTGAAATGCAGGTTCATTTCCTCCATCGGCACGATCTGGGCGTATCCGCCCCCTGCCGCGCCCCCCTTCATGCCGAAGTTCGGGCCGAGCGAGGCTTCGCGGATACAGACCACCGCCTTCTTGCCGATCGCGTTCAGTCCATCGCCCAGCCCGACGGTCGTCGTGGTCTTGCCCTCACCGGCAGGCGTGGGGTTGATCGCCGTGACGAGGATCAGCTTGCCGTTCGCGCGCCGCTTGGTGCTGTCGATGAACGCCTGGCTGAGCTTGGCCTTGTCGTGGCCATAGGGCAGCAGGTCTTCCGCGCCGATCCCCAGCTTTGCGCCGATCTCCAGAATGGGGCGTTTCCTCGCCGCGCGGGCGATCTCGATGTCTGTAAGGGCCATGGGTGCGTTCCTCCTGTCGCCAACGGACTTAGCGAACGCCTAAGGCCAAGGGCAGGGGGGATATGCGGCGAAATGCGACCTTCGGGCACCATGGCGCGTCGGGCGCGCCCCCGCGCGGGTCGGATCGGAAACGCTGGCGCGATTGCCCGCACTCGCGACCGTGTCAATTCTGTCACGGTGGGACCGTGGGAACCTGATCCCGCAACGGGCGTTAACATCGCAGAAATGTCTGGCGCCGCATCATGATGCAGTCGCTGAATCAATCGCCACCTGGAGACCCTGCCATGTCAACGACCAGCATCCTTATCCACGCCGGCTTCATTTCCGGTATCGCCCTTGCGATGGCCGCGGGCCTCGCCCTGTCCTGACGACGTCCAGATCCAGAAATTGGCCGCCTGCGTTTCCCCTCCGCAGGTCCGGCTGAAAAGGCGGCAGGCTGACGAACCTGCCGCCTTACTTTTTTTGAATGCCACGCCAGACGCGCTGCTCCGGGATATGGAGCCGGATCGGATCCCCGAGCCGCAGCGTCCCCTCCCGCTCCACCCAAGCCGTGACACCCCGCCTGCCCGCAGCGACCGTCTTGAACGCCCGACCGTGACCCGGCGCGTCGGCCTCGATCACCGGAGCGGGCAAATGGCACGGTCGGTTCAACATATCCACCACGATCGTCGCGCCCGAGACCTCGTCCTGGAGCCGGGCGGACGGGGGAAGATGACTGAAATCAGGAATGCCCGAAAGGATCATCGATGCACCCGCCCAGCGAGGGTCGAAACGGTCCACACCGATGCCCGCGGCGATTTCGGCCAGTTCCTCCGCACTCATCAGGCACATCTGACGTGTATTCCGGATTTCCGTTCCCTTGCGGTACTGCGACGTGACGCGACTGCAGGATGGGCGCGTCAGCCCGGCGTGCGCCTCACCCTCAGGCCCGGCAAAGGTCAAAACCATCTCCGACACCGGTTCGGATGCGAGGGCCGCATCCCTGTCGGCCACGTGGCCCAACCAGTCGATCCGGCCAATGATGTCAGTCGGGACAAGTGCGGGCATGATGGGATTCCGGGCTGTTTGTAACACCCTTTGGAGACGGTCGCGGGGCGCAGGGACACTGCGGATTTTCCACCGTATCGAACGACACACAAGGAAAAACCGGCCCCTGGAAATTTCCGGGGGCCGGTTCTGCATCATGTCATTCCGTCAGGCGCTCGGTTCGGGCGTCGGCCCCGATCCCGCAGGCTTCGCTTTCGGTTTGGTTTTCGGAACGGCGGTCAGGCTGCTGCCTCCCGGCAGGTCCATGCCGTCGTCGCGGTCATCCCGGTTGAGCGGTTCTCCATTGATCACTTTCATGATCTCGGGCCCTGTCAACGTCTCGTACTCCAGCAAGCCCTGCGCCAACCGCTCCAGATCGTCGGCCTTTTCGGTCAGGATCTTCTTGGCAGTCTCGTAACCGGTCTGCACCAGTTGCTTGAC
>JBARXR010000469.1:0-10157 GCA_049647445.1 Jannaschia sp. | reverse complement strand
CGCCACCTCATCGCGGCCGGGGGGCAGCAGGCCGATGGTGTGAAAGCCGGTTTCCGTCGGGCAGACCTCGAGAAGACCGGACAGGTGGCGGTCGGACTCCGCAAGCAGCGTGTCGCGCCGGACGCGGTAGAGATCGCGCATCCGGCGCAGATGGGCCGAGAAATGGCCCTCGTCGATGAACTGGGCGACGATCGCCTGCATCGCGTGGCTGACGCCGTGGGCCGCCGCACCGAGGGTCCGCTCGAAGATCGGGGCAAGGGTGCGGGGGACAATGGCATAGCCAAGACGGATCGCCGGGAAGAGCGCCTTTGAGAAGGTGCCCACGTAGATCACGCGCCCGCCGCTATCGAGGGCCTTCAGGGGCGGTTGCGCGGCGCGGCCATAGTGAAATTCGCCGACATAGTCGTCCTCGACGATCCAGGCGCCGATCCTGGCCGCGGCCTGCAAAAGGTCGAACCGGCGGTCGCGGCTCATCGTGTGGCCCAGCGGATGCTGATGCGCCGGCGTGACCAGCACCAGACGCGCGTCCGGTGCCCTGGCCACGGCGGCGCCGACGTCCAGCCCCTCGGCGTCCACCGGGACCGGCACCAGCATCGCGCCACGGGCGATGAAGGCGTTGCGGGCACCGATCGGCCCCGGGTTCTCCATCCAGACCCGGTCGCCGGGATCGAGAAGAAGTTGCGCGATCTGCAGGAAGGCATCCTGCGCCCCGGCGAACACGAACACCTCGCCGGGGTCGCAGACCAGTCCGCGATTGGCCCGCAGGTGGCGGCAGATCGCAGACCGCAGGACGGGCAGGCCGGCGGCATCGGGATAGGACATGATCGCGGGGCGTGCCCCGCGCCAGTACCGCGCCGACAGCCGCGACCACATCGCCATGGGGAATCCATCGAAGGCCGGCATGCCCGTCACGAAGGCCCGCGGCGTGCTTGGATGTGCGAGGCGCGGAAAGAACTGTTCGGAGGCATCGCGACCCAGAGAGGCAAGCCGGGGCAGGCGCTCGGCGTCCACGGCGGGGGCGGCGACCGGGCCGGGCTGGATGTCGCGACTGACATAGGTTCCCGCCCCGACCCGGCTTAGGATCAGACCTTCCGAGACCAGTTGCTCATAGGCGGTCACGGCCGTGGTGCGCGAGACGTTCTGATCCCGGGCCAGCGTCCGGCTTGCCGGAAGACGGGTGCCGAGCGGCAGGTCACCGGACAGGATCAGGTCGCGCAACCGCGTCGCGAGCTGCACCGAAAGGTTTGCGGCATCCGTCCGATCGACGCGCAGGGTCGGGATCAGGGCACCGCCGGGGTATTTGGTCACGTCATTGGCCCGTTTGCCCCGAATGGTCTGTCAGACTTGCAAAAGTGGACCTTATCACAGGGCCGCTTTGCAAGCCATATCATCCGGCGCGACCGGCGGAGGCACCCCCATGCGACTGACGCGGATCGAGACGTTCGCCACCGAATTCGTCGGCTTCGTCCGGGTGACGGACGAGACCGGCGCCCAGGGATGGGGACAGGTCTCGACCTATCAGTCTGACATCACGGCGCAGGTCCTGCACCGGCAGGTCGCGCCGCATGTGCTGGGCCGCCCCCTCGATGATGTCGACGACCTTTTCGACACCGTGCTGGAACGCGAGCACAAGTTTCCCGGCTCCTACATGTGCCGGGCGATCGGCGGCGTGGATACCGCGCTGTGGGATCTGAAGGCGAAAGCGGCCGGCCTGCCCGTCACCGCCCTGATCGGCGGGACGCCGGGGCCGGTTCGCGCCTATGCCAGCTCGATGAAACGCGACATCACCCCCGAGGCGGAGGCCGAACGGTTTCGCAAGCTGCGCGGCGACAAGGGCTTCGACGCCTTCAAGTTCCGCATCGGGTCCGAGGTCGGGCGTGGTCGCGACGAATGGGCGGGACGGACGGAGGCGATTATTCCCGCCATATCGCGGGCGTTCGACGGTGAGGCGGTGGCGCTGCTGGTCGATGCGAATTCGTGCTATAGCCCCTCTCAGGCGATCCATTACGGACGATTGCTGCAGGACCACGGCATCAGCCATTACGAGGAACCTTGCCCCTATTGGGAACTGGAACAGACAGCCGAGGTCGCCGCCGCGCTGGAGATCGATGTGACGGGCGGTGAGCAGGATTGCTGGTTGCCGACGTGGCGGCGCATGTTCGACCTGCGCGCGGTGGACGTGGCACAACCGGATATCCTCTATGCCGGGGGGATCGGACGAACGCTCCGGATCGCGCGGATGGCCGAGGTGGCGGGCCTGCCGGTCACGCCCCATTGCGCCAACCTGTCGCTGGTGACCCTGTTCACGATGCACCTGCTGCGCGCGATCCCGAACGCGGGCAAATATCTCGAGTTCTCGATCGAGGAGGCGGATTATTATCCCTGGCAGTACGGCCTGTTCGCGACCGACCCCTACGGCATCGAGGACGGCCAGGCCCGCGTCACCGACACGCCGGGATGGGGGGTGGAGATCGCGCCGGACTGGCTGGAGCAAGCCGACTACCGCGTCAGCGAGATCGGCGCATGAGGATCGGATCTGCCGGAGTGCGCACCCGATGACCCCGGCGACGACACCGTTCTGGTGGGAGGATTCGCCACCTGCGGCGATGTCGACCGATGACCTGCCGGGTCGCGCGGACGCGGTGGTGATCGGGTCCGGGTACACCGGCCTTCAGGCGGCGCTGGCCATCGCGCGCGGCGGTCGGTCGGTCGTCGTTCTGGAGGCAGGCGTGCCGGGGCAGGGCTGTTCGACCCGAAACGGCGGTCAGATCAGCACCTCAATCAAGCCCGGACTGGCCAAACTGAGCCGCGCCCACGGGGCCGAAACCGCGCGGGGCATTCTTGCCGAAGGGGTGGCATCGCGGGCCTATGTCGAGGATTTCGTACGCAGCGAGGGCATCGAGTGCGCCTTCGCCGCCTGCGGCCGGTTTCACGCGGCGGCCACGCCTGCGGCCTATGCTGCCCTGTCGCGCGTGGCCGACGGGCGGGACGTCACGCTGGTCCCGCGGGACAGGCAGCGCGAGGAACTCGGGACCGACGCCTATCACGGCGGCGCCGTGTTTCACCGCCATGCCAGTCTGGACCCCGGGCGCTATCACGCCGGGCTCATGGCGAGGGTGCTGGAGGCCGGGGCGCGGATCTTTCCCGACACCCCCGCGCTGTCCCTCGACGCGGAGGGCAGTGACAAGACGGTGCGCACGCCGCGCGGCACCATCGCCACGCGCGACGTGGTGCTGGCGACGAACGGATATTCCGGGGCCCTGTCGCCCTGGCACCGGCGACGCATCATTCCGGTCGGAAGCTATATCATCGCGACCGAACCCTTGCCCCGTGATCTGATCGCCCGGCTGTTTCCGACGATGCGGATCGCGTCTGACAGCCGGCGCGTCGTCTATTATTTTCGTCCTTCGCCAGATGGGCGGCGAGTCCTGTTCGGCGGACGCACAAGTGCCGCAGAGACCGGCGCACGGGTTGCGGCGGCGCGTTTGCGCACGGCGATGTGCGCGCTGTTTCCTGAACTGGGGGAGGCCCGCATCACCCATGCCTGGTCGGGATACGTCGGCTATACCTTCGATTCGCTCAGCCACACGGACAGCCGCGACCGCATCCATCACGCCATGGGTTACTGCGGGTCCGGGGTCGGGATGGCATCTTATCTGGGCTGGAAGGCGGGCTTGCGGGTGCTGGGGCTGCCGGGTGGTGATACGGCCCTGATGCGGCCTGCATTCCCCACGCGGCCGCTTTATGAAGGCGATCCCTGGTTCCTTCCGGCAGCGGTCACGACCTACCGAATGCTGGACCGGCTTGGACTGTGACGGTGATCGGAATGCTGTTGCGGTGAAAATGGTCCTTGGCGGGCAGACCAATTCGGGCTTCACTCGGAAAACCGACGGTCTCGTGAGATGACCGCCTCTGACATTCGACAGGAGAGACATGATGAAACCGATTTTCCGCGGCCTTCTGGCCGGTACTGCATTATGCGTCGCGGCTGCGCCGCTCAGCGCCGAGACATTGCGCCTTCTGACATGGGGCAGCTATGCCCCCGACGAGGTCGTAGAGATGTTCGAGGCCGAGTATCCCGACATCGACGTCGAGGTAACGTATTCCAACAACGAGGAAATGATCGCCAAGCTGCGGGCGACGGGTGGCACGGGGTTCGACCTGGCACAGCCAAGCCATGACCGGGTGAACGCGGCCCAGCAAGAATACAACATCTACAAGCCGCTCGACATGTCCCAGATCGACACGTCCGTGATGACGCCGAACCTGCTGGCGGGGGTCGAGGCAAACACCACGATCGACGGCGAAATCTATTCGGTCCCGCATCAGTGGGGCACCAGCGGCATCATGGTCAACAAGGCCCAGGCCTCCGGTGTGACCGGCTGGGGCGATCTGTGCAGCGAGGAATACGAGGGCCGCACGTCGATGCGCCTGCGCCGCACGATCCTTTTGGGGATGGGCTATGCGCTGGGATACGACCCGTTCGCCCTGTATGATGACAAGGTCGCCTATCAGGCCATGCTCGACGAGGTCACGCAAAAGCTCATCGACTGCAAATCCGTCATCAAGACCTATTGGACCGGCGGCGACGACCTGTCGGCGTTGATGCTGTCGGGCGAAGTCGTGGCCTCCGAGACATGGGATTCGACCGCGTTCAAGATCTATTCCGAAAACCCCGACATCGTCTTCGTGCCGCCGGAAACCGGGGCTCTGGCGTGGATCGACACCTTCACCATCCCGCGCGGCGGCGAGGCGGACGATGCGGCCTACAAGTGGATCAACTTCGTGCTGCGGCCCGAGATCGTGAAGCTGATGTCGGCATCGACGGGGGCCATCGCAGCCGTGCCCAACGGCATCGAGTTGCTGCCCGATGACAAGCGCGCTGCGGTCGAGATCGCCTTCGATCAGGCCGACCTCGACAACCTGAAGTTCTTTGCGAACATTCCTCCGGGTCTTGAGGACATGGAAGGTCTGGCGCTGGAGCAGATCAAGGCCGCGTCCGGCAACTGATCCGGACCGCCAGAGACCGGGGTGCGCCGAAATGCCAGCGCCCCGGTCTCGTCCCCTGACTGAAAGGTCCGAGATGAACGATCTGAGCTGCGTCGGCGTGACGAAGAAATTCGGAGATTTCACGGCCGTCAGGGATGTGTCGCTGGAAATACCGCCCGGCTCGTTCTTCTCGATCCTCGGGCCCTCGGGCTGCGGCAAGACCACGCTCATGCGGATGATCGCAGGGTTCGAGACACCCAGCCGGGGCGATATCCGCATAAAGGGTGAAAGCGTCCTCACCCTCGCGCCCAACAAGCGCAACGTGAAGATGGTCTTTCAGCACCTTGCGTTGTTCCCGATGATGAACGTCGGCGAGAACATCGCTTACGGCCTGCGGTGTCGCGGCGAGCCGAAGGGCGAAATTCCCCAGATGGTGCGCAAGGTGCTGGACCGCGTCGGCCTGCCGGGTGTCGAGGACAAGCGGATCGACCAGCTGTCGGGCGGCCAGAAGCAGCGGATCGCCATCGCGCGCTGCATGGTGCTGCAGCCCGATGTCCTGCTGCTGGATGAGCCGCTGGGCGCGCTCGACCTGAAATTGCGCGAACACATGAAGATCGAGCTCAAGCAGTTGCAGGAGCGGTTCGAGACGACATTCCTGTATATCACCCACGATCAGTCCGAGGCCCTCGTCATGTCCGATCAGGTCGCCGTGATGAACGCCGGCCGTTTCGAACAGATCGGCAGTCCGCGCGCGTTGTATGACGATCCGGTTTCCGGTTTCGTGGCCGGATTCGTGGGCGATGCGAACGCCTTGCCAGGCACCATCGACACGGTCCGCGACGGCGAGGCGCGCGTGGCGCTGGATGGGGGCGGCGCGGTGCTGGCGCAACTGGCCGATCGCAGCGGCGCGGGCGAGAAAGTGGAGGTGTTCGTGCGGCCCGAGGCGCTTCGGATCGGTGCCGACACCGGGTCCGGAAAACTTGCGGGGAAGGTCGACAGCCTCCTCTTCAACGGGGCCGCCAGCCGCGTCCTCGTGCGCCTCGATACCGGACACCTCTTGGAGGTCGCCGACGGAGATCAGCGTTCCGACGTCGCGGCCCATGATGCCGTCACCGTCTCGTGGCGGCCCGACCGCGCGCGGGTCTTCGCCCGGAGGTCCGCGGCATGAGTCGAGACGCCGGACGGCTGTCGCTGATCCTGCTCTTCGCGCCGTTCGCCCTGTGGATCGGCCTTCTGATCATCCTGCCGCAGATCGGCATCGGATATATCTCTCTGCGCGAGAAGGTCGGGATCAACCAGTATGAATTCGGCTTCGGGAATTACGCCGATTTCGCGCAAGCTGCCGTGTACCGCAACACGCTGTTCCGCACCGCCTGGATTTCGATCTTCGTCACCGTTCTGGCGCTCGTGCTGGGCTTTCCCATTGCCTATTACATCGCCAAGATCGCGCGGGAGCGCAGCCGCGCCGCGTTGTTCCTGATGTGCCTGATCCCGCTGTGGGTTTCGGACCTCGTGCGCGCCTATGGCTGGATCGTGCTTTTGCGCGAAACCGGCGTGGCCTCGACGGCGCTGGTCTCGATGGGTGTGATCGATCAGCCGATTGAGATGCTCTACAACGACATCACCGTCATCATCGGCCTCGTCTACACGGTGATCCTGTTCATGATCGTCCCGCTCGTCTCGACGATGCAGGGCATGGACGACTCCCTGCTAGAAGCCGGTTTCAACCTCGGCGGATCGCGCCTGACGGTGTTCCGCCGGATCATCGTGCCCTATGCGATGCCCGGGATCGTCGCGGGCTGCATCATCGTGTTCATGTTGACCGCCGGCAGCTACCTCACGCCGATCCTGCTGGGCGGCAAGAATTCAAGCTGGTTCACCGAGCAGATCTACAACCAGTTCATAACCCGCTACAACTGGGAGGCCGGGGCCACCTTCGGGGTCCTGCTGCTGCTGTTCACCTCGCTCGTGGTCTGGCTTGGCCTCCGGCTGACCGGGCAGAGCCTGGCCACCACCGTCGCGAAGGACACCTGACGTGCAGGGATCGCGCCATCTTCTGTGGGCCTATCGCGTCTATGTCGGGCTGTTCTTTTTGTATCTGGTCGCCCCGCTGCTTGCGGCCGGGGCTTTCGCCTTCAACGACTCCACGTTTCCGTCGCTGCCGTGGCGGGGGTTCACGCTGGACTGGTTCTTGTCCGACACCGAGCCGAAGCTGGGCCTGCTGCACGATGAGCCGTTGCTGAGGGGACTGCGCAACTCGCTTTATATCGGCGTGGTGGTCGCCTTGCTGTCGGTCGCGGCCGGGACCTGCAACGCCTTCCTGTTCGTGCGCAAGGATTTTCCCTTCAAGACGGCACTTTACGTGCTGATGGTCCTGCCGCTGGTGATCCCCGGCGTGATCCTTGGAATCTCGATCCTCGTGCTCGCCTCGATGATCGCCAATTATGCCGATCGTGAATTCGGAGTGTTCCTGACCTGGCTGCGACCCGGCGTGCCGCTCGTCGTCATGGGACAATTCTCCTTCCTGACGACGATAACCTCGCTCGTCATCGCGGCGCGATTGCAGAAGTTCGACATTTCCCTCGAAGAAGCGGCCCTGAATCTCGGGGCGTCCCGCGTCCGCGTCCTCGCGACGGTGACCTTGCCATTCCTGTTTCCGGCGCTGTTTTCGGCGTTCATCGTGGCGTTTCTGGTGTCGTTCGAGAACTTCAATACCACACTGATGCTGGTCGGCTCAGACGCGCCTTTGACGATCACGATGTATGACCGGATGGTCAAGGTCGGGTCCACGCCGGTCCTGAACGCCGTGTCGGTCGTTCTGATGGTCGGATCCGGTCTGCTGGCCCTTCTGTCGGTCGTGGGCCAGCGGTCGCCCAAGTCCGGCTGAACGGGGGGCGTGCGGCGCGCGCTCCGCACGGGCCGCCTGCCGTCCTCGACCCTGCCGATGCATCGGCTTCGGGTCCCCGGCAAGGTGAGGAACTGTTTCCGGAATTCACGTGATTTCGTCATGAAACCACCCGAATCTTCAGGCCTTTGTGATGGCCAGACACGTCAGGTGAAGGTGCGGACGAATGATCGATGCGGCTTTTGAATTGACCGGCACGACGACGACCGTCCGGAACGGCGTCGTCGTGTCGATCAGGAAAGAGGACGGCTACTTCGGGGATTTTTCCCCCGGGATCGCCGCGTATATCCAGACCTTCGATCCGATCACCGGCATCCTGCTTGGCACGATCGAGGAGCGCGACGACGGCAGCACCGGTTTTTCCAGCGTTCTTGACGGGGTGGACAGCAGCGAGACGTTTTATGACGAAGGCGACCGCTATTGGGACCGACAGGTTCTGCACCGCGATGCGGACGGGGGCCTTGTCCTGAAGGAAATCCACTGGGACACGGGCCGCAGCCGGGTGATCACCTACCACGCCAACGGCGACATCCAAAGCACCCGCGACGCGGACGCAGGCAATCAGGAAGGCTGGATCTCGCAGGAAGACTTTTACGATCGAGACGGATACGTCAGCGAGTCGGTCTCTCTGAGGGACGACCTGCTGGAGGTGTTCACCAGATTTTTCGAGCCCGGTTCCCTGCAATGGAAGGGTCAGCTCGACCACGGCGACCAGGAGAAATGGTATGCCCACGAGACGTATTATGACAGGTCGGGGACCGTCGAGCAGACGGTCATTTTCTGGGATAACGAGGTCATCGAAGAAACGGGGTACCTGAACGGCGTCGTCGTGCTGCGGCAGCGCGAAGATTTCGGCGACACGCTGGACTGGGCATCCATTCGCGAGGAATTCGATCTCACCGGGGCGAAGACGATCCGGTACGTCGTGATGGACGACGGTCGCACGGAGGCGTCGGAATACGTGGAGGGGCGCAAGGTGCAGTTCACGACCGCCGACACCCTCGATGTCAAGGACTGGACGGAACGGACGTTTACCTACGACGCGGAGGGGCGCCTGAATTTTGCGTCGGTGTTCGAGGATGACGGGATCGTCACCGATCTCTTCTATGCCGCCGGCAAGAAGGATCTGCGCATTGAATACGATTCTGCCGATATCAAAGGCTGGAGCCGGATCGAGACGGTCTTCGGCGAAGACGGGTCGGTCACCAGCGAGGACATAACCCGCGACGACGGCAGCGTGAAGCGGACCACGTTCGCGGAGGATGGATCGTATCGCCTGGAACAATTCGACCCGGACAACGTGTTCGTCTGGCGGGAGAAGGACGCGCAGTATGACGCGGCGGGGCAATTGGTGCTTCGTTCCGTCACCGCAGATACCGGGATCGAGACGCGGGTCCTGTTCGAGGACGGTTTGCGCACCGCAAAAGTCGAAATGGACCACGACGATATCCGGACCTGGTCGGAACGCATCTGGTCGTATGATGCCGATGGGGGTCTGTCGTCGTTTACGGTCGTACCGGACGCTCCGGAGATCCTCTGACCCGGTCCCGACCTAGTTCCCGCCGCGCGACAGAGCCGCGACGCCTGTGCGTGCCATCTCCACAAGGCCGATCGGGCGCATCAGGTCGGCGAAGGCGTCGATCTTGCCCACGTCGCCCGTGATTTCGAACACGAAGCTGTCGAGGGTGCTGTCCACCACGTTGGCGCGGAAGATTTCCGCCAGCCGCAGCGCCTCGATCCGCTTGTCGCCGGTGCCCTGAACCTTGAAGAGCGCCAGTTCCCGTTCCACCGCCTTTCCCTCGACCGTCAGGTCGCGCACGTCGTGGACGGGAATGATGCGGCCCAGCTGCGCCTTGATCTGCTCGATCACCTGCGGCGTGCCGGTGGTGACCACCGTGATCCGGGAGCGGTGGCCTTCATGGTCCACCTCCGCCACGGTCAGGCTTTCGATGTTGTAGCCACGGCCCGAGAACAGGCCGATGACACGCGCCAGTACGCCTGCCTCGTTCTCGACGATCAGGGCCAGCGTATGGCGCTCCTGCACGTCCGAGAATGTGGGGCGCAGGTTGTAGGCGGAATGGCTCGTGGAGCCTTTCTTGAGTTTCAGCGGGGACATGGGCGGCCTTTCGGAACGATCTGCGCCGCAGCGGCGGTGAGGCTGATTTCGTATGGCGAGGTCGGGCCGTCAGCGAACCCGACCCTGTCTTCCTCTGTCCATTAATACCTCGGGGAGCGCGAGGGGCTGGCCCCTCGCTCCCGCCCG
>JBARXR010000468.1:0-3671 GCA_049647445.1 Jannaschia sp. | reverse complement strand
TTGTAGTACCGCTCCGCACCGGGGTGCAGCGGGGCCGACAGACCGTCCTTGATCATGCCCTCTTCCGTCAGGGTCTCGAACGCCGGGTGCAGACGCTTGAAGCGGTCGAAGTTGTCGAACACGGCCTTCACGACCTGATAGACCACCTCGTCATCGACATCCGCCGAGGTCACGAACGTCGCCTTCACGCCAAAGGTACTGACGTCGTCCGGCGACCCTTCATACATCCCGCCCGGCACCGTGGCGGCGGCATAATAGGGGTTGTCCGCGATCAGCGCGTCGATCTCGGCGCCGGTCACGGGGATCAGCACCGCTTCGACCGTCGAGACGGCTTCCTGGATCGACCCGTTCGGGTGACCGACGGTGTAGATGATCGCATCGACCTTGTTGTCGCCGAGGGCAGCCGCCTGCTCGGCGGGTTTGAGCTCGGAGGCGAGGGCGAAATCGTCCATCGTCCAGCCCAGCGCATCCATGACGACCTGCATCGTGGCATACTGACCGGAACCGGGGTTGCCGATGTTGACGCGCTTGCCCTTGAGATCGGCAAAGCTCGTGATCCCGGCGTCGGCGCGGGCGATCACGGTGAACGGTTCGCCGTGGACGGAGAACACGGCCCGTTCCTTGTCGAACGTATTGCCCTCGAACTCGGACGTGCCGTTGTAGGCGTGGAATTGCCAGTCGGACTGGGCCACGCCCATGTCCATGTCACCAGCCATGATGGCATTGATGTTCGCGATCGAACCGCCGGTGGATGGCGCGGTGCACTTTAGGTTGTGCTCGGCGGTGCCGCGATTGACAAGGCGGCAGATCGACTGTCCGACGACGAAATAGACGCCGGTCTGGCCGCCGGTGCCGATGGTGATGAACTGCTCTTGCGCGGTGGCCGCAGAGCCGCCTGCCATCATGGCCCCCGCAACGGCAAGGTATTTCAACATTTTCATGATTTTCTCCCGGTTGATTGGTGTGGACCCAGCCCCTCTTTTGACGGGGGTCTGGACGTCTGACCTGGCATCCAACGCCAATGACATCGTTCGCGCAGGGTCGGATCGGAACGGGACAGGTGCCCCACCGTCACCAACAATTATAGGGGCAAGCCTGACGAACGGCCAAGGTTCATGCAACAGGAAACCACTTTTTGGGCTCAAACTGTTTATTATTCTGAACAATAAGGGAGCAACCTTGCCCCGATCCTGTGCGAATCCCCCGCAATCAAGAGCTGCGGGTCTGGCCTCGGCAGAAAAAAAGCGGGCACGCGGGCCCGCTTTTCGATCGGTCTGCCCCAAGGTCAGAGGGTCTGTTCGGCCACCGCGGCTTCGAGGGCGGCCTCGAAGATGCCCAGTCCCTCTTCGATGATCTCGTCGGATGCGGTCAAGGGAACCATGATCCGCAGGGCGTTGCCGTGCATCCCGCACGACAGCAGGATCAACCCGCGCTTAAGGGCGTGGGCGACGACCGACTTGGTCAGGGCGGCGTCCGGCGCGGCCGTCTCGAAGTCGGTCACGAATTCGACGGCCAGCATCGCGCCCAGACCCCGGATGTCCCACATGCGGTAGGGGGCGACACGTGCCCCGATTTCGGAGAAGCGCGCGCGGAAATGTTCGCCCAGGTCCGTCGATCTTTCGAGCAAACCCTCCTCCTCGATGGCCTCGATCGCCGCCAGGGCCGCGGCACAGGCCACGGGATTGCCGCCGTAAGTACCGCCAAGGCCGCCCGGGATGATAGCGTCCATCACGTCGGCCCGCCCGATCACGCCCGCTATCGGATACCCGCCGGCCATCGACTTCGCGACCGTGATCAGGTCCGGCACGACCCCCGAATGCTCGATTGCGAACCAGCGGCCGGTCCGCGCAAAGCCCGCCTGGATCTCGTCGGCGATCAGCAGGATACCGTGGGTGTCACAGATCTCGCGCAGCGCCCGCATCATTTCGAACGGAACGGGCGTATAACCGCCTTCGCCCAGCACGGGTTCGATGATGATGGCGGCCACGCGCTCCGGTTGCGCATCGGTCAGGAACAGGTTCTGCAGGCCGGTCAGCGCATCCTTGACCGTGATTCCGTCCCGCACGGAGGGGAAGGGGGCTCGGAAGATATCGGACGGGAAAGGACCCACGTCTTTCTTGTAGGGCGAAACCTTGCCCGTCATGCCCAGCGTCAGCAGGGTCCGGCCGTGGTATCCGCCAGTAAAGGCGATCACGCCGGGACGCCCGGTCGCGGCCCGCGCGATCTTGACCGCATTCTCGACCGCCTCCGCACCCGTGGTGACAAGCAGCGACTTCTTCGCGTGATCGCCGGGTGCCAGCGCGTTCAGCTTTTCCGCGAGCGCGACATAGGGCTCATAGGGAATGACCTGAAAGCTGGTATGCGTGTAGTGGTCTTCCTGCGCCTTGGCGGCGGCCACGACCTTCGGGTGGCGGTGTCCGGTGTTCAGGACCGCGATGCCGCCCGCGAAATCGACGTAGCGGTTGCCCTCGACATCCCAAAGCTCCGCGTTTTCGGCATAGCTGGCATAGACGGGCGCGGCGGAGGCTACGCCCCGTGCTACGGCGGCGTCCCGGCGGGCGACGAGCGACGCATTGCTCGTCACCGGCGTCACGACGTCCGGCACCACCGAGATCATCGGCTTGGTGACGGCGGCGGCCTTGCGCGATTTCTTCTTGGCGGTGCTGGTCATGTCGGAGATACCTTTGTGGCGGACCGCTTGGTCCTGTGGCAGGTGGTGTTTAAAATTTCCATAATCTGTCTATGTTACCTGTCAACTGGATTCCGATCCAGTCCGGGAGCTGTCGCATGTTTGCCGCAAAGATGCGCCGACATGGCGAAGGCGGCTCCGGACGGGACGCGGACGTGATACCAGTCTGATCCGTCTGGACATTTTCCGGAACCGCAAGGGGGAAACCGCGTGGATATCGGCAAGAGACTGCAGGACGTCCGGAAGGCAAGTGGGCTGTCTCAGCGGGAACTTGCCACCCGTGCAGGTCTTACGAACGGAACTGTCAGTTTGATCGAACAGAACAAGACCAGCCCCTCGGTCGCGTCGCTCAAGCGACTGCTGGATGCGGTGCCGATGAGTATCGCGGAATTCTTCGCGACCATCGAGGACAGCACCGCGCCGAAATACTTTTATGCAGCCGATGAATTCGTCGAGGTGGCGCCGCAATTCGGCGCTGCTGCCGTCTCCCTGCGCCAACTCGGCAATGCCAGCACGCACAGCCTCCAGTTGCTCGATGAAACCTATCCACCCGGGTCCGATACCGGTCCCGAACTCCTGACCCATGATGGAGAGGAGGCCGGGATCGTCCTCCAAGGCGCCGTCGAGGTGACGGTGGGCGATCAGGTAAAGGTCCTTGGGATCGGCGAAGGGTATCTCTTCGAAAGCCGCCAGCCGCATCGTTTCCGCAACATCGGCACGGAGTCCTGCCGGATCGTCAGTGCCTGCACGCCGCCGACCTTCTGACGGCTTGGTATCGGTCCCATGCGCTGGCCAAGGGCCTTTCACATCGTCGTGGCGGGCGCTGGCGGCGTCGGCCAGTCATGGTATGACGCCGCAGACCCCCGCACCGAAAGCTCCGGAGGACCCCCGATCTGCCCCTGACCCGCGACCTGCTGCTGATCGGCGGCGGTCATGCCCATGCCCTCGTCCAGCGCCGCTGGGGCATGGACCCGTTGCCGGG
>JBARXR010000467.1:0-18333 GCA_049647445.1 Jannaschia sp. | reverse complement strand
CCCCCAGGTCGACCGCATCCGCGCCGTTGCCGAAGCATGGGTTCCCGTCTGGGCGGGTGCGATGACGAAGCACCCGGTCTCGATCGCCCGCGCCCGCAACAGAACCTCCCAATGGGCGGCCCCGGTCACCGGAGAAAACGCCGCCGGCACGGTCAGGAACGCGGCCCCGGCCTGCGCGAGGCGACGATAGAGGAGCGGAAAGCGGATGTCATAGCAGACCGTCATGCCAAGCTTGCCCCACGGCGTCTCGGCAAGCGCGGCGCTGTCCCCCGGTCGATACCCGGCGGACTCGCGGTAGGTCTCTGTTTCATCGACGGCTACGTCGAACATGTGGATCTTGTCGTAGCGCGCAGCGATCCGTCCTTTCGGGTCGATCAGGAACGACCGGTTCGCAAAGCGCCCGTCGGCGTCATCGGTCCGCAGGGCAAGGCTCCCGATCAGGAGCCAGATGTCGTGCACCTGTGCGTCGTGACGAAGGGCTGCAAGTGTCGTGTCCTCCGCTTCCGTCCGAAGAACGGCCCGCTGGTGGGCGCGATCGGTCGACACGCAGTTCGTCACCTCCGGTGTGGTAACGAAGGTTGCCCCCTGCGCCACCGCCTCGGCCAGCAACCGGCGCGTCTCGGTCAGGTTCGCTGCAGGATCATCCGACGCCGTCAGCTGGAGGAGCCCGACCTTCATCCGGCTTTCAACAGGTGGTCTAGTTTTCCTGCGTCTTCCAGCGCATAGAGATCGTCGCATCCGCCGACGTGCACATCGCCGATGAAGATCTGCGGCGTGGTCCGGCGCCCGTTCGCCCGCTTCATCATCTCGGCGCGTTTCGCAGGCTCACGGCCGGTGTCGATCTCGACGACCTGCGCGCCTTTCGTGGTCAGCAGGCGAATGGCGGCGGTGCAGAAACCGCACAGAGGCTGGGTGTAGATTTCGACGGTTTTCATGGGCGCGATCCTTGTCGGGTGTCCCATGACATATATCCCGCTAGCGGTCCTTCGCAACGCGCGCGAGGATCAGAACCGTGATCCTTGTCGCCCCGGCAGCCCGCAGGACATCGGCACAGGCAGCGAGCGTCGCGCCGGATGTCATCACATCGTCGATGAGGGCCACATGTCGTCCGGCGACGGCCTCGGGGCCGGGAGCTATCGCCTGGGCAAGGTTTTGGAAGCGGTCGGCAACGCCGCGATGGTCCTGACCGGGCGTGGGGCGCCTGCGCACGAGCGCTTCTGGGAGGAAGCGGCCTCCGGTCAGGCGCGCGAGACCTTGGGCGATGAGGGCCGACTGGTTGTAGCGGCGCTTGAGCAGGCGCCAGCGGTGGATCGGCACCGGGACGAAAACGGTCTCGGCGGTCAGCAGATCCCGTGCCCGCCGATGCATCCAGAGGGCCGCCGCCGCGCCGAGTTCTGTCCGGTCGCCATGCTTGAGGGCCAGCACCATGCGTCGTCCGCCCCCCGCATAGGCAAGAACGGCACGCCCGTCGTCCCAGGGGCGTGCGAGCGTCAGGCATTCGTCGCAGCGGTCGTCGGGGCTAGCCGTCGCACCCGGCAGGGACACCCCGCACAGGGTGCAGGCAGCCCCCGCGATGAACGTCGTGTCGGACCAACAGGTAGGACAGAGGGCATGTGCCTCCTCGACCCGGGTGTCACACAGCACGCAGGTTTGGGGATAGAGCGTGTCGCGAAGCAGGGTGACAGTTCCGCGCGCTGCCCTTTGCAATGTCAGACCCATCCCCTAGATGCCTTTCTCGATGTCACAGCCCATCCTTACCGACCGCGCGGCCCTCGCCGCCCACCGCGCCCGAGCCGCCGCCAAGCTGACGGGTACGGATCGGAGTGCATGGTTTCTGCATGACGAGGCGCAGCTCGAGCTTCAGGAAAGGCTGAAAGACGTTAACAGACAGTTTACGGCACCCGCGATCGTGACCGGGCAGCCGAACGTCTGGGCGAATGTCGTTTCGCAGGCCAGGATCGTTCCGGATGACGCCACGCTGGACCTGGCTCCGGGGGCGCATGACTTGGTGATCCATGGCATGTCCCTGCATTGGGCCGACGATCCCGTGGGACAGTTGATCCAGTGTCGCCGCGCACTTCGCCCCGACGGCCTTTTCCTCGGGGTAACGCTGGGGGGCGATACGTTGCATGAATTGCGCGCAGCACTGGCCGAGGCTGAAGTACAGCTGAGCGGTGGCCTGTCTCCGCGCGTGGCCCCCATGGGCGAGGTCCGCGATTTGGGTGCGCTGCTGCAGCGGGCGGGTCTGGCTTTGCCGGTGGCGGATACCCTGCCGCTCCGGGTCCGCTACGGCGATATGTTCAGGCTGATGTTGGAGTTGCGTGCCATGGGAGAGACCAACGCGCTGGCTGCGCGGCACAGAAAACCCCCGTCACGTGAACTGTTTTCGCGCGCCGCCCGTATATACCGCGATGTGTTCGCCGACGAAGACGGCGTACTAGCGACGTTCGAGATGATCTTTCTGACGGGGTGGGCCCCGTCCGACGATCAGCCAAAGCCCTTGCGCCCGGGTTCGGCACAAGCCCGGCTGGCCGATGCATTGGGTGTCAAGGAACAGGGGACCTGAGACGATGAACATGATGACCGAGACCACGCTGCCGCATGCGCCAGCCGATCACCCCAAGGTTCGGATGGGCAAGATCGGCGTTCTGCTCGCCAATCTCGGGACGCCTGACGGCTATGACTATTGGTCGATGCGCCGATATCTGAACGAATTCCTTTCCGATCGCCGCGTCATCGACTACTCGCCTTGGCTCTGGCAGCCGCTGTTGCAGGGGATCATCCTGACCAAACGGCCGTTCTCGTCGGGTGCGGCCTACAAGTCGATCTGGAACAACGCACAGGGCGAATCGCCCCTTGCCACGATCACCAAGGCACAGACCGCCAAGATGGCCGCGCTGATGAGGGAGGCGTTCGGCGACCGGGTCGTGGTCGATTACTGCATGCGCTACGGCAACCCGTCTACCAAGTCGAAGGTCGAGCAGATGCAGGCTGCGGGCTGCACCAAGATCGTATTTTTTCCCCTTTATCCGCAATATGCCGGTGCCACGACGGCGACGGCGAACGATCAGTTTTTCCGCTCGCTCATGTCACTCAAGTGGCAGCCCCCGGCGCGGACCGTTCCGGCCTATTCCGACGATCCGCGCTATATCGATGCGCTGGCGCAATCGGTTGAACGGGCCTATGCCGCCGCCGACGTGAAGCCCGACATTCTGGTCTGTTCCTATCACGGGGTGCCACGGCGCTACCTGATGGAGGGCGATCCGTATCATTGCCAGTGTCAGAAGACGACGCGCCTGCTGCGCGAGCGTCTGGGCTGGGACGAGACGCAGATCAAGACGACGTTCCAGTCCAAGTTCGGGCCGGAAGAATGGCTGAAACCCTATACGGTGGAAGAGGTTGCGCGCCTTGCGGAAGAGGACGGCAAGAAGAACATAGCCGTCATCGCGCCTGCGTTCTCAGCAGATTGCATCGAAACGCTCGAAGAGATCAACGAAGAGATCAAGGAGAGCTTCGAAGAAGCGGGAGGCGAGCATTTCACCTACATCCCCTGCCTCAACGATGATGACGCGCACATGGACGCTCTGTCGCAGATCGTGATCGAGAACCTGTCCGGCTGGATCGCGCCTAAGGGAACCCCGACGTCCTGATGCCGGCGCGCGGTCGCGCCCGGAGCGAGGTGGCATGATTGTCTGGGGGAAATGCCTGACGGATCGGTACGGGGTGAGTGAGCCCACCCGTCAGAGTATAAGCGGACTTCTTCTTTAGCTGACTGGACGACCCGCGAAAATGCGGCTCCCCACGCGGACTTCCATGAGTCCGTTTTTCAGCATTTGGACAAACACGCCCTGAATGGACAGGTGATTGCCTATTGTGACTGTACGCAGCATTCAGCTTCCTCCGACTCTCGTTCAGTGTAACAAACTTATGTCATTTTTCGGGCGTGTCACCCCTTTAAGCGCAACAATTTTCCGCTTTCAACGAATAGTGTTTCGAAAGTTACAGCCAGTCGCGCAAAATCGGAATTAACGGAATGTCAGCGGCCGGCATTGCGTAATTTCTGAGCGCTGATGCCCTGACCCACGCAAAAGCCTGATTCTCCCGCGATTGGACCTGTCCGTCCCACTTGCGGCAGACGAACAGGGGCATCAGCAGGTGAAATGTCTCGTAAGCGTGTGATGCGAACGTCAGGGGCGCGAGACACGACGACCAGGTCTCGATTCCCAATTCCTCGCGCAGCTCGCGGATCAGGGCCTGTTCCGGGGTTTCCCCGGCCTCGATCTTCCCGCCCGGAAACTCCCACAGGCCGGCCATCGGCTTTCCGGCGGGCCGTTGCGCCAGCAGGACGCGGCCGTCGACGTCCACCAACGCGACGGCCGACACCAGGACGATCGGTTTCGTCACCCGCGCCTCAGGACCGGTAATCGGCGTTTATCTCGATGTAGCGATAGGTCATGTCGCAGGTCCACATCGTGTCCGACGCCTCGCCCATCCCGAGGTCGACCGACAAGGTGATACGGTCGCGCGTCATGTAGCTGGCCCCCGCCTCCTCGGTGTAGCTCTCGGCGATCTGGCCGTTCTCCGCCACGACGATATCACCGAACCGGATGCGCAACCTGTCGCGCTCGGCGCGGGCGCCCGACTTTCCGACCGCCATCACCACGCGTCCCCAGTTCGGGTCCTCGCCCGCGATCGCGGTCTTTACCAGCGGACTGTTGGCGATGGCGGAGGCGACGCGACGGGCGTCGAGCGCATTGGCGGCCCCGGTGACGGCGACTTCCACCAGCTTTGTCGCCCCCTCGCCGTCCATGACGATCTGCAGCGCGAGATCGTGTAGCACCGCGTGCAGGGCTTCCTTGAAGGCTGCTCCGCCTTTGGTCCGGGCACCCGTGATCTTCGGGTTGCCGGCCTTGCCGGTGGCGGCAACCACCAGGCTGTCCGAGGTGGAGGTATCGCTGTCGACCGTTACGGCGTTGAACGTCGTCTTGGTCAGGTCCGAGACCATCCGTTGCAGGGCGCGGTCCGTAATGGCGGCATCGGTGAAGACATAGGACAGCATCGTCGCCATGTCGGGCGCGATCATGCCCGAGCCTTTCGCAATGCCCGCTATGGTCACCGTGGTGCCGTCGAGATCGACGCTCCGGGTAGAGCCCTTGGGGAAGGTGTCGGTGGTCATTATGGCACGGGCCGCGTCGGCCATGCCATCTGCCGAAAGCGATTTCGCAAGGTCGTCCAGCACTGCCGTGATGCGGTCATGCGGCAAAAGCTGGCCGATCACACCGGTGGAGGCCGTCAGGACGCGCGTTGGAGGCAGGCCCAGAGCCTGCCCCACGCCCGCGCAAATCTGCAGGACCGTCTCCGCGCCCGCAGCACCGGTAAACGCGTTCGAGTTGCCGGAGTTCACGAGGATTGCCCAGCCGCCTTCCTTGCGGGCGGCCTTCAGTTTTTCCTGGCAATCGAGGACCGCACCGGAGCGGGTGGCGGATTTCGTGAAGACACCCGCCACAGCCGTCCCCGGGGCCAGATCGACCATGAGCACGTCGGTGCGTCCCTTGGCCTTGATACCCGCCTGCGCCGTGGCGAAGCGGACCCCGTCTATCGCGGGCAGGACGGGAAACTCCGGCGCCAGCGGCGAGACCAGCGGACCCTTCGGCCCGCTGGCCTGGGCCTCAAGCTCGGCGATGCGGGCGAGAAGGTCCTTTTTCTTGACCTTGCCCTTGTCGCCGCCCTTCGACTTGCCGCCCTTCGATTTCGCGTCCTTGCCCATGGTCTACTCCGACAGAAGGTCAGTATTGCGGATAAGGGCCGGGTCCGGGCTGGCGTCCGACCGCTCCACCGTCGCCTCGGCGGTCAGGCGCTCGACTTCCGCGTCTACGGCCGCCGTGCGCAGCACCTGCTCGAGTTCGGCACGAACCTCGTCGAGTGGCGGGGCGTCCTTCTGCCGGGTCTCGTTGAGGGTGACGATGTGCCAACCGAACTGCGTCTGGACCGGATCGCTGATTTCACCTGCTTCCAGGGCTGTGACGGCCGCCTCGAATTCCGGCACCATCATCCCGGCGCCGAACCAGCCAAGCAAGCCACCGTTCGGGCCGGACGGTCCGGTCGAATGTTCCCGTGCCAGTTCGGCAAAGTCGGCCCCGTCCTCAAGCTGCTGGCGAAGGGCGCGGGCTTCCTCCACTGTCTCGACGAGGATATGGCTTGCGTTGTATTCGACTTCCGGCTCGGCCGCGCCGTACTGCGAGTCGTAGGCCGCTTGAAGGTCATCATCGCTCAGCGGTTGCGTCGCGGCACGGTCGATCAGCCGACCGGCAAGGAACGCCCGCGTTTCGTTCTCCAGCCCGAGTTCGTCGGCGCGCAGCATGTCGGTGCGGGCAGCCTCGGCCAGAACCTGTTGCTGGATCAGCTGTTCCAGCATGCCGTCATACAGGACGTTGTCGGGCAACTGCTGGTATTGCTCCGGCAGGCGCGCACGCATCGCGATCAGGTGGCCAAGCGTGATGTCCGTTCCGTTGACGGTCGCCAGAACGGTCGAGGCATCCTGTGCCTGCACAGGTGCTGCAACGGCAAGGGCCATGGCGGCCCCGATCATCAGTCGTTTCATCAGGTCGATCCTTTCCGGCACCAGAGGCCGTTTAATCCAAGTGTCCCGGGGGGCGTTCGTTGACACCCATAATGGCCGGTCTTAAGTGCGCTAGACGCAATTTTTACCGTGCCCCTGAAAAGGAGCCGCCACCGTCTTTCCCCGACTGATATGGGGCCGGATGACCGTCGGCAAGAGCACGAGGCAGGAACGCAGATGCTTGGACTTGGTGCTATCGCAAAGAAGGTGTTCGGCACGCCGAACGACCGCAAGGTGAAATCGACGCTGAAGACCGTCGAACAGATCAACGCGCTGGAGCCCGAGTTTCAGGCGCTTTCGGACGAGGGCATCAAGGACCGGACGGAGGCGCTGGCGAAGCGCGCGTTGCAGGGTGAAAGCCTCGACGACCTGTTGCCCGAAGCCTTTGCAAATTGTCGTGAGGCGGCGCGCCGCGCATTGGGCCTGCGGGCGTTCGACGTGCAGATCATGGGCGGGATCTTCCTGCATCAGGGCAACATTGCCGAGATGAAGACCGGTGAGGGCAAGACGCTTGTGGCGACGTTCCCTGCCTATCTGAACGCCCTCTCGGGGAAGGGCGTGCACATCGTGACCGTCAACGACTATCTTGCGCGACGCGATGCGGAGTGGATGGGCAAGGTCTATTCCGCGCTCGGGCTGACCACCGGTGTCGTCGTGCCGCAACAGCCGGACGACGAGAAGCGCGCGGCCTATCTGGCCGATATCACCTATGCGACCAACAACGAGCTCGGGTTCGACTATCTGCGCGACAACATGCGCGGCAGCATCGCGGACATGTTCCAGCGCGGACATAATTTCGCGGTGGTCGACGAGGTGGACAGCATCCTGATCGACGAGGCCCGGACCCCGCTGATCATCTCCGGACCGTCGCAGGATCGTTCCGACCTCTATGTCCAGATCGACCGCCTGATCCCCGAGATCACCGACGCGCATTATACCCTCGACGAGAAGGCCCGCTCGGTCACCTTCACCGACGAGGGCAACGAGTTCCTCGAGCATCGCCTTGTCGTCGCGGGCATCCTGCCGGAAGACCAGTCTCTCTATGACCCCGAATCGACGACCATCGTACACCACGTCAATCAGGGCCTGCGCGCGCACAAATTGTTCCAAAAGGATCAGAATTATATCGTGCGCGACGGCGAAGTCGTGCTGATCGACGAATTCTCGGGCCGAATGATGCCGGGTCGCCGATTGTCGGATGGCCTGCATCAGGCGATCGAGGCCAAGGAGGGTGTCTCGATCAAACCCGAGAACGTGACCCTCGCCTCCGTGACGTTCCAGAACTATTTCAGACTCTACAGCCGCTTGTCCGGCATGACCGGCACGGCCGCGACCGAGGCCGAGGAATTCGCATCGATCTATGGTCTCGGGGTTGTGGAGGTTCCGACCAATATGCCCGTTTCGCGCGCGGACGAGCACGATCAGGTCTATCGTACCACCAAGGAGAAATACGAAGCCGTCGTGGGCGAGATCAAGAAGGCCCATGAAAATGGCCAGCCGGTCCTCGTGGGCACGACGTCGATCGAAAAGTCCGAGATGTTGTCGCAACTTCTCAAGCGCGAAGGCCTCGAACACAACGTGCTGAACGCCCGCCTGCATGAGCAGGAAGCCCAGATCATCGCGGACGCGGGCAAGCCCGCCGCCATCACCATCGCCACCAACATGGCCGGCCGCGGGACCGATATCCAGCTTGGCGGCAACGTGGAGATGCGGGTTCTTCAGGCTTTGGCCGAAACGCCCGACGCCGACCCCGACGAGATCCGCAACCGGATCGAAGCGGAGGTCGCCGCCGACAAGAAGAAGGTGCTCGGGGCCGGTGGCCTGTTCGTTCTGGCGACCGAACGCCACGAGAGCCGACGGATCGACAACCAGTTGCGGGGTCGTTCGGGGCGTCAGGGCGATCCGGGCCGGTCCGTCTTCTTCCTGTCGCTTGACGATGACCTGATGCGGATCTTCGGATCCGAGCGTCTTGAGAAGGTGCTCAATACGCTGGGGATGAAGGAAGGCGAAGCGATCATTCATCCGTGGGTGAACAAGTCTTTGGAGCGGGCGCAGGCGAAGGTCGAAGGACGAAACTTCGATATCCGCAAGCAACTCCTGAAATTCGACGATGTCATGAACGATCAACGCAAGGCGGTGTTCGAGCAACGCCTCGAAATCATGCGCGCCGAGGAGATCGGCGAAATCGCGCAGGACATGCGACACCAGGTCGTCGACGATCTGGTGGACCAGTATCTCCCGCCGAGGTCTTATGCGGACCAGTGGGATACCCATGGTCTCTATGCCGCCTGTATCGAGACGCTGGGCGTGGATGCACCGGTAATCGCATGGGCGGACGAGGACGGCGTAGATCAGGACGTCGTGCGCGAACGCCTGTATCGGGCCTCCGACGATCTCATGGCCGAGAAGGCCGAAGCGTTCGGAGAGGACCAGATGCGGACGGTCGAAAAGCAGGTTCTGCTTCAGACCATCGACGCCAAGTGGCGCGACCATCTCCTGACGCTGGAACATCTCCGGTCGGTCGTCGGATTCAGGGGGTATGCGCAGCGCGATCCACTGAACGAATACAAGACCGAAGGGTTTCAGTTGTTCGAAAGCATGCTCGACAGTCTTCGGTCGGACGTGACCAAGAAGCTGGCGCAAATTCGGCCGCTGTCCGATGAGGAGCGCAAGGCGATGCTGACCCAGCTCGTGGCGCAGCAACGGGCCGCCAGCGGCGTGGCGGACGAGACCCTGACCGAGGCACCGAAGGCGCTTGAGCCCGCCGCTTCCGAGCCGGACGCCGGGTCCGACTCCGGTGTCCCGCTGGAAGGTTTCGTCGAAGACGATCCGAAAACCTGGGGGTCGCCGGGGCGGAACGATCCGTGCCCCTGCGGCTCCGGCAAGAAGTTCAAGCACTGCCACGGAGCGTTCTGATGCCTTCATTTCGGGATCGACGAGCGTCCTGATCCGTCCATGGCAGTGCCACTGGGCTGGTTTTGGCGTGGGAACTTCGAAAATTGCCGGGAATTTGCCGGGTCGATTCTGGCACGCATGAACCAATCCTAAATCTCCTCGCCCGTATCCCGGCAGACGGGAGCCGCAGAATCGCCAGATTTCAGAGGCAGAAGATCGGAAACGATCCGTTTCGCAAGGATGAGTGATGACCGAGAACACCTCGAAATCCGACGACGACCGGGACATCCGTGTCCCCGCGGTCGATCACCTTCGCATCTTTTTCGCAGTTGCCGGATTGCGTATGACCGCGCTGATGGCGCGTATTCCCGCGCGCTACACATCCATTCCCGCGCGGCGAGGCGTTGCATTTGCCCTGTTGCTGACGGGCAGCGCAATGCTGGTCTGGCAGGTGTTCGGCCCCGATGCGCCGACCGATGTCGCTCAGGGTCTGGCAGAGGTGACGGATGCGGCCAGAACCGCCGCACAGGATACCCTCGCGTCCGACATGATGCCCACGCTCCCGTCGGACCCGGTCCTTGTCGCGGCCCTTCCCACGCCCCCTGCGCCCAAGGTCGCCGCGGTGCGGGAAACGCTCGCAACCACGGCCACAGGTCCATGCATGGTCAGTATCGAGGTGATGCCGCTCGCCGCCGCGACGGTCGCCGTCGACATAAACGCCCCTTGCGACCCGCGGCGCCGCGTCGACATCATCCAGAACGACCTCCAGATCGCCGTCGCGCTCGATGCCGAAGGTCGCGCGTCGCTCGACCTGCCGGCCCTGTCCCGTGCTCCGGCGATTGCCGTTCTGGTGACAGACCGCGACCCGGTGACCGTGCAGACAGATTCTGTCGATTTTGAAAAATATCAACGGGCTGTCGTCTACTGGCAGGGCGATGCCGCGTTCGAGCTCCATGCCTTCGAAGGTGACGCCGGGTATGGGGATGAGGGGCACGTCGGCCCGTCAAGGCCGCGGACGATCGCCCACGCCCTCAGCGGAAATGGCGGCTTCATGACCACCCTCGGCGATGTTGCCCTGTCCGATGCCCGGATGGCGATCGTCTATACGGTCTCCGCCGAAACGCCCGTTGACCTGAGCATCGAGGCACCGGTTACGGCTGCAAATTGCGAACAGACGGTTTTCGGAGGGTCCATCCGGGTCGGTCCGAATGCCCCGGCGATCACCGAAGAGATCACGATGACGATCCCCTCGTGCGAGGGCATCGGCGACTACGTCCTGCTGGGCGACATGATGCGTCCGACGGTGGTCGCGGCGCACTGATCGCGCCCGAGCGCCCGGACCAGGAAAAAAGGGCGACGCATCCTTCCGGCCATTCTGGCATCCACGGCGCCGCGCAGTCCGGTCACATCATCTCGCGCACATCCGTCAGGCGGCCGGTGACCGCCGCCGCCGCCGCCATCGCGGGTGACATCAGGTGGGTCCGCCCCCCGCGTCCTTGCCGGCCCTCGAAGTTGCGGTTGGACGTTGCCGCACAGCGCTCGCCCGGCGAGAGCTGGTCCGGGTTCATGGCAAGGCACATGGAGCATCCCGCGAGACGCCATTCGAATCCTGCGGCCTTGAAGATGTCCGCAAGGCCCTCTTCCTCGGCCTGTGCCCGCACCAGACCGGAGCCGGGCACGACCATCGCCCGCAGGCCGTCCTTGATCTTCTTGCCTTTGAGGATCGCGGCCGCGGCCCGCAGATCCTCGATCCGACCGTTGGTGCAGGAGCCGATGAAGACCGTATCGATCTGCACCTCGTCCAGCGGCGTCCCCGGCGTCAGGCCCATGTAGTCGAGCGACCGCTTGGCGGCATCCACCTTGCCGCCGGTAAAGTCCGACGGGGAGGGGACGGATGCGGTGATCGGCAGGACGTCTTCGGGCGAGGTGCCCCAGGTCACGACCGGTGCGATATCTTTCGCGGCGATCGTGACGACCTTGTCCCAATGGGCGTCATCGTCGGAATAGAGTGTCTTCCACCAGGCAAGCGCGGCCTCCCATTGCGCGCCTTTCGGTGCGTGCGGACGCCCCATGCAATAGTCGAAGGTCTTCTCGTCCGGGGCGATCAGGCCCGCGCGGGCGCCGCCTTCGATGGCCATGTTGCACACCGTCATCCGGCCCTCCATCGACAGGTCGCGGATCGCCTCTCCGCAGTACTCGATGACATATCCGGTGCCCCCCGCCGTGCCTGTCTTGCCGATGACCGACAGCGTGATGTCCTTGGCCGTCACTCCGGGCAGCAGCTTGCCGGTGATCTCGACCTTCATGTTCTTGCCCTTGCGCTGGATCAGGGTCTGGGTCGCCAGCACGTGCTCCACCTCCGACGTGCCGATGCCGTGGGCCAGCGCGCCGAAGGCCCCGTGCGTCGCCGTGTGGCTGTCACCGCAAACGACGGTCATGCCGGGCAGGGTCCAGCCCTGCTCCGGGCCGACGATATGGACGATACCCTGACGCACGTCGGACACCGGGTAGTAGTGGATCCCGAAATCGAGGGCGTTCTTGTCTAGCGCCTCGACCTGAATGCGGCTGTCCTCGGTCATGGTCGCCGCATTGGCCCGATCGAGGGTCGTCGGCACGTTGTGATCGGGCACGGCAATCGTCTTGTCGGGGGCGCGAACGGTGCGCCCCGTCATGCGCAATCCTTCGAAGGCCTGGGGGCTCGTCACCTCGTGAACCAGATGGCGGTCGATGTAGAGGAGGGCGGTGCCATCCTCGGCTTCATGCGCCAGATGGGCGTCCCAGATCTTGTCGTACAGCGTCTTGCCAGTGGTTGTGTGGCCGGTCATCGGTGAAATCCTCGCGCGCGGGTTTGGTGGCGGATTTGGGGGTCAATGTCGGAAAGCCGGATCGCGGCAGATCGTCAGGGCCGCGCCGTCACGCCATGCGCCCGCCCAAAAAACCGCCAGGGCAGAAAGTCGTGATCGCTGAGGTCATGCACGCGCTTCATGCCCCGCAGATACGCGGGCTGTCGCAGTCCCGCAAGATGCAGCGGCGGTTGATGGCTGTGGGTACGGGCCCCGTTTCCCCCGGCGGAAAAGTCATCCATACAGGTCGATATGGAAGACGCACTGCTCGAAACCTTCGCCATGCGCGAGGAACTGATCCTCGTCTGGGACCGCCTTCTGGCCTTTGTCGTCGGTCTGCAACGACCGCGGGCGCTTTGGCAGGTGGCCATCATCGTGGGTCTGATCGCCGTCTCGTGGCTGCTGCGGCGCTGGCTCGCAGAGCGGATGACGACATGGATGCGCGGTCAGACCGGACGGCCGAAGTGGCAGCTTCGGGCGCTGGTGATCTTCCGGAACCGCCTGGGTCTCGTCATCTTCTCGGCCCTCTCGTGGATCGCCTATGGCGTCATGCTGTCTGCCCTCCGCTTTCCCTCGTGGAGCTACTACATCGAATTGGCCGCCACGATCGCGACCGCGTGGATGCTGGTCAGCTTCATGGCGCGGCTGGTGAAGAACCCGTTCCTGCGAAAGATCGTCAACTGGGGTCTTTGGATATGGGTCACGCTGTTCTATCTGGGGCTGCTCGACGAGGTGGAGACGGCCCTGGACGCCGCAGCGTTCGAAGTCGGCGACACGCGGATCTCGATCCTCGCTCTGCTATCTGCCTTCGTGGTCCTGGGCGTCCTTTTCACGGGGGCCCGCTTTGTCGCGGCCACCACATCGTCCCGGATATCGAGGAACGAAGACCTGAGCCCGTCGATGCGGGTTCTCGTCGTAAAGGTTCTGCAGATCGTCCTTTATGCCGGGGCCTTCTTCATCGGCCTCAAATCCATCGGCGTCGATCTGACGGGCCTTGCCGTGCTGTCGGGTGCCATCGGCGTCGGCCTTGGCTTCGGCCTGCAAAAGGTGGTGTCGAACCTCGTGTCGGGGGTGATCATCCTGCTCGACAAGTCGATCAAGCCCGGCGACGTCATCAGCCTGGGCGAGACATTCGGCTGGGTCACGACCCTGACGGCGCGGTATGTCTCGATCACGACGCGGGACGGCAAGGAATACCTGATCCCGAACGAGGATCTGATCACCGGTCAGGTCGTGAACTGGTCCCATTCGAATAGCTTCGTCCGGCTGGATATCTATTTCGGAACGGCCTACGCCAACGACCCGCATCTGGTGCGCAGGGTCGCGATCGAGGCGGCCGGCGCCGTCAAGCGTGTCCTGTCGAACAAGGCGCCGGTCTGTCACATCGTCGGCTTCGGTGATTCCTCGGTCGACTACATCCTGCGGTTCTGGATCAGCGATCCGACGGGCGGCCTGACCAATATCCGCGGCAATGTCTATCTGGCGCTCTGGGATGCGTTCAAGGAGCATGACATTTCCATCCCCTTCCCGCAGCGCGAAGTGCGTCTGTTGTCGCGGGACGAAGACGCAGAGGCCTTCGAAGAGGCGAACGGCCTTGCCGCCTCACGGGCGGCGGACTGACCGGCGACAGATCGACCCGTCGTCTTCGCCGCGTCCATCGCAGGATCGCTCAGAGACCGGTCTCGACCGCCGTGTCGTTGGCCTGCCATCCGACCGGCATCGCCTCCAGCAAATCGCCTGGCTGGCAGTTCAGCGCATCGCAGAGGCGGGCCAGCGTCTCGAACCGGATGCCCTTGACCCGGCCGGATTTCAGCAAACTGAGGTTCTGTTCCGTGATCCCGATCTCGGCGGCCAGATCGCGGCCCTTGCGTTTGCGCAGGGCCATGACGACATCGAGCCGCACGACGATTTCCATCAGATGAACTCCCGGTTTTCGGCGGCCATCCGCGCAGCCTCGCCCATCGCCCAGCCGATGACCCAGAGCAGGCCGCCCGCGAGGGCCGCGCAGATCTCATCGTCCGAAAGCGCGATCGAAAGCTGGCGGGACCCCGGCGCATTGCCCCAGGTCAGGGCGAGGGCCTGAGCCGCCTGCGCCACCATCCCGGACAGCGCGAGGATCAACAATCCGACCGCCGCGCGCGTGATGTGGCGCGCGCTGTCTGCGGTCAGGATGTCGCCCGTCGCATACTGCCCGAAGAGGGCGCGCACCTGCCACAGGACGTATCCGAAGACGGCCAGCAACGCCGCCTCGATCAGCAGGAAAAGCACGATGGCCGCAGATCCGGGCGAGGTTCCGGGTGGTAAGCCACCCTGCGCGGCGACGATGGCGTTCGCCCCGAACTGTCCGGTTGCGATCCCGGCGACAAGGATCAGCGGCAATCCGAACAGGCAGGCCGTGGTCAGCAGGTGGAGGAGGGCGGCGATGCGCATTACCTTCTTGACAGGCATGATAAGTCTCGCAATTAAAGTTTAATGTAAAACAGTAAATGTTAGAGATTCAATATGAAGTCAACGTCCTTTTTATCCACGGCGCTCCTCGCCCTCGGTGGCTGTGCCGCGCTGGTCCCCTCGACCGCCTTACTCGCGATGCGGCTTGATCCGTTGACTGCCGATCCGGCTGATCTTGCAACCTTTCTGATGCTGCCGGACGGCATCGCCTTGGCCCCTGGTGTCGCGACCCTGACACTGTCCGGGGTACGCGATGACGACGGGACGAAGGTTTCAGAAACGGTCACGCTGGAGGCGTGGCAGACCGGGTATCGGATCGCCCCGGTCGATCATGCCCGCCTTCGAAAGGTGCAGGAAACGCTGACCGATTGGAAAGCCGGTCCGGGCATGGCGGGCTCGTTGAGTATCGGCTTTGTCCCTTGTACGACCGGTGCAGGCCCGGTCCCCGATGCGCGCTATTCCGTCGATATCTTGCTGGAGGCTGGTGGACGGAGACTGCCGCTTCTGCGCAACGCACCCTTGGCGGATATCGGCCTCGACCCGCTTGCGCCTTGCGTCGACGATTGAACAATCCCGCCGAAGGTCCCATCTGCCCCTCGATATGTTGCCGGAATCACCCCCCGGTGTTACCTTTCCCATATGCGGTCCGTCTTGGCGGGCCATCACACTCGGAGGAACAGACACTGTCTGCTGACACCATCGCGGCCCAAAGCGCCGCAGAGGCAATGCCCCGCTCCACGGGACGCAGCGATGAGATCCTCGCCGTGATCCTCAAGTCCCTCGATGATGACAAGGCCGAAGATATCGTGCAGATCGATCTGCACGGGAAATCTTCCGTTGCCGACTGGATGGTCGTCTGTTCCGGGCGGTCCACCCGTCAGGTCGGGTCCATCGCCGAAAAACTGTCGGACAAGCTGAAGGATATCCTCGGCCGGGCCGCCCGCACCGAAGGCAAGAGCCAGGGTGACTGGGTTCTTCTGGATGCGGGCGACGTGATCGTCCACATCTTCCGGCCTGAAGTGCGCGAGTTCTATCAGCTTGAGAAGATGTGGCAGGATCCCGGTGCCGAACCGACGTTGCGCCACAGCTGAATGAAGATCACGCTCGTTGCGGTCGGTCGCCTGCGCTCCGGGCCGGAAAAGGCGCTGGTCGACGACTACCTCGAGCGGTTTGCACGTACGGGGCGCGGCCTCGGGCTTCCGTCTGTCGACGTGTCGGAGGTAGAGGCCCGCGCCTCCCTGACCGAGACGCAGGCGATTTCCCGTGCGCTGCCCGAAGGATCTTTGGTCGTCATCCTGGATGAACGCGGTGCGCCGCTGACATCGCCGGACCTTGCGCAGAAGATCGGTGACTGGCGGGACCGGGCGCGCGACGTGGTCTTTGTCATCGGCGGTGCGGATGGCCTGGACGCCGATCTTCGTGCGCGGGCCGACCTTGCGATCAGCTTCGGGGCGATGGTCTGGCCGCATATGCTGGTGCGGGTGATGGTCGCGGAACAACTCTACCGCGCGGCAGGCATCCTCGCAGGCTCCCCCTACCATCGGGCGTGACCTCGGCCTAGAACGGGGATCAAACCCCCGGAGGCCGTTCCATGCACAAGAAACCCGTCATCCTCTGCATTCTCGACGGATGGGGTATCTCTGACCGGCCGGAACAATCTGCCCCGGCCTGCGCCCGGACGCCGAATTTCGACCGGCTGATGGCCGAATGTCCCCATGCGACGCTCAAGACCTTCGGACCCGACGTCGGTCTGCCCGACGGACAGATGGGCAATTCCGAGGTCGGGCACATGAACATCGGCGCGGGCCGCGTCGTCCGCATGGATCTCGGCCTCATCGATCACGCCATCGAGACTGGCAGCTTCGGGGACGAACCGGCGCTGACCAACTGGATCGCGGCACTCCGGGATACCGGTGGCACCGCGCATCTGATCGGCGTTGTCTCGGACGGCGGTGTCCATGGTCATATCGATCACGTGATCCACGCTTGCCGGGTCGTGGCCCATGCCGGGGTGCCGGTCGTCTTGCATGCGATCACCGACGGGCGCGACGTCCCGCCCCGGTCGGCGGAAGGGTTCGTCGAGACGCTGCTGGCCGGTTTGCCGAACGGAGTGACCGTCGGAACGCTCATCGGGCGCTACTTCGCGATGGACCGCGACAATCGCTGGGACAGGGTGCACCGCGCCTGGGACGCGATGGTCCGGGGGGAGGGAGAGCCTGCCGCGGACGCCCGCGCCGCCGTTGCCGCTGCCCGCGCGCGGGATGAGGGGGATGAGTTCGTCCAGCCGACCGTGCTTGGCGACTATCAGGGGATGCGGGACGGCGACGGCGTCTTTTGTCTCAATTTCCGGGCCGACCGCGCGCGCGAGATCCTGTCCGCCCTGGCCGCGCCGGACTTCGAGGGGTTCGACACGGACGGGCGACCGGCGATGCACATGTTGGGAATGGTCGACTATTCCACGAGGCACAATGCTTTCATGACTGCCGTCTTCCCCAAGAAGTCGGTCGAGAACACCCTTGGCCACTGGGTCGCGGAACAGGGACTGACCCAATTCCACTTGGCCGAGACCGAGAAATATCCACACGTGACCTTCTTTCTGAACGGTGGCCGGGAGGAAGCGGAGACGGGTGAGGACCGTTCGATGCCGAAATCGCCCGATGTGGCGACCTATGACCTGCAACCCGAGATGTCTGCGCCCGAGGTGACCAGGCAATTCGTGGCGGCGATTGAAAGGGGCTATGACCTGATCGTGGTGAACTACGCCAATCCCGACATGGTTGGTCATACCGGCAGCCTGCAAGCCGCGACTGCGGCGTGCGAAGCGGTGGACTCGGGCCTCGGCGCCGTGCTGGCCGCGCTCGAGGGGACGGGGGGCGCGATGATCGTCTGCGCCGACCACGGCAATTGCGAGACGATGATCGACCCGGACACCGGCAAGGCCCACACCGCCCACACGCTGAACCCCGTTCCCGTCATTCTCTGGGGCGGGCCGGACGGGGCGCGGCTGCGGGACGGACGGCTTGCCGATCTGGCGCCGACGATCCTGTACCTCATGGGCGTGACGCCGCCGCCGCAGATGACCGGCGCGTGTCTGATCGCATGATCCTTCGCGCCGTTGTCTTCTGGTGTGCGCTTGTCGGAAACGCTGCGGCGCAGGATGCCGGGGTTACGGCGCGTCATGCCGCTGGCCTGCTGACCGAGGCGGCCGCCCAGCTTGAGGAGGCGCGCGACGCCAGCGACCGCGTCGCCGCCCTCACGGCGGTGGTGCGCGCCTACGAGGAGGGACTTGCGGCGCTGCGGGACGGGGTGCGTCAGGTCACGATCCGCGAACGGGCGCTCACCGCCGATCTGGCGGGCCGCGAGGGTGAAATCGCGCGCCTGCTGGGTGTGCTGTCGAACATGGAACGCGCACCCACGCCGCTTTTGCTTTTGCACCCGTCGGGCGCGCTGGGCACGGCCCGGTCCTCAATGATGTTGGGCGACATCGCGCCCGCCTTGCAGGCGGAGGCCGAGATCCTGCGCATCGAG
>JBARXR010000466.1:0-11931 GCA_049647445.1 Jannaschia sp. | reverse complement strand
GTCCAAAACAGGGCACCCGCCCCCCCAACGCAGCAAAAAAACCTACCCCAAAACGTGAAATCTCCAAAACGGACCTACCCCATTTTGTACAAAACTCGGAAAGAGGGGAAAGTGGCGCGGTTGACGGGGCTCGAACCCGCGACCCCCGGCGTGACAGGCCGGTACTCTAACCAACTGAGCTACAACCGCGCGTGAGGGCGTCTCTAGATACCCCCGCGCGCGGCGTCAAGCACGTCCGGCGAAATTGTCGGAAGGTGCCGGTCGCACCTTCCGATCCCGCTTCCGCCGTCAGGCCCGGCGCGGTGCGGGCGCGAGCTCCGTCGACCATAATTCCACGTCGTCGCGGTCCATCAGGCGCACGGTCATGACCTCGGTCGCGGCGTCGATGTCCACGAGGCCGAAGAACTGCAACCCCATCGAGGGCGGCAGGTTCTGGCCCTGCGCCTCGGTCGGGGCCTTGGCGAAACGCACCTCCGGCCCGAAGGTGCTGTCATAGGTCGAGGGGCCGAAGCTGCCGGAATGCAAGGGCCCCGACACGAACTCCCAGAACGGCTCGAAGTCCTGGAAATCGGCACGATCCGGGCTGTAGTGATGGGCTGCGGTATAGTGGACATCCGCCGTCAGCCAGACCGTGTTGTCGATCTCCGCCGCCTTGATGAACGACAGGACCTCCGCGATATCCTGTTCGCGGCCCAGCGGCGGGCCGTCACCGTTGGCCCCGTTCTCCATCGCGGCCTCGCCGTCGCGCACCATCATCCCGATCGGCATGTCGGAGGCGATGACCTTCCACGTCGCCGTCGAATTGGTCAGACCGCGTTTGAGCCAGGCCAATTGCTCCGCCCCGAGGAAAGGCGCGCCGCCTTCCTCGCGGTTCGCGGTGTTCGGGCCCCGGTAGGTGCGCATGTCGAGAAAGAAGATGTCCAGCATCGGGCCGTAGGCGACCTTGCGGTAGACGCGGTTCGGCTCCTCGAGGGACTGGCGCGTCGGCATCATCTCGTGGAACGCCCGCGCGCCGCGCGCCGCCAGCAGATCGACCGACTTGACGGTATAGCGGTCGTCCGACGCCAGGCTTTCCGTCGGATACCAGTTGTTCGTCACCTCATGATCGTCCCATTGCGCCAGCACCGGCACCTCCGCGTTGAAGGCCCGCACATTGTCGTCCAGCAGGTTGTAGAGAAACTGTCCCCGGAATTCCTGCAACGTCTCGGCCACCTTGGATTTCTCCTCGGTCATCACGTTGCGCCACATGGTGCCGTCGGCCAGTTCGACCTCGGCTTTGAGCGGGCCGTCCGCATAGACCGTATCGCCCGAGTGGATCAGGAAGTCCGGCGCGTGCCGCAACATCGTGGCATAGGTGCGCATCCCGCCCCGGTCGCGGTCGATGCCCCACCCCTGACCGGCGGTGTCGCCGGACCAGACGAACCGGATGTCGCGCTTGGACATCGGCGCCGTGCGGAAATGACCCACCAGCGGCTCGGACGCCGCGCCCAGGTCGGCGAGGTCCAGCATGGTCACGCGGTAGAAGATATCCTGATCCGACGGCAGCCCGGACAGGGCCATCTTGCCCGTGAGGTCGGTCGGCACACCGACGTCCAGATGCTGGACCGGCTGCGCATCGGCAAAGCTGTCAGACGTTGCCCATTCGACCATCATCCGTGCCTCGCGGTCGGCACGGGCCCAGAGGACCGCGCCGTCGTGGGCCACGTCGCCCGACTGGACGCCGTGGGTCAGGACCGGTCGGGCGGACTGGGCACGCACGAGTGCGGGCATGGCAAGCAGCGTCGTGGAAGCGAGTGCACCCTGCAAGGCGGTGCGGCGGGTCATTGTGAAGGCCATCGAAATCTCCTGCGTGAAACGGATTTGAGCCCCGGCAGGGTCCCGTGCTTCCGTGACGGCAAGCGAACCGTTGCATGACGGTCCGGCGAAGATTTCGTGACAGGCGACATGACGCCTGTCGCTAAGGCAGGGGGATATGCTCCGCGTCATCGCCCGGTGGCAACCGGAACCGCCCATGCGCCCAGTCGCCCGCGCGCCACGCCTCCTTCGCGGCGTCAATCCTGTCCTTCGAGGATGCGACGAAATTCCACCAGATATGGCGTGGACCATTCAGCGTATCACCGCCCAGCAACATCAGGCGCGCGCCGTGATCGCCCGCCTTCAGCGACACGGAATCGCCGGGACGAAAGACCATCATCCGCCCCGCGTCGAAGGTCTGCCCGGCGACGGTCACGGACCCCGACAGGACATAGACGCCCCGGTCCTCGTGGTCGTCGGGCATGGGAATCGCGGCCCCGGCCTCAAGGACCGCATCGGCGTAGAACAGGCGGCTGGCGGTCTCGACCGGCGCGCGCTCCCCCCAGCCGTCTCCGAGGACCAGCCGCAGCCGCTTGCCCTCCCCCTCGATCTCGGGGAGCAGATCCTTGGCGGCATGTCTGAAATCGGCCGGATCATCCTCCCGGTCTTCCGGCAACGCGACCCAGGTCTGGATACCGAACAGCGCCTTTTCCTGCTGACGATAGTCTCCGTCCATCCGCTCGGAATGGGTGATCCCGTTTCCGGCGACCATCCAGTTGACGGCCCCCGGCTCGATCCATTGGTCGGTGCCGAGGCTGTCGCGATGGTGGATCTTGCCCGACAGAAGATAGGTCACCGTCGCCAGGCCGATATGCGGATGCGGCCGCACGTCGATGCCCTTGCCGGTGATGAATTCCGCAGGCCCCATCTGGTCGAAAAAGATGAACGGCCCGACCATCTGCCGTTTGGGCGCGGGCAAGGCGCGGCGCACCTCGAACCCGCCAAGGTCGCGCGCGCGCGGGACGATGACAGTGTCGATGCTGTCGACCTCATCGCCGATCGGGCAGTGTGGATCGAGTGCCGGGTTCCAGCTCATTTCGGGTCTCCTCTGTCGTGTCGACGTGCGAAGACCCTAGGCGCATCGGACCGATCGACCAATTCCCCAACCGCGCACCCAGAGCCTGCGCAATCGCCCGGCCCCCGAGGCGGTTGCAAATGGCGCCGGTTTTCGCCCTATGGACCCAGAGAAACAGACCCCGGGGAGGGCGCACATGGGCAAGACGGCATTGGTGACGGGGGCCGCACGCGGCATCGGCCTCGCGACAACGACATTGTTTCTCGAGCAGGGCCTTCACGTCGTGATGGTCGACAACGACGCGGACGAGCTGTCCCGCGCGGCGAAAGGACTGACCGGCGTCACGGTCGCGCCATGCGACGTGTCCGATCCGGAGGCCGTGAACGATCTGGCCGCCCGCTACAGCAGCCTCGACGCCCTGGTCAACAACGCCGGTGTTGCAGATTTCGGGCCGATCGAGGACACGACCTTCGAGCGGTGGCGGCGGGTGATGGCAACCAATCTGGACGGGGTTTTCCTGATGACGCAGGCATTTACGCCTCATCTCAAGGCCGCGCGCGGCGCGGTCGTCAACATCGCCTCGATCAGTGCCCTGCGCGCGTCCACGCTGCGGGTGGCCTATGGGACAAGCAAGGCGGGGGTCGCGCATCTGACGCTGCAACAGGCCGTGGAACTGGGCGAACACGGCATCCGCGTCAACTGCGTCTGTCCCGGGCCGGTCCGCACGAAGTTGGCGATGGCGGTCCACACCCAACAGATCATCGACGCCTATCACGATGCGATCCCGCTCAATCGCTATGGGCACGAGATGGAGATCGCGGAAGCCATTGTCTGGCTCTGTTCGCAAAAGGCGAGTTTCGTGACCGGCCAGCGGCTCGCCGTCGACGGCGGGTTCGAGGCGACGGGCATCGGCCTGCCCGCATTGCGGGACTGACGCATCGCGAAAGTCGTCGAAAGGGGGCGCGCCCCGACGCGGCCAAGGTGCCGGGCTGCGGGCATATCCGCGTCTGGCTGATGTCTCAGGCGTCATGGCCGACATCGCAAAGCCCGAGCGGGACGTGTGCAGACGGACGTGCAACGCTGCGGTCTGGTCGATCTGGCAGGAGGAGTGGTGGGTGGTGAGGGGCTCGAACCCCCGACATCCTCGGTGTAAACGAGACGCTCTACCAACTGAGCTAACCACCCGCGGTCCTCCGCCTAGCGCAGGTCACCCGTCGCCGCAAGACGCTGCTGGCAACGGTGCGCCCGTCCGGTCACCCGAGAACCGTCGCCACCCCCTCCCCCAGCCTGATGACCACGCCCTGCGGGTCGTCGAGCCGATCCCATCCGGGAATATCCTGACCGGTCAGAAGGGCCCGCAGCGCGATGCAGACGACACCATGCGTCACGACGACCGTCGGAACGGTGATCCCGGTCAGCAGGGACTCAAGCCGCGATTGCAGCGAGGCGACCGTCTCGGCCCCGGGCGCCCCGAACTTCCACAGAACGCCGGTGGGCCGCCCGATGCCCTCCCGGTCCTTCCCTTCCCAGCCTCCCATGGTGATCTCCACCAGCCGTGTGTCTGGCGTCGCGTCCAGACCGGCAAGCCGTGCGCTGCTCCGGGCCCTGCCCAGCGGACTGACCAGGGCCGGTCCGTCAAAGCCAAGATGGCGCAGGATCGCGCCCTGCCGGGCCGCCTGCACCCGGCCGCGCGGTGTCAATGGGCTGTCCAGCCGACCCTGCATCCGGCCCGCGACGTTCCATTCCGTCTCGCCGTGCCGCAGGACAAACAGCGTGTGCATGACCCCTCCGACGCGCAATTGCCTGTTCGCTGTGACAAGCGACGACGCGCGATGCAAGACCCGCGCGGACGGAAGGAAGAAAGGTTTGGTGGGTGATAAGGGATTTGAACCCCTGACATCTTCGATGTGAACGAAGCGCTCTACCACTGAGCTAATCACCCGCTGCGCGACCGTTTAGACCGTGCCCGGACGGGGATCAAGGGCAAGGATGCGCAGGCAGCCACGCGCCGGAAACCCGGGCGCCCCTTGCGACGAACGGTCCGTCGCAAGCGGGTTCGGGGCGCGCTTTCTTCCCATCGCGACCGTCGGGGCCTCGGGACAATGTCGACCCCGGCCCGCCGGGCTCGCACAGTGGTCAGGGCCGACACTGAAGACATGACCGCATCCTTGGACGCGCGCATCCGTCGCGACGTTGAACGGCATGTCCACGCCACTGACATACGGACATGCGCCCTGCGGGGGATGGATCGCCTGATGATCGGGCCACCCCGGAAACGGAAAACGGGGCCTTGCGGCCCCGTTCTGCGTATCATCGACCTTCGAACGTCGGCTCAGTGGGCGACGGCCCCGCGGTCCCCGACGTTACCGGTCCTGGCAGCAAGCGCAGCGGCTTCTTCGGCGGCCTCATCCCATTCGATCGGCTCGGGTGCCCGTGTCAGGGCAAGCTTCAGCACTTCGGAGACGTGCTTGATCGGAATGATCTCCAGGCCGTTCTTCACGTTGTCGGGCAATTCCACGAGATCTTTCTCGTTCTCCTCGGGGATCAGGACCGTCTTGATGCCACCGCGCAGGGCCGCCAGAAGCTTTTCCTTCAAGCCGCCGATCGGCATCGCGTTGCCGCGCAACGACACTTCGCCTGTCATGGCAAGATCACGCCGCACCGGGATCTGCGTCAGCGCCGAGACGATGGATGTCACCATGGCCAGACCCGCGCTTGGCCCGTCCTTCGGCGTGGCGCCGTCCGGCACGTGAACGTGGATGTCCATCGTGTCGAATTTCGGCGGTTTCACCCCGATCTGTGGCGCGATGGACCGAACGTAGCTCGAGGCCGCGTCGATGCTTTCCTTCATCACGTCACCAAGTTTGCCCGTGGTCTTCATCCGACCCTTGCCCGGCAGCTTGATCGCCTCGATGTGCAACAGATCGCCCCCGACGCTGGTATAGGCCAGCCCGGTCACGACGCCGATCTGATCCTCCATTTCGGCCAGACCATAGCGATACTTCTTGACCCCGAGGAAGTCGTCGAGGTTCTGCTCCGACACCGTGATCGACTTTTCCTTGCGTCCCACGATCTTTGTGACCGCCTTGCGCGCCAGCTTGGCGATTTCGCGCTCCAGGTTCCGCACCCCCGCCTCGCGGGTGTAGGTGCGGACCATTTCGTGCAGCGCGCCATCCGTCAGCGTGAACTCACCCTTGCGCAGTCCGTGGTTCTTGATCTGCTTGGGCAGCAGGTGCGCCTTTGCGATCTCGACCTTTTCCTCTTCGGTGTAACCGGCCAGGGGGATGATCTCCATCCGGTCCAGAAGCGGGCCGGGCATGTTGTAGGAGTTCGACGTGGTCAGGAACATCACATTCGACAGGTCGTACTCGACCTCGAGATAGTGGTCGATGAAGGTCCCGTTCTGTTCGGGATCCAGAACTTCCAGCATGGCCGACGCGGGGTCGCCGCGCATGTCATTGCCCATCTTGTCGATTTCATCGAGCAGGATCAGCGGGTTGGTGGTCTTGGCTTTCTTCAGTGCCTGAATGATCTTGCCCGGCATCGACCCGATGTAGGTCCGGCGATGACCCCGGATCTCGGATTCGTCGCGCACGCCGCCCAGCGAGATGCGGATGAACTCGCGCCCCGTGGCCTTGGCGACCGATTTGCCGAGGCTGGTCTTGCCGACACCCGGAGGCCCGACGAGGCAGAGGATCGGACCCTTGAGCTTGGCCGAGCGCGCCTGCACGGCAAGATATTCGACGATGCGTTCCTTGACCTTCTCAAGGCCATAGTGATCCTTATCAAGGACCTGCTGGGCTTTGTTGATGTCCTTCTTCACGCGGGATTTCGTGCCCCACGGGATCGACAGCATCCAGTCCAGATAGTTGCGCACGACCGTCGCCTCGGCGGACATCGGCGACATGTTCTTCAGTTTCTTCAGCTCCGCCGTCGCCTTCTCCAGCGCTTCCTTGGACAGTTTCGTCTCGGCGATACGGGCCTCCAACTCGGCCACTTCGTTCTGGCCGTCCTCGCCGTCACCAAGCTCCTTCTGAATGGCCTTCATCTGCTCATTCAGATAGTATTCCCGCTGCGTCCGCTCCATCTGGGATTACACGCGCGACTTGATGCGTTTCTCGACCTGAAGCACGGACATTTCGCCCTGCATCATGCCGAACACCTTCTCCAGACGGTCGGATACGGTCAGCATCTCCAGAAGCTCCTGCTTCTGACTGACTTCGATCCCCAGATGCCCGGACACGAGGTCGACCAGCTTGGCCGGGTCCTGCGCCTCTGCGACGGCCCCCATCGCCTCCTCGGGGATGTTCTTCTTGACCTTGGCATAGCGCTGGAATTCGTCCGCGACGGACCGCATCAGCGCCTCGATGGTCGCCTCGTCGCCACGCTGCTCTTCCAGCGTCTCGGCGGTCGCCTCGAAGAACTGGTCGTTCTGCAGAAAGCCCGTGATCTTCACACGACGCTTGCCCTCGACCAGAACCTTCACGGTTCCATCAGGAAGCTTGAGCAATTGCAGAACGTTGGCCAGAACTCCGATGCGATAGATCCCATCAGCGTCCGGCTCATCCATCGCCGGATCGACCTGGCTCGACAGCAGGATCTGCTTGTCGTCCTGCATCACCTCTTCAAGCGCGCGGACCGACTTTTCCCGACCCACGAACAGCGGGACGATCATGTGCGGAAACACCACGATGTCGCGCAGGGGCAGGACGGGATGTGTGGAACTGGTCATGTCTGTCTATCCTTTCGCAAAGATCCCCTGCCCCACTATCGGCAGCATCGGGAATCTTCCGTCATCGGCACAACAGGTGGGGGCACCCGTGTCCTGCGTCAATATCCCGGGGATGTTCCCCTCTTGTTTCGCACCTTGAAGCGTGGCCGGTCCGCGTGCAAGGGGGGCTCCGGATTTGTCGCGCCCCGTTGCGCGGACGCCGATCGGGTCAGACCGGCTCGATGTCCCCGGCGGCGCGGTCCGCCTCGAACGCGGTGCGCCACGCCTCGAATGAGCCCGTGGCGATCGGATTGCGCATCCCGGCCATGAGATCCTGATAATAGTGCAGATTGTGCCACGTCATCAGCATGCCTGCGATCATCTCCTTCGCCCGCGTGACGTGATGCAGATACGCGCGGGAATATCCGCGACAGGCCGGACAGCCGCAGGTCTCGTCGAGGGGGCGTGGATCGTCCGCATGGCGCGCGTTGCGGATGTTGACCACGCCGTGCCGGGTGAAGGCCTGTCCGGTCCGCCCCGACCGCGACGGCAAGACACAGTCCATCATGTCGATGCCCCGCGCGACGGCGCCGACGATATCGTCAGGCTTGCCCACCCCCATCAGATAACGGGGCTTGTCGGCGGGCAATTGGTCGGGCGCATAGTCGAGGACACCGAACATCGCCGCCTGCCCTTCGCCGACGGCGAGACCGCCGACGGCATAGCCCTCGAACCCGATCCGTTGCAGCGCCTCGGCCGATGCGGCGCGCAGATCCTCTTCCAGCCCGCCCTGTTGGATCCCGAAGAGTGCGTGGCCGGGGCGCTCGCCGAAGGCCGCACGCGACCGCTCTGCCCAGCGCATCGAAAGCTCCATCGAAGCCCTGAGCCGCTCTCGGTCGGCGGGCAGCGCCGGGCACTCGTCAAAGCACATCACGATGTCAGACCCCAAAAGCCGCTGGATCTCCATCGACCGTTCCGGCGTGAGGCGGTGCTTGGAGCCGTCGATATGGCTCTTGAACGTAACCCCGTCCTCGTCGAGCTGTCTCAGCGCTCCGAGGCTCATGACCTGGAAGCCGCCGGAGTCCGTGAGGATCGGGTGATCCCAGTTCATGAAACGGTGCAGCCCGCCCAACCGGTCGATCCGCTCTGCCGTGGGGCGCAGCATCAGGTGATAGGTGTTTCCGAGAAGGATATCGGCCCCCGTCTCGCGCACCGAACCGGGCAGCATCCCCTTGACCGTCGCCGCAGTGCCGACGGGCATGAACGCGGGGGTCCGCACTTCTCCTTTCGGAGTGGATATCAGCCCGGTGCGGGCCCTGCCGTCCGTCGCCGTGACGGCAAATTCGAAGATCTTCTGCATCACGCGTCCCTTGGGTGGGATCGCAGGCGACCCCGTTTCAGGCCCGCGCGCCTAACATGGGCGACCGGGCGGGGGAAGGCGATGCTTGGGCTCAAGGCGGGGCAAAGGGGGCGCGTCACTCACGCCGCGCCCCCGGATGCCCGACGGAATCGGTCGTGCGGTCAAGATGAAATACTTGGCGATCAATGACAAAAATGGTACTCCAGACAACGTCGTGACGCATCCCCTCGGATGGGGGGGCAGGTCGGATGGAATGTGCTGACAAGATGACTGACAGACTGTTCGCCGCCGGCGCGCGCATCGAAGGCCTCCGGTCGATCGGTCTTGTCTGGTCGGAATGCCTCGACTGCCTGGCCGCCGAAGGCATCGAGATCGTCCTCTATCTGTCCAGCGATGACGCTCGCACCGATGTACGCGTCTTTGGCAACAAGCCTGCCATCCATGCCAAGGTTCCAGCCAGCGACGACCCGTTTCTGGGATGGTGCTGCGTGAACTACGACACGACATTCACCGGGATCGAATATCTGGAAGACCATCCCTACCTCCCCGAAAGCGCGCGGAGCTTCATCCGCGCGGCCGCCGGACACGGCTTCACAAGTGGCCTTGCGATCCCGATGCGTCTTGAAGGGTCGCCCCGCTTCGGCGGCTTCAATCTTGGCACCGGGCTGGATCGGGCGGCCTTTGCGGCCCGGATCGCGCCGAAGCGGGAGGCCCTGCGCTTCTTCTGCCTGATCGTGCACCGCAAACTGGAGGAACTGGGGTTCGAATCCCTGACCGACGACGTGACCGACGCTTTCGGCAGTCGCCTTCCTGCGCCAGCCTGCGACGCCCTGAGCGTGCTGACACCGCGCGAACGCGAGGTGATCTATCTCCAGGCACAGGGCCTGCCCCGCAAGGAAGTGGCGCGGATGTGCGGGATATCGCCCTACACGGTCGCGGAATACACCTCGAAGGCCTATCGCAAGCTGGGGATCAACAATCGTTCGCAGGCGGCCCGGCTGGTCTTCGGCGCCTGACGCAGATTGTTGCCGACGAATGCGTCCGATTTCGGCTGCCGACCGCCCATCGGCGACGATCACGCGGATGTGCAGGGAACTTTCAGCCAGCGGCGCCCATTTGCCGACATGGCTGAAAAATGAGCCGTTTTACAGGAGCATGACATGAACAAGACTCTCATCACGCTAGCAGTGCTGTCGATAAGTGCCGGTCCGGCCTTCGCCGGTAACCTGGCCCCGGCCCCGGCCGAGCCGACGCTTGCGCCCGCCCCCGTGTTCGCCGCCCCCGTCTATGACTGGAAGGGTTTCTATGGTGGTGTGCAGCTCGGGTATGCGGATGTGGAGACATCCGGTGCGGCGGTGCTGGAAGGCGACGGGGCGACGCTGGGATTGCGCGCGGGATACGACCTCGATCTCGGTCAGTTCGTCGTCGGCGGACTGGTCCAGTATGACACGGCTGACATCGACCTCGGCGGTGCGGCGACGCTTGAGAATGTTCTGCGGGTCGGCCTGCGGGCTGGCGTCGACAGCGGGCGGAACCTGTTCTACGGAACCGCCGGCTATGCGCGTGCCGACACCGATCTCGTGGGCCAGAGCGACGGCTACTTCGCCGGCGTCGGATACGAGGTCTTCCTCACCGACAACGTGACGGCGGGTGCCGAACTTCTGTACCACGATTTCGACGGGTTCGACGGCCTTGCCGGACTGGAAGCCGAAGCGACGACTTTCGGCCTGTCCGTCAATTACCGGTACTGACACCTGACGCGGGGCGCGGGCACAGGTTGCCCGCGTCCGACCCTTTACGCGACGCCAGACAATCCTTATGTTTTCCGTCAACAATTCTTCGACCGGAGAACACCCATGTCCGCCGACTCCTCTTCCCCAACCGCCGACGGGCCACTGGAAGGTGCGCCGCTGATCGCGCCCTCATCCACGGATCACCCCCTGCATGAGCAGGTCGTCGAAGCGTGCCGCAGCGTGTTCGACCCGGAGATCCCGGTGAACATCTTCGACCTCGGCCTTGTCTACACGATCGACATCAACCCCGAAAACGACGTGCGTGTCGTGATGACGCTCACGGCGCCCGGCTGCCCCGTCGCGGGCGAAATGCCGGGCTGGGTGGCCGATGCCATCGCCCCCCTTCCCGGCGTGAAGACAGTTGATGTCGACCTGACGTGGGAGCCGCCCTGGGGCATGGAAATGATGTCGGACGAGGCGCGCCTCGAACTGGGCTTCATGTAGCGCTGCGCCGGGAACGGCGCCTGTCACACAAGCGCCACCTGTTTTTCGCGCCCCTGTTACACAGAGCATGTCTCTGCTGGATTTGTACCAAATTCCAGGAGTCTGCGACGATGCGTTCCCACACGACACGATTGCCACATCTTGCCCTTGCCCTGATCGCGGGCGCGTCCCCAGCGCTTGCCGACGGCCATGCGGCGACCCAGGCGCTGACCTACGGCCCCCGCCCGGCCTATCTGGTCAGCCAGATGGACGACGGCCCCCTCAAGACCAAGCTCGAGTCCTGCCTCGGTCAGACTCCCAGCCGCTCGGCGTTTTCGATCGGCCACCGGGGCGCGCCGCTCATGTTCCCGGAGCACACGGTGCAGGCCAACGTGGCAGCCGCGCAGATGGGCGCCGGTATCCTCGAATGCGACGTGACCTTCACCGCCGACCACGAACTGGTCTGCCGTCACGCCCAGAACGACCTGCATACCACGACGAACATCCTCGTCTCCGACCTCGCGCCGAAGTGCACCGCCGGGTTCACTCCCGCTGCAGGCGATACGAACGCCACCGCCGAGTGCCGCACCTCGGACATCACGCTGGCGGAATTCCGGACCCTGACACCGAAGATGGACGCCGCCGACGGCAGCGCCACCACGCCGGAAGACTATCAGGGGGGAACGGCCGGGTTCCGGACCGACCTCTATGCCGCCAACACCGATCTGATGACCCATGCCGAATCCATCGCCCTGTGCGACAGCCTCGGTGCCGA
>JBARXR010000465.1:0-3318 GCA_049647445.1 Jannaschia sp. | reverse complement strand
CCGTGACGATGCGCGCGGGCGGCCAGCAGGCATCGATGATGTCCTGCCAGTGCGTCATGCGAAGAGCGCGGCCAGCGCCTCCGTCGCCGCGTGCACCCGCGTCCCGTCCTGCCCGCGGATGACGACGTTCGCTCCGAACCTGCCGTCGCGCTGGAACGGGTAGGAGCCCATGGAGAGATCGGGATAGGCCGCAGCGAGCGTCCCGAGCGGTCCGGCGATGTCGCCTTCGCCCCGGTCGATGCGGGTCGAGGTGGAGATCAGCGGCGTGCCCCCGGTCAGGGTCGGCAGGACCGAGGCGACCATCGCCTCGAACACCTTGGGCACGCCCGCCATCACGTGGACGTTTCGCAACGTGAAGCCGGGCGCGATCGACACCGGGTTCTCGATCAGCGTGGCGCCCTCGGGGATACGGGCCATGCGTTGGCGCGCCTCGTTGAACTCCGATCCCTGGCGGTCGTAGTGGTCCTGCAGCAGGGCGCGCGCGTCGTCGCGGATGTCGACCTTGGCCCCGAACGCCGCCCCTATGGCGTCGGCGGTGATGTCGTCGTGGGTCGGACCGATGCCACCGGAGGTGAAGACCGTGTCCCAGGCGTCCGACAGGTCGCGGACGGCGGCGACGATGGCGTCGTGGTCGTCGCTGACCACTCGGACCTCCGAAAGGGCGATCCCGGCTTCGGTCAACTGCCCGGCAAGGTGGTGCATGTTGGAATCGCGGGTCCGTCCCGACAGGATCTCATCCCCGATGACAAGCATGGCGGCGGTTGGGTTGGGCATCGTGGTCTCCTGCGTTCGGGCAGGGTATAGGGCGGCCCCATGCGCTTCGCCACACCCTTGATCCCCGCCACGCTGATCCGCCGTTACAAGCGGTTCCTTGCGGACGTGGTGCTGGAGGACGGGCGCGAGGTGACGGCGCATTGTCCCAATCCCGGTGCGATGCTGGGGCTGGACGCGCCGGGCTCGCGCATCTGGGTCGAGCCCAACGAAGACCCGAGGAAGAAGCTGCACTACGGCTGGCGGCTGAGCGATTTGCCCGGCGGTCATATGGCCGGGATCGACACCGGTGTCCCGAACCGCGTCGTGGGCGAGGTGCTGCGGGCAGGCGCTGTGCCGGGGCTGGAAGCCTATGGCGGCGTTCGTGCGGAGGTAAAATACGGCGCTGCCAGTCGCGTCGATTTCCTGCTGTCCGGGCACGGCCTGCCCGACGCCTATGTGGAGGTGAAGAATGTCCACTTGCGCCGCACCGGCGATCTGGCGGAATTTCCGGATTGCGTCACCACGCGCGGGGCGAAACACCTGCGCGAATTGTCGGACATGGTCGCGCAGGGGCATCGGGCTGTGATGGTCTATCTGGTGCAGCGCACCGATTGCCGGCGGCTGGCGATGGCCGCCGATCTGGACCCCGGATACGCCGCCGCGTTCGAGGCGGCACGGGGCGCAGGGGTCGAGGTGATCTGCCTTTCGACGCGGATCACGACGGAGGGCGTCTGGGCCGGTGACCCCTTGCCCCTGGCGGGTGGATAATTCCACCATGCCGCACTAAGTGACGCTTCAAAGCAGAGGTGACCCTTGGACGAACACAGAGGCCGATTGACCCGCGACGGCATCCGCATCCACGAGGACGCGGACTACTTCGGGATGCGTGAAGCGGGGCATCTTGCCGCCGACATCCTCGACCGGATCGGATCCTATGTCGTGCCGGGCGCGACCACGGCGTCTCTCGATGCGTTGATCGAGGGCTGGGTGGCGGAGGTGGGGGCGCGGTCCGCGACCATCGGCTACAAGGGCTATCAGCACGCCAGCTGCATCAGCGTCAATCACGTCGTCTGCCATGGCATCCCCGGCGACAAGGTCCTGAAAGACGGCGACATCCTGAACATCGACGTCACCGTGATCGTTGACGGCTGGTTCGGGGATACCTCGCGCATGTTCGTGGCGGGAACCGCCAACCGAAAGGCAGAGCGCCTGATCAAGGTGACGCATGATGCCCTGATGAAGGGCATCGAGGCCGTGCGACCGGGCAAGACGTTCGGCGATATCGGCTTCGCGATCCAGGCTTACGTCGAGGCGCAGCGCATGTCGGTCGTGCGCGATTTTTGCGGTCATGGACTGGGGCGGGTGTTCCACGCGCCACCGAACGTGCTGCACTACGGACGACCGGGAACGGCGGCGGTGCTGGAGGAAGGCATGTTCTTCACCATCGAGCCCATGGTGAACCTGGGCCGCCCCGAGACCAAGGTGCTGGCCGATGACTGGACGGCCGTGACGCGCGACAAGTCGCTGTCGGCGCAGTTCGAACATTCGATCGGGGTGACGGCGACGGGGGCGGACGTCTTCACGATCTCGCCTGCGGGGCGGTTCTATCCCGATCTGGGCTAAGGGCTTCAGCAGATATTAACCGCTGCCGGGCGACATGACGGGATGCCGAGTCGCCTTCACCCCTCCTGCCTGTCAGAATCTGTCGGTCCAGACCTTTTCGCCGCTGCCGGTCCGGTCTTCGCCGGTGCGGGGCAGGCGCCCGAGCGGGATCATCGGTTGTCCCATCGCTCCCGACTGCGCGACCGGTTCATGATCGGCGGCGCAACGGCGATGCCGGACGAAGAATTGCTGGAGTTGATCCTGTTTCGCGCCCGGCCGCGGGGCGACACCAAGCCACTGGCCCGTCGGCTCCTGCAGACGTTCGGGGACCTCACCCGCGTGATGGCAGGCGCGCCTGCCCGACTTGCGGAGGTGCCGGGCGTGGGCGCGGCGGTGGTGGCCCAAATCAAGATCATGGAGGCGGTGGCGCATCGCATGGGCCGCGCCCGGGTCATCAATCGCCCGATCCTGTCGTCGTGGGATGCGCTTTTGACCTATTTGCGTACCGCAATGGCCCATCGGGGGGTGGAGCAGTTCAGGACGCTGTATCTTGACCGGAAGAACGTGCTGATTGCCGACGAGGTGCTGGCCGAAGGGACAGTCGATCATGTCCCGGTCTATCCCCGGGTCGTCGTCAAGCGCGCGCTGGAGCTTGACGCCTCGGCGCTGATCCTCGTGCACAACCACCCCTCCGGCGACCCCACGCCGTCAGAGGCCGATATCGCGATGACGCGCGCCATCCGCGATGCGCTGGAGGTTCTGGGGTTGGTGCTGCACGATCATCTGATCGTCGGCAAGGGCCGGGAGGTCTCGGTCAGGGCCGAGGGGCTCCTCTAGTCCCGCCAGGCATGACGGAAGGTGTCCGATCGCTGGCCAACCGGGTCCGAGGGGCGGCGCCGGTCGTCCCCGCACGAAGGACACCGCCGTACCCGATCAGATGCCTGCCCGTGCGTTCCCAAGGTC
>JBARXR010000464.1:0-5023 GCA_049647445.1 Jannaschia sp. | reverse complement strand
AAGATAAGCGGTACGTTTCATCAGTTGGTCCCCCCCTGCGTGGTGCGCCCGCCGCGCAGCTCATTGAGCGGCAGATAGGGGACGATCCCCTGACCTCCGCCTGCACCGTCGCCGCCGAGACCGCTGTCGACAATGATCTTGTCCACGTCGCCCAGCACCTGCTCCATCGTTTCGAGATAGAGACGCTTGCGCGTCACCTCCGGTGCGGCGGTGTATTCGCCCAGAACAGCCGTGAAACGGCTGGCCTCACCGGTCGCCTCGTTCACGACACGGGCACGGTAGCCTTCTGCCTGTTCCAGAAGCTGGGCCGCTTCACCGCGCGCACCGGCCAGAACGCGGTTGGCATAGGCATCGGCCTCGGACTGCAACCTGTCCCGCTGCTGCGCTGCTGCCTGCACCTCGCGGAAGGCGTCGATCACTTCCCGCGGTGGATCGGCGCGGTCAAAGTTGACGCGAACCACGTTCATGCCGCTTTCATAGCTGTCGAGGGTCGACTGGATCAGCTCGGCCAGCTCATCGGCGATAATGCCGCGATCGCGGTTCAGGATCGGCGCCAACTGCGAGCGCGCAACGATTTCTCGCATGGCAGACTCGGAAATGGCGCGGATGGTCGAATCCGGATCCGCCAGGTTGAACAGGAACATCGACGGGTCGGTGATATTCCAGACGACCTGGAATTCGATGTCGATGACGTTTTCATCCCCCGTCAGCATCAAGCCGTCTTCACTCTGGTTCCCTCGGCTCACGCCGACATCGACCGTGCGTTCGGTCGTGACCGGAACCACCTCGGCGGTGACGACGGGCCATGGTGCGAAGTTCAGGCCGGGTTGGCCGATCGTTCCCTGGAAATCGCCGAGAAACAGTTCGACGGAGCGTTCTTCCGGGCGCACCGTGTAAAACGATTGATAGAGCCAGAACGCCAACACGGCGATCACCGCGATGCCGACCGTGGTCCGGTTTATCTCGAAACCGCCGCCGCCGTCGCCAGAGCCGTTCGGGCCACGGGGCCCGCCGCCGCGACCCCCCATGAGGACCCGCAGTTGATCCTGCCCCTTGCGGACAAGATCATCAATTTCGCGAATACCGGGGCCGGAGCCCTGTCCACCGGGTCTGCGCCCGCCATTGGGTTTGTCCGAGCCACGATCAGAGCCGTCATTCGGTCCACGTCCGCCGCCCGAGTTGCCACCGCCCCCCCAGGGGCCGCCAGTTCCTGCCATCAGGAAAGTCCCTTCCTTAAAAGTCGTATTCTTGCGTTCGTTACATTGGCTCGCGACGCCGCTTCTTCAAGCGAGGATGCGAACCGGCTCCTTCAGAGTGACCAATTCCTCGGCCATTGTGGGGTGAACCGCGCAGGTGCGATCGAAATCTGCCTTGGTCGCGCCCATCTTGAGGGCGACACCGACGAACTGAATCATTTCCCCTGCGCCGGGGCCGACGATATGGACGCCCAGCACCTTGTCTGTCTTCTGCGATACCAGCATCTTGAAGAGAACCCGTTCCTCTCCGCCGACATAGGCTTGCTGCATTGGGCGAAAAGCGGTTGCATAGACCAGCGTCGGTTCCTGTGTCTCGGCCTGTTCCTCGGTCAGGCCGACTGTGCCCATCTCCGGCTGGGTGAACACTGCGGTCGGAATCAGGGAATGATCGACCGGAGTCTTTTCGCCGTGAAACACGGTCCTGTTGAATGCGACACCTTCGCGGATCGCCACCGGCGTCAATTCGACACGCCCCGTCACATCGCCGATCGCATAGACCGACGGCACCTTCGTCTGGCTGTATTCATCGACCGGAATTGCCCCGCGACGATCCAGCTCGATCCCCAGCGCCTCGAGGCCGAGTCCCGCCGTGTTCGGCTTGCGGCCGGTGGCCCAAAGCACCTGGTCGAACTCGCCGGACGTGCCGTTGGAGCCTTTCACCCAGACCCTGTCGCCGCGCTTTTCCAATTCCATGGGGGCGCAGCCGGTCACGAGATCGATGCCGCGCGCGCACATCGCATCGCCGATGTGGCCGCGCGCCTCTTCGTCGAACCCCCGAAGGACCTGCGCTCCGCGCACCCATTGCGTGACCTGCGTACCAAGACCGTTGAAGACACCCGCAAACTCGCAGCCGATATACCCCGCACCGACGATCAGCATCTTTTCCGGCAACCGCGGCAGATGAAACAGGTCGTCCGACACGATCCCGAGGTCCGCCCGCTTCATCGTCGGTCGCAGCGGATGTCCTCCGGCCGCGATCAGGATGTGCTTGGCTGTAAAGCGCGTTCCATCCGCAAGCTCGACCGTGTGGGCATCCGTCAGGATTGCCCTCGAAGGATGGATCGTGACGCCCGCCCTGGTGGCATTCGCGTGATAGATCGCCTCGAGACGGTCCAGTTCGGAATGCAGCTTCGTCTTGAAGCCCTCCCAATCGAAGGCCCCGATCCGGGCATCCCAGCCGTAAACCTTGGCTTCTTCGACCGCAGCAGGATAGCCTGAGGCATACACCATCAGCTTTTTGGGAACGCAGCCCCGGATCACGCAGGTCCCGCCCATCCGGCTTTCCTCCGCCAATCCGACCTTGAAGCCGTCAAGCGCGGTCAATCGTGCGGCGCGCACGCCGCCCGATCCGCCACCGATGACGAACAGGTCATAGTCGAATTCCATGGGGGTCCTTCCTCGGGGCCGTCGGCCCTGCGTGCTATTCCGCGATATCGACGAATATGTTGTCGTCGTCGCGCACATCGATCTGTTCGTGTGTCACACTGCCGTTATTGATGTCGCGCACCTCGACCGATCCGTCGGCCCCCCCGACCACGACGACGTCGCAGATGTCGAGAAACAGGCCGTTCTCGACCACGCCGGGGATCTGATTGAGAACCAGCGCCATCTGCCTGGGGTTTCCGATCCGCTTGAGGTGAAGGTCCAGGATCAGGTTCCCCTCGTCCGTGCGGAAGGGGGCATCCCGGTTAAGACGCAAGGTCACCTGGCGTCCGCCGACGTCCATCCCGATCAGGCTTTCCTCGATCAGGGCTTTCGTCGTCTGCCATCCGAAGGGGATCACCTCGACAGGCAAGGGAAACGCCCCCAGCGTCTCGACGTTCTTCGAAGCATCGGTGATGACGACCATCATGTCGGAAGCCGTGGCGACGATCTTTTCCTGAAGCAGAGCGCCGCCGCCGCCCTTGATCAGGTTCAACTCGGGCGAGAATTCGTCCGCCCCGTCAATGGTCAGATCAAGCCATTTGACATCTTCGAGCGTGGCGATCGGCACACCGACCTTGCGCGCCAGATCAGCGGTGCGGCTGGATGTCGGCACGCCGGTGACCCTGAGGCCGTCTTCCCGCACCATCTCGCCCAGGCAGCGCACCATCCACGCAGCCGTGGATCCGGTGCCCAAGCCGATGCGCATGCCGTCCTGAACATAGTCCAGCGCCCGGCGCGCCGAGACGTATTTCGCCATGTCGATCGGATTGAGTTTTGCGGTCATCGCAGCGGTCCTCGTCGTCAGGTCACGCGGCCTTATACGTTGCCTGTCTGCGCGCCGCGAGGGCCGAATTCCATCATATCGAGCATGGCGGACACGCAGTCGGATGGAAGGATGAGTGCCATCGGGGCGCCAGAGCAGCACAACGTTACCCGTGGGGCGGCGGTCCGATTGGATGTGCCGATCCGCCCGGCGGGCTCCAGCGTCAGGCCATCGATGGGCCATTGCAACCCGGTGCTTCGCCCCTGCACGCGGCCCAGCGGCCAGAGCGACACACGCGTTCCGACCGGCAGGTCGAGGCATGCATCCGTCGGCAGGATACAGAGACAGTCGTCTTCACCCAGAAGAATGCAGGCCGGGCCACCGGTGCGCCGGGCGAGCTCGCTCAGGCAGGCCAGAAAGTGGTCGATCCGCGCACCGATGAAGCCGACACCGATGACGAGCGGTGCACGACTGGTGCGAATCGCCTTGGCGAAATCGGTGCTATCCTGCTCCGATATCGGATCGAGGACATCGCGAAACGCCTCACGCGCCGCTTTCGAGAGGCTGTCCATGTCTCCGACGACCCTTGCGGGGCGCAACCCGGCCGCAAGAATACGGTCTGCCCCGCCATCGGCGGCGACAAGTCGCGGCGCAAATGTTAGGGCTTTCGAAAGAATCCCCATGCTAACCGGTGCTCCACCGACAAGGGTTTCTGCGACCGTGTCCGGCATCAAATGGTGGTCAATCACGGGGCCCACGGCATGGATTGTCTCCGAATCTGGCAAAAATCTGCCTTCATTTCCGCTAAATGGTCCCGATCAGGGCACGATTTGACTGGATTCATTGTGTTTGGTGCAAGGTGAAGTGAAACAGTTTTCCTGTCCGGGAAGAAAGTGGTTGAAGCCATGGTACCTGCCAACAAGATCCTCACGGTCGCTTATGGGACCTTCTCCTGCACTCTTGAAGGGTTTGACGACCCGTTTTCGACGATGACCGACATCGCGGAATATTTCCGCGATCTCGCCGCCGAAGACAGATATTTCGGGGCGGAACCACCGACCCCCGACATGGCCATGCTTCGCCAGATCGCGGAAACGACGTCGCGTCGCAGTGTGGATGCCCGGACCGACGACACCGGTGTCACGCTTCGCCAATCGATGGCACCTGTAGCCGCTGTCGCCTCAGCCGCACAGGATCGCGCCGAAGATATTTCGACCTTCGAAGAAAGCATCGACGCGGCGGTCGAGGCGCAGATGCCAATGGACGACGCCGACCTGAGAGCTGAGGCCCATGCCGAGACAGCCGCGGGCGCGGATGTTGAGGCACACACGGTGGCCGAAGCCACGAACACAATCGAAGATATTGTCGATGCCGAGGACGCCCCCGAAATCGAAGACATCTTCGATGATATCATCGCTTCCGAAGTCGCTCCGGAGGTCATCGAGATCATCGGGGACGAGTCGGAAAGCGCCGCCGCCAAGCTTGCGCGCATCCGTGAGGTCGTCGCCGCCGACCGTGCCGCCGAACATGCCTATTCGGAGGATGAGCACGACGACACCTTCGACGCCGAAGAGGACAG
>JBARXR010000463.1:0-1776 GCA_049647445.1 Jannaschia sp. | reverse complement strand
GTGCTTCGAGCGTGCGGGCCTTGGCGACACGGTCGAAATAGTTTGCCGCGGTGGGACGCCACCAATGCGCGGTTTCGATTTCGAGCAGAGCACCAAGGGTCTCGTGCATCGGGACCGAACGCTCGCCTTCGCAGGCAAGGCTGGCGACGAGCGTGCGCGAGACGACATGACCAAGCCAGGCCGAGCGCGCCTCGTCGGAAAGCGCCCCGAACCTGGCAAACCGCTCGACGTCGGTCTCGCCCGAGCGCCAGCTTTCATCGAGCAAACCGGCGAACTCGGCCAGAGCGGCACTCGCCGGTGCATCCTTGGCCTCGAACCCGGCAACCGGTCCGGACGCGAGCGAGCCGACCAGGGTCGATGCTTTCTTGGCGCGCCAGTCGTGCCCATCGGCATCGGCGAGCGTGAAAACCATGAAGTCGAGCGCCAGTGCCGGATCCTTGGCGAGATGGATCGCCAGGATATCGCGGCGCTGCATCGCGAGTTCATCAAGCAGACGCTGCGAAAGCGAGCTCCCCTTGGGCTTCGCTGCCCCGCTGTCCTCGACGGCCTCGATAGCGCCATCGTCGTCGGTAATGACTTCAGTCTCCGTATAGAACTGCGGGACCAATGTCGGTTCGCCATTGCGCGAAAGGACGAGGAAGGCACCGGCCTCGGGTTTCAGTTCGTCGGCCAGCACCGGTGGCCGATCGTTAAGGGCGCGCATGGCGCGGTCGATCACCACAAGTTCCTTCTCCGCCTTCGCGACCTCGTCCTCGTCGCTGTCTTCGTCTTCGAGCACGGCGGCGACGCGGTCGTAGTCGGCTTCGAGTTCACCGAGTTCCTGCGCCTCGTGTTCGGTCATTGGGGCAGGCTCGCTGGGCAAGCGACTCAGACCTTCGACGAGTTCATGGCTGACATAATTGCCAAGCGTCGGTCGCACCCAGGCAAGGCCGTGTTCCTGAGCCGTCCTGGCGGCCGCTTCCTCCATGGCCTTGTGCGCGAGGTCCTCGAGCAGCGCGACATCGATCCAGCTCTCGCTGGCATCATCATCGAAGAGTTCGCGCTCGATCCGGCCGCCTGCGGCGAGATAGGCGTCGCGACCGACCAAAACAGCTCGTGGATCGGAACCGCGCACCGTGGCATCGAGCACCATGCGGCGGATCGTGTCGGGCGTGATCTGGTACCAGGCGTCCTGCAGCTCGGCATAGACATGCGCCTGGCGCTCGACATCGGAAACGGCGCCGTAGGCCTTGGCCATGTCGAGCGTGATCGTACCTTCGGCGAGTGCTTCGAATACGCAGGGTGCGAGACTTGCCAAACGCAGGCGCCCTTCGACGAAACGGACAGTGAGGCCGAAGCGACGCGCCACGTCTTTAACCGTGGCACCTGCGTCGATGATCGATGCGAAGGCCTGCGCCTCGTCGGCCGGGTTCATCGCTAGACGCTGGAAGTTCTCGGCAAGGCTCGCTTCACGCACTTCGCTTTCTTCGCCTTCGATGACGAGGCAGGTGACCTCGTGATTTTCGGGCAAGGTGCCCTCTCCGGCCAGCGCCTGCAGCGCGGCGAGACGGCGACCGCCGGCCTCGACCTCGAACTTGCCGCGCTTTCCTTTGCGAACGACGAGGTTCTGCAACAGGCCTCGCGCAGCGAGGTCTGCTCGCAGCTGGAGGTCGGCAAGGACGTCGCTCGACTTGCGAACGTTGCGCGGGCTCGCCGCAAGCTTCTTCAAGGGAATCGATTGGATCATGGGTGTTCTCCTGATGGGATGAAGGCGCAAGTGAGGATCACCAGGCCCAC
>JBARXR010000462.1:0-7208 GCA_049647445.1 Jannaschia sp. | reverse complement strand
GTCCAGTACGGTGGCCGAGAGACAGCCGTATAGGCCCCCCGCGCCAGCCCGGCCCATTGCCCGTCGAGTGCGAAGTAGAGGAAATGCCGCCCGTCGGGCGACAGGTCCCCGCGGTCGGCATAGACTTTCTTGGTGATCCATTGGCCATCTTCGAATTGGTCGGTGTCGCGGTGCCACAGGATCATGCGGGTATGCCGTGCGGGGCCCCGCCGCAGGATCACGGCGCGGTCAGTCTCGATGGCGAAGAACAGCGTCAGGGAGCATTTGGCGGTGACGATCACGACAGGCCCGTCACCAATCCCCCAGTGCCGCCTGCCAGAGCGTCAGGGCGGCACAAGCCGCCGTGTCCGCCCGCAGGATCCGGGGGCCGAGCGCCACGGGCAAGGCGAAGGGCAGGGCGCGCAGGCGGGTGCGTTCCTCGGGCGAGAACCCGCCCTCGGGGCCGATCAGGATGGCGGCGGGGGCGGACGGCCAGATACCGGCTTTGCCGCCCTCAGTCCAAAGGGGGTCATCCGACAGTGTTTCATCGCAAAAGATCAGCGCACGTCCCTCCGGCCAGTCATGGAGCAACCGGTCGAGGGAGACGATGGCGGCAACCTCGGGCACAAATGTGCCACCGCATTGCTCCGCCGCCTCCATCGCATGTGCCTGAAGTCGATCCTGCCGGATGCGTTCGGAATTGGTGAAGCGGGTGGACACCGGCACGATCCGCGCTGCGCCCAGCTCCGTCGCCTTTTCCACGATGAAATCGGTGCGGGCCTTCTTGATGGGCGCGAAGCACAGCCAGAGGTCGGGAGGGTCACGCTGCACCGCCACCTGGTCCTCGCAGACCAGAACGCCGCCGCGCTTCGACGCCGCTTCGATCCGCGCGCGCCATGCGCCCCGTGCTCCGTCGAACACCGTCAGCGTATCGCCCGACGTGAGGCGCATGACGCCCGAAAGGTAATGCCCCTGGTCCCTCGTGATCCCGACGGATTGCCCCGCCCCGAGCGGTCCTGTTACGTGGAGCCTGACTTTGCTGTCCATGGAACCCTCATGAGCGATACCTCCGATCAAGGACAGGTTGCCGACGCCGTCAAGGGCAACTGGGTCGATAGATTCGCCCCCGCGAAGACGCGCCCGTACCTGCGCCTTTCCCGTGCGGACCGTCCGGCCCCGGCATGGCTGCTGTTGCTGCCGTGCTGGTGGGGCCTGACGCTGGCGGTCGGCGCGCAGGGCTTCACGCCCTCGGCGGTCTGGATCGCGGCGGGATGTTTCGTCGGGGCTTTCCTGATGCGCGGGGCGGGCTGCACATGGAACGACATAAACGACCGCGATATCGACGCCGCAGTGGCCCGGACACGGTCGCGGCCGATCCCGTCCGGGCAGGTCAGCGTCCGGGGTGCCCTCGCCTGGATGGTCGCGCAGGCGCTTGTCTCTTTCGCGATCCTGCTGACGTTCAATGTCGCGGCCATCGCGCTCGGCGTGCTGTCGCTGCTGCCTGTCGCCGTTTATCCTTTCGCCAAGCGATTCACATGGTGGCCCCAGGTGTTCCTCGGCCTTGCCTTCAATTGGGGCGCCTTGCTGGCCTGGGCGGCGCAGACCGGCAGCCTCGGGTGGCCGCCGGTCCTGCTCTATGCGGGCGGGATCGCGTGGACGCTGTTCTACGACACGATCTATGCCTATCAGGATGTCGAGGACGATGCGCTGATCGGTGTCCGCTCCACCGCGCGGCGGTTCGGGTCTGCGCCTGCGCCCTGGATGCGCGCCTTCCTCATGGCGACAGTTTCGTTGTTGTCCTTTGCCGTCCTTGCCGCGCTTCCGCTTCTGCCCGCACTGATCGCGCTGCTGGGCGTCTGGGCCATGGGCTGGCACATGGTCTGGCAACTGACGCGTCTCGACATAACGGATCCCGCGCGCTGCCTTGACCTGTTTCGGTCAAACAGGACAACCGGGCTGATACCCTTGCCGTTTTTCGCCATCGCGGCACTGGTCTGATTGCCCCTGACAGGTTGGAGCGTTAAGCAACGCTCACAAGAACTGACCGGACCCAATGAGCCGCAAAAGAACATCCGCTGCTGCAGCCGTCCTGACGCTGGCGATCGGCGCGACCCTCGGGGCCGCGTGGGTTGCGGCGGAATTCGTGGAACGGACCTCCCGCGATGCGGTGAATGCGGGCCTGGCGGAGGCGGATATGGGGTGGGCCGAGGTGCATACGGACGGCCTGCAACTGATCCTGTCCGGACGCGCGCCGGACGAGCGGGCGCGGTTCCGGGCTGTCACGACGGCGGGCCGGATCGTCGATCCCGGGCGCGTCGTGGACGCCATGGACGTGACCGAGCGGGCCGCCGTGGTCGCCCCGCGCTTCGCCCTTGAAATCCTGCGCAACGACGACGTGATTTCCCTGATCGGGCTGATGCCGCAGGAGACGGCCGAAGACGATATCGCCGGGCTGCTCGCGGACGAGACCATGACCATAACCAACATGGTCGAACGGGTGGACTATGCCGTGCCCGACACCTGGTTGCCTGCCGTGCGCTTTGCCGTCTCGGCGCTTGACCGGTTGCCGCGCGCCAAGATCTCGGTCCAGCCGGGGCGCGTGCGGATCACCGCCGTGGCCGACAGCGATCCGGCGCGCCAGAGGCTCGAGGCGGAGTTGGCGCGTGCCCGGCCGGACGGGATGGCGCTGGAACTCGACATCGCGGCACCGCGTCCCGTCATCACGCCGTTCACCTTGCGCTTCGTCATTCCCGAAGGCGGGACGCCCCGGTTCGAGGCCTGTGCCACCGATACCGAAGCTGCCCGCGCGAAGATCCTGCGGGTCGCGGCCGAGGCGGGGTTCGAGGGCAAGGCCAATTGCGTCATCGGGCTCGGCGTGCCGTCGGGGTCGTGGGGCGAGGCGGCGGCGCTGTCGATCGCCGCCGTCGGCGGCCTTGGCGGCGGATCGGTCACACTGTCGGACGCGGACGTCACGCTCGTGGCGCCCGAGGGCACCCCGCAGCCGACCTTCGATCAGGCCGTGGCGGAGCTTGAGACCGCCCTGCCGGATATCTTCAGTCTGAGCGCGGTTCTGCCCGAGGCGACGGTGATCGATGGCACCGGCGGCGAGACGGGAACGCCGGAATTCGTCGCGACGCTTTCGCCCGAAGGACAGGTGCAATTGCGCGGCCGGCTCTACGATCAGGCACAGGAGACGGCGGTTCTCAGCTATGGGCGCGCGCTTTTCGGGGTGCAGCAGACCTATATCGCGACACGTCAGGACGAGAACCTCCCGCAGGGCTGGCCCGTGCGCGTGCTGTCGGCGCTGGAGGCGCTCGGGCGCCTCGAAAGCGGAACGGTCGTGGTACAGCCAGACCTCGTCGCCGTCCGTGGCATTACGGGCAACACGCGGGCCGAAGCGGATATTTCCCGGATCCTGTCGGACAAGCTGGGCGCACAGGCCAACTTCCGCATCGACGTCGAGTACCGGGAAGAGCTGGACCCTCTGCTGAACATTCCGACGCCGGATGAATGCGAGGCCAACCTGAATGCGATCCTTCTCGAACAGAAACTGACGTTCGCGCCGGGCGAAGCCGTGATCGAGGAGGCGGGCGACGGGCAGATTGCCCGGCTGACCGCGATGCTGGACCTGTGCGAGCGGTCCGTTTTCGAGATCGGGGGCCATACCGACAGCCAGGGCCGCGAAGAAATGAACCTGTCGTTGTCGCAGTCGCGCGCCGACGCGGTGCGAGCGGCCCTGATCGCGCGGGGCACGTCGCCCGGGCAGCTTGTGTCGAAGGGGTATGGCGAGGCCCAGCCCGTTGCCGACAACGACACCGAGGCCGGTCGGGAAACCAATCGCCGTATCACGTTCACGCTGGCCGCAGGCCGTGGCGACGACGCCGCCGAAGCCGACGGGTCCGAGGCCGAAGACACCGCTGGGGAGACCGATCAGTGAACAGAATGGAATTCGTGATCGGGATCGCCGTGATCCTGTTTCTGGCATTCATGCTGGGATGGTTCGCCTCCTGGCTTGTGAACCGCTTCAGCCGCGTGACGCATTCGGACATGGCCGAGCTTGAGGACATGGCAAAATCGCTTCATGACGCCGAGGAACAGCGCGACGAGGCGATCACTTACCTCCAGTACCGCGAAAACGAGTTGGTCACCGAGCTGAGCCAGACGCAGGCGGAGCTGCGTGCCGCGATGGACGGCCTGCGCGAGGCGCGGCAGGAAGCGGCGGAACTGCGCGGTTACATCGAAACGCTGAACGCCTGACGCTCGATCCTCTGGCCGGATCACCGCGGTCGGTGCCGAAAGGTCCATGCCGTGTCAGGCGGGGCCGTCGGGGATCAACGTCTACCAGCCATCGAGAGGCGTATCCGTCAGACGTCTTGCCGAAACGCCCGACACTGAACGTGTCTCCAAGGAGATCGACACGCTGGTCCGGGGGATCGAGGGTCGGGGTCGTCATCGACTTTTCGCGCTCTGTCGGACTGCGCTGCCAAACCGGTCGACGCGCATGACCGGAAAAAAGGCCGCCCACGGGGGCGGCCTTCGGAACGTCGGGCAAGGCGCGCGGAACCTAGCGCTTTTTCTTCTTTTTCGTATCGCCGTCGTCGTCCTCGTCGTCCTCGTCGCTGTCGGGCAGGTTGAAGAAGCTGTCGGCGTCGCGCACATCGCGCCGGTCGCGCGGGGGGTCTTCCTCATCGCTGTTGCCGGAGAGACTGAAGGTCTCGAGCCCCGACATGTTCGACGGCAGTTTGTTCTCCTCGGGGTCCATTCCGAGGCTCTGCTCGGTCGAGACCAGCTTGCGACGCTCCTCGTCGGTCATGATACCGCCTTCGGCGGCTTTCTTGGCGGCGGCTTTCTGGACGATCGTGTCCAGTTCGGATTGCTTGCACAGCCCGAGCGCCACCGGATCGATGGGCTGGATGTTCTGGATGTTCCAGTGTGTCCGCTCACGGATGGCCTGGATCGTGGGCTTGGTCGTGCCGATCAGCTTGGAGATCTGCGCGTCTGACAGTTCCGGGTGGAACTTGACCAGCCACAGGATCGAGGCGGGCCGGTCCTGCCGCTTGGACAGTGGCGTATAGCGTGGCCCGCGGCGTTTCTCCTCGCCCACGGCAGAGGCGTTGAACTTCAGCTTCATCTTGTGCAGCGGGTTCTTTTCAGCGGTCGCGATCTCGTCGGCGGTCAACTGGTTGTTGGCGATCGGGTCAAAGCCTTTAACGCCCACTGCCACGTCACCGTCTGCGATGCCCTGAACCTCCAGCTCGTGCAAGTCGCAGAAATCGCCGATCTGCTTGAAGCTCAGGGTGGTGTTGTCCACCAGCCAGACGGCGGTGGCCTTGGCCATGATCGGTTTGTTCATCGTCTCATCTCCTCTCGGATATATCCCGTGCCCGCCGGACAAGCCTTTCCTGTCGCCCGGATCAGGGGCTTCCGGGCTGTGGCCGGCTGTTCACGCTTTCGGGGGAACTTGGGCCGCTGTATAGGCAAGGGGCACTGACAGGGGAAGCCCAAATGACACGCATGCTTGCCGCGCTGGCCCTGCTGGCCGCAGCTGTCGGTCCGGCGGCCCTTGCGGAGGGAGACGCGTCGGGCGATTTCGACTATTACGTCCTGTCGTTGAGTTGGTCGCCCACGTGGTGCGCGCTGGAAGGGGATGACCGCCGGTCTCCGCAATGTGCCGACGGGACGGGTTTCGGCTTTGTGCTGCACGGGTTGTGGCCCCAATACGAAGACGGGTGGCCAAGCTATTGCCGCAGCGCGGGACGTGAGGCAACGCGGGCCGAAACCGCGGCGATGGCCGATATCATGGGGACATCCGGGTCGGCCTGGCACCAATGGCAAAAGCACGGCCGGTGTTCGGGTCTGTCGGCGGCGGATTATTTCCGTCTCGCCCGGCTGGCGTATGATCGGGTCAATCGTCCCGGCGTCCTGCGCGATCTGGGGCGCGAGGTCACGCTTCCGGCCTCCGTGATCGAGGACGCTTTCATCGAGGCAAATCCGGACCTCGTGCCCGACCAGATCACGATCACCTGTCGCGATCGGCGCATTCAGGAGGTGCGCCTGTGCCTCACCCGTGACTTGCAGCCGCGCCGATGCGGGCTGGACGTGATCCGCGATTGCGCGCTGCGGGACGCCGTGCTGTCACCGGTTCGCTGAGTCGTCGTCCGCATCGATCCTTGTCGCCCAGTCCGCAACCGGCCCGGGCCGACCGAAGTGAAACCCCTGGGCATAGCGAATGCCGAGCGCGGCGATGGCGGCAGCCTGCTCCGGAGTCTCGATCCCTTCCGCTATGATCTCGATTTCCAGTTCCCGGGTCATCCGGACCATGTTGCGCAGAATCGTTTCTTCCCGGCCGGACCCTCCCAGCCCTTCGACGAAGGCCCTGTCGATCTTCAGGAAATCCACCGGCAGGCTGCGCAGACGGTCGAGATTCGACAGTCCCGTCCCGAAATCATCAAGTGCGACCCGCACGCCTTGGGCCCTCAACCTGCCGACAAGATCGGCGGCGCGCGTCGGCTGTGCAAGGACCGCCGTTTCGACGATTTCCACGACAAGTCTGTCCGCCGGCAAGCGCTCGAGCACGCCGCGCAACCAGCGACAATTCGCGCTGTCCTGACCGTCCAGGACAGTGCCCGTGATATTGATCCCGAAGAACAGGGGGCGCGGACGGTCGATCAAGGGGCGCGCGGCATTTTCCACGAGGTTCATCAGCAGGTCTCCGCCATGGTCCGGAATGCGATCCAGCTCATCCACGAAGCCGTCCGGCCCCATTATCTCGCCGTCCTCGCGGGTCCAGCGCAACAGCGCTTCGAACCCCGCGATCCGGCCCGTGGTGAGATCGACAACCGGCTGAACGAAATACGTCAGCGCACCGGACGCGATGCCGCGCTGGATTTCATCGTGGGATGGGGCTGGTGCCGCGGCTGTGTCGGCCCCGCGGACCAACTCCAGCCGATTGCCCCCAAGGGCCTTGGCCCGGCCAAGCGCCGCATCGATATGCAGCATCATCCGGGCCCGTCCGATGCCATCCGACAGGCCGGCAAGACCTGCCGACAGGCTGCGCGTTGCCCGGCCCGTCGCACCATCGACATAGACGCGGGAGCCATTGGCCCGCAGGCGTTCGACAAGCGAGACCGCACAATCGAGGCTGGTGGCTGGCATGGAGACGAGAAACCGACCCCCGACCATCCGTTCAAGCGTCATGCCGGACGGCAGGCTGCGACGCAGAACGTGTT
>JBARXR010000461.1:0-3302 GCA_049647445.1 Jannaschia sp. | reverse complement strand
CTGGAGGATCGCCTCGACGCCGCCTCGGCCCGTGCGGTGGCCGCCGCCGAGGACAGGCTGGAGAAAGCGATCGCGCGGTTCGAGGCGGCGGCCAACCGCTCGTCTGCCGCGCTCGGTGCATCGACGGCGGGCATCGGTCAGGCGGCCCTGCGCGAACTGCGGGACCACCGGGCGGAAATCCGTGCCGAGATCGAGGCCGCGCTGACACTCGCGCAGGCCGCCAACGACGCACCTTTGCGAAAGGCGGACGACGCATGAGGCATGGGGGACACATGGACCGGGGGCGCGGGTATCGGCGGGGCACCGTGATGGGGCTGACGGTCGCGGAAGCGTTCATGCTGATCGCCTTCGTGCTGCTGATGCTGCTCGGCGTCTGGATGGCCACGGCGCGGGAGCGCATCGAGGCGCTGGAAGACCGGGTGCAGGCCGCAGAACCCTTCGCGCGGTCGTTCACCGATTTGCAGAAGGCCGCGGCCCTCGCGAACCGCGAGCAACTGACGCTGCTGGGAAACGATCTCGCAAAGCTCGAGTCGTTTCGCGCACTCGCCGATCAGGGTGCGACGCCTGCGGAGGCGGCCCTCGCGCTGCAACTGCTGCCGGCGGTGCAGGACGGGACATCGCCACAGGAGGCTCTGGAGCGGATCCGTCTGCTGGACGAGGCGATGCTGCGGGACCTGGCGCAGGCTGCGGTGGCGCTGGACCCCGAGACACGGGCCGTTCTGGCCGACATGGCGCAACTTGAGGATTTCCCCCAGATCGCCGACCTGCTGCGCGACGGCGGTCTTGAAAGCCTCCGTCTCGATCTCGCGAAACTGGCGGCGTTCGAGGATATCCTGAACGAGGGAACCGATCCTCAGACGGCTGCCCGGATCGCCGAACTGCTCGCGGCTTACCGGGCGACCGGATTGACGCCGGATGAGGTTGCGCAGCTTGCGGCGCAGATGGACGACGTGACCCGGGCCCGTCTTGCCGCCGAAACCAGTCGCACCCGGCTTGCCGCTTCGCTGCAGGCCGAGGTCGGCGCGCTGGTTGCGGGACTGGGCGGCGAAATCCGGCCCGACGGGTCGATCGTTTTCCGCGACACGTTGCTGTTCGATGCAGGCTCCGCGCGGCTCACGACCAGCTTTGACACTGTCCTCACCGGTCTTTGCCGACCCTGGATCGAGCGCCTTTATGCGGATCGGGAGACCTTGTCTGCCGTGCGGATCGAAGGCCACGCCTCGTCGGAATGGCTGTCGTTGCCTGCCCGGGCCGCGTTCGACCGCAATCTCGACCTGAGCCAGGCGCGCGCGGCCTCGGTTTTCAAGCGGTGCCTTGCGCTGGCGGGGGACGATGCGGTCGGCGACTGGGCGCGCACCCGCATGTCCGCGGTCGGCTATTCTTCGTCCCGGCCAATCCTGCGCCAGGACGGTTCGGAAGACGCAAGCGCGTCCCGTCGCGTGGTCTTTGCGGTTGACACGCGGGCTCCGGAGACCGACGACACGGCGCTGCCGCTCGATTAGGCCGCGCAGCCTGCTGACGTCAGGACGCGGTCTTGCCGGGTGGCAGGCCGCGCAGGGCCAGGACCGGCGGCTCAGACATCTGCATCATGCGCAGGACCGGATCCTCGAAACGACCAAGTTCTTCCATCCTGCAGGGGCCGCATTCCGTCACGTAGCGCCGCAGCAGGCCCGCATAGAATTCCAGCTCAATCGCATGGGCCTCGATCGAGGCAAGGGCCGAGGCCATTGTCGCCCCCGAGCCCGACTGTCCGGCGATCTCCGGCCAGGTCTTTGCCGTCAGCGCCATATTGAGGAGGGGAACCGCCACATCCTCCAGCGTGCGCATGCAGATTTCCTCGCGGTGGGACAGGGCAGGGCGGTCGAAGTATGTCTGCGATGAGAAGGCGTTCTGGATGCCGCCGATGAAGTAGCGAAAGCGCAAGGTGACCTGTCGCGTTTCGCCGACCGGCGCGCCGATGATCGCGCGCATCCGACCAAGGACGAGGCCCGGAACGGTCATCGTGACGTCGGGCTGTGCGATGACGCGCGGACCGCTGTCGATGACGTCGTCGAGAAAGTTCTGCACGAACTTCGCGAGTTGCGGTTGCAGGACCTCGCGCAGGGTGTTGTCCCGCGCGAAGCTCAGACGGTGCCGGAATCCGGGGCGCACGACGTCGGCGCTCAGAAGCCGAAAGGGCGCATCTTCAGAGCTGCGTCGTATCTGAACGGAGAACATCTCCGTCGCAGGATTCGTGTCGATGTCTGCCACGCCGACCTCCGCTGGGGCGATCACCGCCCTCCATGTCCCGGAGCATCGGCCGATAGTCCTAACAATTCGTTACCCAATTGCGCAAAATCGCGTTCAAAATTGCGCCGCTTTTTCGCGATTTGACCGGAGAATTTGCGGACACGATGTCGGACCGGAAAAAGCACCGCTGCACCGCCTCCCGGCCTGTCATGGACCCTGCGACACAGTCGGTCCTGACGGGTCGTCTTCCCTACGTCGTCGGGTTCAGGTCACCGGCTGTCGATGGTCGGCCGCGATCCAGGCGAGCAGGCCATCGGTATCCGGGTGCAAGGCTTCGGCGGTGCCCTCGGCAAACGCCAGCAGGGCAGCAAGGTTGAGCGGGTTCACCCCGACCAGAACGTCGACGCCCGCCGCCAGTGCCTCCGCGATCACCGGACGAAAGCCCCGTCCGGCTGCTTCCTGCTTGCCGAACTTGTTGACGATCAGAAGGTCTGCACCGCGCAGAAGTCGGGCCTCCGTTGCGGCGACGGCGGTCTCGAGCCCGTTCGCGTCCAGCCGACAGCCGCGTGCGGCCCGACCCAACGACTGGCTGATCCGGATGACGGGCCCAGAGGGCAGGACGACCGCGTCCATGTCGCAGCGCGCGCAGCCGGGCCGGTCGCTGTTGACCTGCACGATCCCTGCGACGCGCAGGCCACGCGACAGGGCTGCCTGCGCCACGTCGTGAAGCAGGGGATCGAGCGCGCCGCGCCCCTCCGTCATCGTAAAACCCAATCGCATGTGATCAGTAATTTCATGGGCCTTCCGGACAGGCAAGCCTTGACCCGCGCGGCCCGCGCGGTCACCCCTGAAGGTATGTCGGACCCATTCCCCCGGATCGAGCCTCTTGGAGCAGACGGTCTGCTCGTGCGCTTCGCCGACCGCCTCGACGATGCGGCCAACCGGGCCTGCGTGGCGTTCCGCGCCGCTCTGGAGGAGGAGTCGCTGCCAGGTGTGACCGAGACCGCGTCCTCGCTTGGATCGGTCCTCGTGCGGGTGTCCGGGACTGCGACCGACGTGGAGCGGGCACTGGC
>JBARXR010000460.1:0-20224 GCA_049647445.1 Jannaschia sp. | reverse complement strand
GGATTACATCAAGCGCCACGGGCGTCCCACTTCGCTGGACGAAGTCGGGGACCATGTCTTCATCGGCTCTGCCGACGAGGTGCCGCGCGCCCCGTTCTTCGCCTGGCTCAAGAAGAATATCCCCGCATCCAACATCGGCTATCAGGTCAACGAGATCACCGCGGCGCGGCCCGCCGTCGTGGCGGGCCTCGGGATCGGCTTCTCGACGACCTGGGCCGAAGCGGACAACGACGAGATGGAGATGGTCTTCGAACCTCGCCCCGAATGGAACAGCCAGTTGTGGCTTGTGACCCATGTCGATCTGCACCGAACGGCCAAGGTGCAGACGTTCGTCTCGTTCCTGAAAGACTGGGCGACGCGCTGGCCGGATCAGCCGTGACACCCGCCCATCAGGGGCATCTGGCGATGCTCCTGTTCTCCGGCCTTGTCGCAGGGTCGTTCCCGCTTGGCGCGGCGGCGGCCAACGACATCGCCCCGCTGGCACTGAATACGGTTCGGTTCGGTCTTGCGGCCTGCGTGATCGGCGTGGCGGTCGCGCTGCGCGGAGGCGTGCCGCGTGCGGCGCTGGCGGCCCCCTGGCGATACCCGCTGCTTGGCGGGGTCTTCGCGATCTACTTCGTGCTGATGTTCGAGGGCCTCAAGACCGCTGCCCCGGTTTCGGCGGCGGCGGTTTTCACGCTGACACCCGCGATGGCGGCAGGGTTCGGATGGCTTCTGCTGCGGCAACGCATGACGCGGCGCATCGCGCTGGCGTTGGGCCTCGGGGCGTCGGGGGCGCTCTGGGTCATCTTTCGGGGAGATTTGTCGGCGCTTCTGGCGTTCGAGGTCGGGCGGGGCGAGGAAGTCTATTTCATCGGCTGTGTCGCGCACGCGTTGTACACGCCGCTGGTGCGCCGCCTGAACCGCGGCGAGAGTGCGCTCGTGTTCACGTTCGGCACGCTTATCGCCGGGGCGATCGTCATGGGCATCGTGGGTGCACCCGCGGTCCTCGCGACCGACTGGGCCAACCTGCCCGGGCGCGTCTGGGTCGCGATCGGCTACACCGGCATCGCGGCGAGTGCCGGGACGTTCGTCCTTTTGCAGTTCGCGACCCTGCGCCTGCCGTCCGCCAAGGTCATGGCCTACACGTATCTGGTGCCCGCCTGGGTGACCGTCTGGAGCCTTGCGCTGGGGTTCGCGGCCCCGCCGCTGGGCATCCTGATCGGTGTCGCCCTGACCGTCGCGGGCCTTGTGATCCTGCTGCGCGACTGACGCCAAGTCAGGCAATGGACCGAGCAGCCGGTCTTCATTCCGTAACGTCATCGTCATGAGAGGTTCTTAAAGTTCTTTCATTTGATCAAACTGCAAAAATGTCCGTGCGCCCGCGAGGCACACGCAGCTTTTCAATTCCGGGGGAATTCCATGTCAGCCACAACGAACGTGAACGTCATCAACGCCGCATCCGTCGCCGGACCAGTGGAGGGAACGCCCGATGCTGACCTGATCCTCGGAACGATGGGCGGGGATTCCATCGACGCCGGTGCAGGGCACGATACGGTCAAGGGGGCGAACGGCGACGACACGATCGCGGCGGGGCCGGATGACGACACGATCAAGGGTGGCCTCGGGGATGACCTGTTCATCGCCGGGTCGGGAAACAACCGGTACATCGGCAATCAGGGCAACGATACGATCCGGTATGCTGGCGTCCTCGAGGATTACGATTTCCTTCTGCGGGGCAAGAACCTCACCACGGTCACGCGGGCCGACCGGGCGCCGGAAGGGGCCGGTGTCGATCTGATCGCGCTGGTCGAAGAGATTCAGTTCGCGAATGGTGAGTCGGTCTTTCTCGACGGCCGGAACAACGGGCCCTTCGGACGCGACGATGCGGGGACGGCGACCGAGGGTGGCAGCACCACGTTCGCGGTCGCCGATCTGCTGGCCAACGACATCGACGTGGATCGCGATACGCTGTCGCTGCTGTCGGTTTCTGCAACCAGTGCGGGTGGTGCGACCGTCACCTTTGACGGGTCCAACGTGATCTATGACGCGGCGGGCGCCTTCGACGGGCTGGCGGCGGGCGAGACGACGGTCGACAGCTTCACTTACATCGTGTCCGACGGGCGGGGCGGCACCGATACGGTCACGGTGACGGTCACGGTGACCGGCGTGAACGACGCCCCTGTGATCGTCGCTCCGAATGCGGTGGAGATCGCCGAGAACACGGATGTTGTCGCGACGGTGACGGCAACGGATGTGGACGGCGACGCCCTGACCTTCGCCATATCGGGTGGCGCGGATGCCGCGCTTTTCGAGGTGGATGCCGATACCGGGGCGCTGTCGTTCATCGAGGCCCCTGATTTCGAGGCCCCTGCCGACGCGGGCGGCGACAATACGTACGATGTGATCGTTTCCGTCACCGACGGCACGGAGACGGACGAGCAGGCCATCGCCGTCACGGTGACCGATGTGGCCGAGGGCACCCCGGTAAACGTGACCATTTCCGAAATCATGTATGACCCGAACTCTCCCGAGGACAATTGGGAATGGGTCGAGATCGTGAACACCGGCAGCGCGGTGCTGGACCTTGCGGGCTGGGTGATCGACGATGCCAACAGCGTCTTCCAGGGCGCGGCCAATATTGCCGGTGGCACCATCGCGGCGGGTGGCGCGGCGGTCCTCTACAATGCAGACGACGTGAGCGCGGCGGATTTCGAGGCGGCCTGGGGGCCGGGGATCAACCTGATCGCGGTCACCGGCTGGAGCGCCATGGGCCTCAACAACACGGGCGATACCGTCACGCTCTGGGACAGCTTCGACGCCTATTCCGGTGATCAGCTGATCCGGGCGAACGCGGTCGCCTCGGTCGATTATTCGGCAAGCGGTTTCCCCGATCCGGTGGGCGCGTCGATCTACCTTGCCGATCTGTCGGCCGATCCATCGGTCGGGGCCAATTGGGCCACGTCGACTGTCGGCGGGGCGACGCCCGTCGGCATCGGAGAGGTCTCCGTCGCGGCGGCGGGCAACACCGGAACGGACGTCGGGTCGCCGGGTGGCGCGCCAGCCGCGCCGCAGGCATTGGTCATCAATGAATTCGTCGGGTCGACCACCGGTTCGGACGTCGAGTTCATCGAGCTGTTCGGGGAGCCTGGCACGTCGCTCGCGGGCCTGAGCATTCTGGTCGTAGAAAGCGACGTCGGCACCTCCACCGGGGTGATCGACGCGCGCTTCGACCTGCCCGAGGACGCTGTGATCGGCGAGAACGGCTTTTACCTGATCGGCAACAATCTTGTATCCGCGCAATACGGTGTGACCCCCGATGCGGAGATCGCGCAGAACTTCATCGAGAACAGCAGCTATACGCTGGCGCTGGTGGAGACATCCGGCGCGGGCGCGGTGGGGGACCAGGCCGGTTCCGAAACGGTGATCGACTCGGTGGGTGTCAGCGACGGCGGTGCGGAGGATACCTTCGCCTTCGGTGCGCCCGTCATCGGGCCGGAAGGCGTCTTCCTGCCTGCCGGTGGCGTGCGGATCGTGGACGGTGTGGACACCGACACGCCCGAGGACTTCGCTTTCGCCGACTTCGGCCTGACCGGGAACACGCCGACGGCCAGCGCTGGCGATGATCCCGAACCGGAGCCGACCGCGCGTCTCATCTCCGAAGTGCAGGGTTCGGGCACGGCCTCGGCCCTTGCGGGCCAGACGGTCACCGTCACTGCCATCGTTGTGGGGGATTTCCAGAATGGTGACGCAGACGCGACACGCAACCTCGGCGGCTTCTGGCTGCAGGAGGAAGTGGAGGACAGCGACGGCAATTCGGCGACCTCCGAGGGTATTTTTGTCTTCGAAGGGACCGGCGTCAGCAGCCTGCTCACCGATGTCTCGCTCGGAGATCGGGTGACGGTCACCGGGAAGGTGTCGGAATTCTTCGGCGCGACCCAGATCACCGCCAGCTCGGTCACCGTGACCGAAGCGGGCGCGGTGGCCGATGTGAACAGCCTCGCGGTCGATGTCTCGCTTGCCGCCAACGAAGGCGTGCAGGATCTGGGCGGCGGCAGTTACGTCGCTGACCTCGAGGCGTATGAGGGCATGCTGGTCAACATCACCGACACGCTGACCGTGATCGAGACCTTCGAGTTGGACCGCTTCAACCAGGTGGTCCTGTCGGCCGACGGCCGACCCGAGCAGTTCACCCAGACCAACGCCCCCGACGCAGCCGGCTTCGACGCCTTCCAGCGCCAGATCGCGGCAGACCAGATCGTCTTCGACGACGGCCTCGGCATCCAGAACCAGCCGATCTTCGCAGAAGCGGATTTGAACGGTGACGGGGTGTTCGATACCTCGGACGGCTTCGGCATGGGCGATACGGCGAACGGGGTGACGGGTATCTTGGACTACAGCTTCGACGCCTTCCGCGTTCGCGGTGTCGAGGATGGGGTCAACAGCTTCGTCGACACCCAGACCCGCGAGGATGTGCCGGATGTCGGCGGTGTGCTGACCGTCAGCAGCTTCAACGTGCTGAACTTCTTCTCGACCATCGACACGACGGGCGCCGGTTCCGGCCCGAACCTTCTCGACCCGCGCGGGGCCGACAGCGTCGCGGAATTCGACCGGCAGTTGGAAAAGCTTCTGACGACGCTTGCGGCCATCGACGCCGATATCTTCGGGCTGGTGGAGTTGGAGAACGAATTCGGGACGGATCAGAACGGCGACGGCCTGATCGCCATCGAGGTGATCGTCGATGGACTGAATGACCTCTACGGCGCGGAGATCTGGGCATCCGTCGATCCGGGGCGCGGCTTTGTGGACACCGGCGACGCGATCAGCGTCGGCATGATCTACCGGACGACCTCCGTCGCGCTGATGGAAGGGTCGGTCGAGATCCTGGACGACAGCGATCTGGACGCGCTGGGCTTCGGCGCGCTGGACGACGACGGCACCGGCGTGTTCGACGGCACCGACTCCAACCGTGCTCCGTTGCTGGCCGACTTCCTCGATCTCGACTCGGGCGAGGTGTTCTCGGTCGCGGTGACGCACATGAAGTCCAAGGGCGGCATCGGCAGCGGTGACGACGCCGATCAGGGCGACGGCGCGGGCGCGTTCAACGCGATCCGCAACGAGGGCGTGCAGGTCCTGACCGAATGGCTTGCGCAGGAGGCCGACGACGATGTCCTCGTGCTGGGCGATTTCAACGCCTATGCGCGCGAACAGCCGATCGACACAATGAAGGCGGCCGGGTTCACCAACCTCGAGGAGGTGTTCAACCCGGGGGCCAGTTCATATGTGTTCGACGGGCAGACGGGGACCCTGGACTACGCCTTCGCGAGCACCGGGTTGGCCGGATCGGTCACCGGGGCGTCAGCCTGGCACATCAACTCCGATGAGCCGGACGTCTACGACTACGACCTCGATTTCAGCCGCGATCCGGCGATCTTCGATGGCGAGACGCCCTATCGCACCTCGGACCACGATCCGCTTGTCATCGGACTGGACTTTGGCGCGCCCGACCCGCTCATGCTCGCCTGACGCAAGACAGGTGCCGCGCCCGTCGACCATGACGGGCGCGGTCACGATGCCGCGCCACAGAGACAGTGCGCGCGCGGCGCAGATCGATCATTGCAGCACCGCCGGCAACCAGAGCGCCAGGCCAGGCACGGCAATGAGCGCGAAGACCATGACCAGCATCATGGCCACGTAAGGAACCGCTCCGAGCATCACTTCGGACAGCGATCCCGATTTGCGCGCCCCCTGCACGACGTAGAGGTTCAGTCCGACGGGTGGCGTGATAAGCGCCATCTCGATCAGCACGATCATCAGGATCCCGAACCATATCGTGTCATAGCCCTGTGCGACGACCAGCGGCACGATGATCGGTATGGTGACGACCATCAGCGACAGCGTCTCGATGAAGAACCCAAGGACGATATAGAGGACGACGACGACCAGGATCGTGCCGAGGGGCCCGAGGCCCAGCCCGTTCATTGCCGCCGTGATCTCGCGTCCCAGACCGGCTGAGGCGAGGGTGAAGTTCAGGAAGGACGCGCCGATCACGATCAGCATGATCATGGAGGTGATCTTGACCGTGCCGATCAGGCTGTCGCGCAGCATCTCGACGCCGATGCCTCCGAAGGCGGCAGCGATCAGGAAGGCACCGGCAACGCCGACCGCCGCTGCTTCCGTCGGAGTGGCCCAGCCCCGATAGATCGAACCGACGATCATGCCGAACAGGATCAGGATCGGTACGAGATCGACCAGCGCACGCAGCATCTGCGGAAACGGGAAGGTGCGGCGCTGTCCGCCGAGGGACGGCTGGATGACGCAAATGATCACCGTGATCGCCATGAAGGCGACCGCCAGCAACAGGCCGGGGACGAGGCCGGCGAGGAAGAGTTGCGGGATCGAGGATTGGGTCAGGAAGCCGTAGACGATCAGGTTGATCGAGGGCGGGATCATGATGCCGAGCGTGCCCCCCGCAGCGATCGCGCCGGAGAAGAGCTTGGGATCATAGCCCAGCTTTTCGGCCTGCGGCATGGCCACCGTGGCGACCGTCGCTGCGGTTGCGACCGAGGAACCGGAGGTGGCGGAGAACATGGTCGCGGTGGCGATGTTGGCATGGACGAGGCCGCCGGGCAGCCAGCTGACCCAGCGGTCGAGCGCGGCATAGGTGCGGGTGGCGACGCCGGACCGGACGAGGATCTCGCCCAGCAGGACGAAGAAAGGCACGGCGATCAGCGTGGCGGAATTGGACGCCGACCAGACCATGTTCCCAAGGCCACGCGACAGCGGGAAAGACGAAAAGAACGCATCGACCCCAAAGCCCAGCAGGAACAGGACGATGCCCACGGGAATCGACAGGGCCAGCAGGCCCAGAAGCGCGGCGGCGACGGCGGGGATCATTGCAGCATGTCCTGTTCGGCGAAGGCTCCGATGACGGCCTCGGTCTCATGGGCGCGCCCGCGCAGGATCATCGACAGGGCGAGGCAGGTGATCATGGCGGACATCGCCGCGAACCAGACCCAGCCCGCGAACCACGGCACCTGAACCCAGGCGAGCGGTGTCTCGAGCGGCGTGTTGGCGCGGCTCGAATTTGTGAGGGACCGTTCGACGACGGGCCAGGCCTGGATGGCGATGAAGACCACCGTTCCCGTCAGAACGATCATCGAGAATATATCCGCCAGCGCCCGCATCATGGTGCCACCCTTGGCGCGCAGCAGGTCGATCCGCACATGGCCCAGCTCAAGAAGCGTGAAGCCCATGCCCCATGCGGTCGCGATGGCCATGGCATAGCCCGCGATTTCCTCGGTGCCGCCGAGGCCATGGCCGATCTGGCGCATGATGATGTCGGCGAGCACGAAGGCCGCACAGGCCAGCAGGCCGAGGCCGGTCACGATGGCGATGGCGCGGTTGACGCGCCGCAATCGGTCGATCCAGGTCAGTTCCATCGCGGCGCACCCCCATTGAAAGAATAGGGGCCGGGCACAGCAAGCGCCCGGCCCCGAAGTCTGATCACTCGATCACGACGCCGACGACCGTGCCGACGCTGTCGTTCCAGCGCTGTGCCCAGTCACCGCCCGCGCGCTCGGCCCATTCGGGCAGAACTTCGGTCGTAAGGATCATCCGGGCCTTTTCGAAGTCGGCTTCGGAGGCATCGACCAGCGTCATGTTTCGGGTCTCGCCGGAGGCACAGTCGCCGTTGCCGGTCAGGCAGGCGATATCGTTCACGAGGGCGCCCTGGGCCGACGCCCACGCAGGGTCTTCGAAATCGGCCTTGATCGACGCCGTCAGCGCCTCCTGCGTCGCTGCATCAAGGCTGTTCCACTTGTCGAGGTTCATGGCGGTGACGACCGGATCCCAGCCGCCCAGCGGCAGCGGCATCAGATGCGTGGACACTTCCCACCACCCGGCGGAATAGCCCGACCCGGCCCCCGTGACCGCGCAATCCACGACGCCGTTCTGCAACGCGCCGGGCACTTCGGCGAAGGAGACGTTGACGCCTTCGGCGCCCAGGGCCTCCAGCAGCTTGGCGGTCATGCGGCCCGAGGCGCGGACCTTGAGGCCGACCATGTCATCGAGCGATGTGATCGGTGCGTTGCAGAACACGACCTGCGGCGGATAGGGCGCGACCGCCATGACGTGCGCGTTGAAGCGGTCGCGGTAGATGTCTTCGAGCATCGGCTTGGCGGCTTCGACCATGGCGCGGGCTTCGTCGGCGGTCAGTGCGACCAGCGGGACATCCAGCCCCTCCAGTTCGGGAGCGTCCGCCACGGCATAATCGGCCACGGTCATCGCGACATCGTAGACCCCCTGACCCAGCAGCGGATAGATATCGCCCAGGCCAAGGCTCATCTGGTTGTGGGTCGTCAGTTCGACCTCCAGCCCCGGTACGGCGGCGGGGGCGGCGTCTGTCCAGTAGGGCGCTTCGTATGCGCCGTGCAGCGGCAGACTGGACCAGCTTCCGACGACGGAAAGCGTCTCGGCGGAAGCCGGGGCGGCAAAGGCGGCGCAGGTGGCCAGAAGGGCGTAAGTCCGGGTCATGTCAGTCTCCATGTTGGGTCTTCTGAGTGGATTATTTCGGGGCCAGCACGGTTGTTTCCGCGTCTTCGGCGACGTCCGCGATCAGCATGTGACCGGGCGCATGGGTGATGCAGATCGGAAGGTTCGCGGCCTTGAGCACGTTCTGCGGCGTGACCCCGCACGCCCAATAGACCGGCACCTCGCCCGGCGCGACCGGGACCGGGTCGCCCCAGTCGGTCGCCTGCAGGTCGGCGATGCCCATCTGCGCCGGATCGCCATGAGCGAGGGGCGCGCCGTGGGCCTGCGGAAAGCGGGCGCTGATGGCATAGGCATCTGCAACCCTGTCGGCGGGGATGGGGCGCATCGTCACGACCATTTCGCCGCTGAACGGGCCGGCGGGGACCAGTGGCCATGACGAGGCATACATCGGCACCGTCCGATCCATCTCGATATGGCGCACGGCGATGCCCGCCCCCATCAGCGCGTTCTCGAAAGTGAAGGAGCATCCGAGGGCCACGGTGACGAAATCGTCTTGCCACAGGTCCGTGATATCGCTGACCTCCGCATCCAGCGCGCCGCCCCGGAATACACGATACCTTGGCACATCGGTGCGGATGTCTAGGTCCGCACCCAGGGTCGGCATCATCGGATCGCCGGTGTCGGAGACCCCGACGACCGGGCATGGCTTGGGATTGCGCTGGCAGAACCGCAGGAAGTCGAGGGCGAAACGCTCCGGGATGATCGCAACATTGCATTGCAACTTGCCGGCAGCGAGGCCCGCTGTATGCCGATCATACGCGCCCGCCCGGATGGCCGCGCGGACCTCTGCAGCGGAGGCATGGCTCAGGGATGCGTGATCTAGCGGCATGTCGGACCTCTGACTGGTGATACAGTCAAAGCTGGCACGATCGAGGCATCCGCTCAAATTGTCATTTCTGATGGACAGTGATCCAGATTATGGATCAGGCTCGCCAGGTCTCCGCGGTGGTCCGGGCGAGCGTCGCACCGGTTTCCGCAAGCAGGCTGCGGGGCTCGGTCAGGTAGGATGCCGTGAACACCAGGGGCGATGGCGTGAAACCGGCGTCGAATTCCTCGATCTGGCCTGCCTCGAGCAGGTTGCTGGCCAAGGCACGCGGATACGGGCCGACGGCGACCCCGGCCGCAATCATCCGAAGACTGGCCGAGAGCGAGGCGGAGGTGTAGATCCGAACCCCCGGTCCGTGCGCGCGCGTCAGGGCCTCCGACACCTCGCGGTAGGGCCGTGTCTGGCGCGCGTAACTGATGACGGGGACGCGCGTGAAATCGACCGGCCCGCTGCCTTTTGCCCGAAACCAGTGCAGGTCGAACTGCGGCAGCGCCACGTTTTCCACCGTGAACTCCGACACCGGCCCCATCAGGACCGCAAGGTCCAACCGCCGCTCCAGCAAGGCGGCCCGCAGATTGACCGAAATATCCACCGTCAGGTCCAGCGTCACACGCGGATAGACCGCGCTGAACGCCTTGAAGAACGCAGGCAGCCAGCTTTGCGCGATGGTTTCGGAGGCGCCGATGCGAAACAGGCCCTCGACCTCGGCGGGGTCCGCGACGCGCTTGCGGATTTCCTGCTCCACGAACAGCATCTGCTCGGCGTAAGTCAGCAGCAATTGTCCTTGCCGGGTGAGCACGAGGTTGCCCGGCTGGCGGTCGAAAAGCTTGAGCCGCAACTCCGATTCCAGTGTCGCGATCCGGTTCGAGATTGCGGGCTGGGACACATGCAATTGCTCTGACGCGCGCCGGAACCCGCCAAGGCGCGCAACCGAGAGGAACGCGCGCAACTGCGCCAGCGTCACGTCAACCGCATTTCGAGAACCCGCAGGACGCGCAGGTCGCGCAGCCTTCCGCCATGTGGACATCGAACGATCCGCAGTTCGGGCAGGTCGGGCCCGGGACGCTGACCTTCGCCTCCCGCGAGGGATTCACGGGATCGACCTTCAGCCCAAGCCCCTCGCCCGACAGAAAGCCCGTCGCCACCATGTGCCGCTCGATGACGCCACCGATGGCCGCAAGGATCGACGGAACATATCTGCCCTGCACCCAGGCGCCGCCGCGTGGGTCGAACACCGCCTTCAGTTCCTCGACCACGAAAGAGACATCGCCGCCCCGACGAAAGACCGCCGAAATCATCCGGGTCAAAGCGACGGTCCAGGCGAAATGCTCCATGTTCTTCGAGTTCACGAAAATCTCGAACGGGCGGCGCTGGCCGTCCATCTCGATGTCGTTGATCGTGATGTAGAGCGCATGTTCGGACTGCGGCCACTTGATCTTGTAGGTCTCGCCGGTCAGCGTCGCGGGCCGGTCGAACGGCGCGAAGAGCTGGACGACATTCGCCTCCTCGGACATTTGCGCGGGGGGCTCCTGCGTGCTCAACACGCTCCCCGTGATCGCATTTGGCCGATAGGTCGTGCAGCCCTTGCAGCCGGTTTTCCAGGCCTGCATGTAGACGTCCTTGAAGGCGTCGAACCCGATATCGGCGGGCACGTTGATCGTCTTCGAGATCGAGGAGTCGATCCAGTTCTGCGCCGCCGCCTGCATGGCGACATGGTCCTCCGGCGACAGGTCCGCCACCGACACGAAACAGTCCGGCAGGGGTGCGTCCCCGTGCAGCCTCCGCCATTCGGCAACCGCATAGTCCTGCACCACCTCCTCGGTGCGCGATCCGTCGCGTTGCAGGACCTTGCGCGTGTATTCATGGGCAAAGATCGGCTCGATCCCCGAGGACACGTTTCCCGCCAGCAGGCTGATCGTGCCCGTCGGCGCGATAGAGGTCAGGAGCGCGTTTCGCAGACCCGTCTCGGCGATGGCCGCCTGAACGTCCGGGTCCAGCCGCCTGACCATCGGTGCCTTCAGGATTGCCTTACTGTCGCAGAGCGGGAACGCGCCTTTCTCGTCCGCCAGCCGGGCCGAGGTGAAATAGGCTGCGTTCGCCATGGCTCTCAGCCAGCGCCCCGTCGCCTCGACCGCATCCGGAGAGCCATAGCGCAGCCCGACCATCGCCAGTGCGTCGGCCAGCCCGGTAACGCCCAGCCCGATCCGCCGCTTGGCCCGCGCTTCCTCGGCCTGTTGCGGCAGCGGAAAGCGCGAGGCATCGACGACGTTGTCCATCATCCGAACGGCGAGGCCCGTAAGCTCCTCCAGCGCCTCCTCGTCAAGGGCGGCCTTGGAGGTGAACGGGTCCGTCACCAGTCGCGCCAGGTTCACCGACCCGAGCAGACAGGCGCCATAGGGTGGCAACGGCTGCTCGCCGCAGGGATTCGTCGCGGCAATGGTTTCGGCATAGGACAGGTTGTTGGTCGCATTGATCCGGTCGATGAAGATCACCCCCGGCTCGGCATAATCATACGTTGCCTGCATGATCGCGTCCCACAAGTCGCGCGCGGGCAGGCTGCGATAGATCTTGCCGTCGAACCTGAGATCCCAGTCCGCGTCCGCGGCCACGGCTTCCATGAACGGGTCGGTGATCAGGACCGACAGGTTGAACATCCGGAGGCGGGCCGGGTCGCGTTTGGCGGCGATGAAGTCTTCCACGTCCGGATGATCGCAGCGCAGCGTCGCCATCATGGCCCCGCGTCGCGAACCCGCCGACATGATGGTTCGGCACATCGCGTCCCAGACATCCATGAAGGACAAGGGGCCGGAGGCATCGGCCGACACGCCGTGCACTGCCGCGCCCTGTGGCCGGATCGTCGAGAAATCATACCCGATGCCGCCCCCCTGCTGGAGGGTGAGCGCCGCCTCGCGCAAGGCCGAGAAGATCCCGCCCATGGTGTCTTCGATCGTGCCCATCACGAAGCAGTTGAACAGCGTGACCGACCGGTCGGTGCCGGCACCGGCAACGATCCGTCCGGCGGGCAGGAAGCGGAAATCCTGCAAGGCCTCCCGGAAGCGCGGCTCCCACAGGTCGGGCTCTGCCTCGGGGGCCGCCAGCGCGGCGGCGATTCGGTCCCATGTCGCCTCGATGGATTCGTCCATCGGTGTCCCGTCGGCTTCCTTGAGCCGGTATTTCATGTCCCAGATCTGTTCGGCGATGGGGGCGGAAAAGGCGGACATATGGTCACGTTCCTCAAGGGCTGGTTGCGCGTGCGCGTGCGACGTCTAGATATATCCGCAGTCTTCCGGGAAGTCACGACATGCCCATTCATCTCATAAAGCTAAGCGTGGGCACCGAGTCGATCGAGTCGCTGACGGCGTGGCAGGACAGCGCGCGGGCGAAAGGGCCGGACGGAAAGCCGCGCCATGTCACCCGCATGTGGCCGAAACGGGAAGCCGAGGTGATCGACGGGGGCTCCATCTTCTGGGTCATCAAGGGGGCAGTTCAATGCCGCCAGAAGATCCTGCGGCTAGACGAGGTCGTGCGCGAAGACGGCATCCGCCGATGTGCAATCGTCCTCGAACCGGGGCTGATCCCGGTCGTTCCGACGCTCAAACGTCCGTTCCAAGGCTGGCGGTACCTGCGGCCCGAAGATGCCCCGAGGGACATGGACTCGCGGAATGCTTCGGACACACCGCTGCCTGCGGAGCTTTCCGTCGCGCTGGCCGAGATCGGCGTCCTCTGAGGACCTGCAACGGAAGCGTCGCAATCCGCGCGCCTAGTGTCGCCCTCGATTTACCTTGCGCGCATCCTTGGGGCACAAGGGCCGGAAGAGAGTCGGAGGCCCGCCCATGAAGACCCACGTCAAAGCACTCGTCGTCGGGGGCGGGGCCGTCGGAACCGGCATCGCCTATCACCTCGCCAAAGCCGACTGGTCCGACGTCGTCCTGCTGGAACGCGACGAGTTGACGTCCGGATCGACGTGGCATGCGGCGGGCCTTCTGCCGCTGTTCAACATGGGCTATGCGACGAGCCACATCCACGACTATTCCGTCAAGTTCTACAAGGGGCTGGAGGCCGAGACCGGTCTAAACCCCGGCTTCTCGGTCGTCGGCAACCTGCGGATGGCCCAGACCCGGGATCGCATGGATGAATACGAGCTCTATTCCTCCGTCGCCGAAACCGTCGGTATCCCTCACGAATGGATGACCCCCGCGCAGATCAAGGACCGCTGGCCGCTGGTGCGGACCGAGGACCTGAAGGGCGCGCTGTTCCATCCGACCGACGGGTATATCAACCCCGCCGACGTCACCATGGCCATGGCAAAGGGCGCGCGGCAGCTTGGGGTCACGATCGAGCGGCGCTGGCAGGTGGATGCGTTCGACTGGACGGGCGACCATTGGGACGTGACCGTGACGAAAATGGTCGAGAAGGGCGGCAACCTCATCCCGTCGGACGAGCAGATGGTGATCCACGCCGAACATGTCGTGACCGCCACGGGCAACCACGCGCAGCGTACGGCAAGGTTGCTGGGCATCAAGACGCCGGCCATCGTGGTCGAGCATCAGTACATCGTGACGGAGCCTGACCCGGCGTTGGTCGAGTACCGAAAGACGAACCCGCAGCACCCGGTCCTGCGGGATGCCGATGCCAAATGGTATGTGCGCGAGGAGCGCGGCGGCTGGATCCTCGGACCCTACGAGAAGAACGCCCCCGCTCGTTTCGAGTATGGCGTCCCGGACAGCTTTCGCGCCGACCTTTTCCCGCTTGATCTCGAACGGATCGAAGCGGAGTACATGGCGTTCATCCACCGCATCCCGACATCTGAACATGCCGGCCTCAAGGATGATTACAACGGCCCGATCTGCTATACGCCGGACGGCAACCCGCTGGTCGGCCCCGCTCCGGGCCTTCGGAACATGTGGTTGGCCGAGGGGTTCAGCTTCGGCATAACCGCGGCCGGGGGCACCGGATACTATCTCGCGCAGATGATGGTCGCAGGGGAAGCTGAGATCGACATGGCATCCCTCGACCCGCGCCGGTTCGGGTCGTGGATGACCACCGAATATGCCGCGCGCAAGAACGAGGAGGCATACGACCACGTCTTCATCCTGCACCATCCCGACGAGGAGCGGCCTGCCGCGCGACCCCTGAAAACCGCGCCCTGCTACGACCGGATGAAGGCGCGCGGCGCGCAGTTCGGCTGTGTCAACGGGTGGGAGCGTCCGAATTATTTCGGGCCGCTCGCCGCCGCCGACAGCTTCGACCACGACAGCCGGAGCTTTCGCCGGGGCGCATGGTGGACACACGCGGTCGAGGAAGCCACGGCCCTGCGCGAAGCGGCAGGGATGATCGACGCCACGGCTTTCACCAAGCACAGGCTGCGCGGGCCCGGGGCGGCGGCGTTCCTCAATTGGTTCACGACGAACAGGCTGCCCAAGGTCGGACGCATCTCCCTGACCTATGCACTGACCCAAGCGGGAACGACACGGACAGAATACACTATCGTGCGGCAGGCCGAGGATACGTTCTACCTTGTGTCGGCTGGGGCCTGGCAGGCCTATGACGGTGATTTTCTGGCGCAGGCGATCGACGACACCGTCGATCGGTTCGGCCCGATGTGGCTGGACGATTGCACCGGGCAGCACGGGGTCTTCGCGCTGGCGGGACCCAACTCCCGTGCCATCCTGACTGAAATCGTCCGTGATGCGGACCGGGCGACGGTTCTGTCCAACAAGCGCTTCCCCTGGCTTTCGGCCCGGCGGCTGGAGCTTCTGATGTGTCCGGTGAACGCGATACGGGTGGCCTACACGGGCGAACTCGGCTGGGAATTACATCACCCCATGGAGATGCAGAATTACCTTTTCGACCGACTGATGGAGGCAGGCGAGGGGCATGGCCTGAAGTTGGTCGGTGCCCGCGCCCAGAACTGGCTCCGGCAGGAGAAATCCTATCGCGCGTTCGGCGCCGAACTCGGGCGCGATGCCACGCCGTTGGAGGCGGGCCTCGATCGTTTCGTGGACCTCACCAAGGACTTCCACGGGAAGGCGGCGATGGAGGCACTGGGCATTCGGTCGAAGTGCGTGACCCTGCTGATCGACGGCCCGCCCGATGCCGATCCCTGGGGGCGCGAGGCGCTCTATGACGGGGATACCAAGGTCGGTCGCCTGACATCGGGCGGCTATTCGGTGGCCTTCGGGAAATCCATCGGCATGGGGTATGTGCGGCCTGATCTGGCGGTGGCCGGAACGACGCTCGGGGTCCGGATGCAGCGCAGGCTCTGGGATGCGGTCGTGACCGAGGACAGCCCCTACGATCCGGCGAATGCCCGTCTGCGCCTGGATGGCTAGACCCGGACGACGCCTCCTTTGGGTCTGGCTGCCCTGTGCCTTGGTGGCCGCGTTCGTCCTGCCCCTGAGAGAGGGTGCGGTCACGGTCGCGGGTGACGGCGCCCCTGCCGTCATGGCCGTGATGGCGGAGGACGCGACCTCCGCGGCGATGTCGGTCGACGCGGTTCTTCTGCGCAGACCGGAAAACCTGCGACACCTGCCGGATGTCGGTCTCCTCTGTCGTGGTCGGTGCGATGCCGGGATGACTGTCCTCTACGAGGTGCGTCCGGGCGGCGGGCGCAAGGTGCTGGTGTTCGATCTGTCCACGTTCGATGGCGTTGACGCGCTCGACCGGGGCGAGGCCCTGCCGGACGACATTGCCGCCTGCGTCGCCGAGGCCATCGACAATGAGGCGAACGCCGTCCTCGGCGCGCCGGAAACCCCATGCCTCGCGTCCCGGCGGTTTCGTGTCGTCTTGCCCTACGGATTGTAGGGGGTGTTCAGCCGGGGCAGGGGGGCGAGCGGGATCGCCCCGAAATAGATCGCGCCGTCCCGCAGGGTCAGGGGCACGTCGACCCGCCCGTCCTGTTCCAACTCGCCGAAGCCGCCGGACAGAAGGGCCAATTGCGCAGGCGGAACATCGAATGTCTCCGCCAAAGCCAGAAGATCGCGCCACCCTTCGACGGACAAAACGAGGTCTCCGGTCAGAAAGCCGCTCGGGGCCACCTCCATGACCCCGCCGACGCCGAGGCGGATGCCGTCCCATGCACCTTCCAGACGACGCAGGTTTGCCGCCAGAAACTGCCCGCCCTCTGCGACGGGACCGTCCAGCGTGACCGTCGCGTCGAGGTCGAAGGCGTCGATCCGTTCGGGCAGGCGCGGGTCGAGACGGTCCGTTTCCAGCGCGAGATCGTCGAAGGTTGCGGCAAGGTCGTAGCTGTCCGGCGCAGGTCCCGATCGCATCGCAACTTGCCCGGACGCAAGCGTGACCGTCCAGTCGCGGCCTCGGGCGTCAAGCGCTTCGGTCACGACTGTCGCCCGGGTCAGATCTGCACCGCCGACAAGTGACACCGTCGCAGATGCGCGCAGGTCGGCGTAAGTGACCGCGACGGGACCGGACGGCGTGCGCACCGACAGATCGGAGGCCGGGATCGCGATGATCCGGTTCGGGCGGTAGCTGAGGGCGAAGACCTGAAGAAACGGCGCGACGAGTCCCCATTGCCGGTCCGGCGTGTCGAGGTCGAGGCGCGAGATCCTGGTGTCGAACCGGTTGGGGAACCCCGTCACTGTGAGGTCCGCGAGGTCAACCCGCCATCCCTCGTCGCGCGCCGATGCGATGCTTGCCTCGACCGTCGTCCGGATGGTGCGCGCGCCGACGAACCACCATCCCCCCCAGCCCAGGGCCGCGACAAGCGTCAGGATTGTGAGGATCCGCATCATGGGTTTCGGCTTTCGGACAGCTTTGACACGGTCTATCCCCGCTTTTGCCCGGGCGAAAGGAAGTGCGATGCAGGACGAACATGAGCTTTGGGTATTCGGCTATGGCTCGCTGATCTGGAATCCGGGCATCGAGGTGGCCGAGTCCCGCCGCGCGACCGTGACCGGGTTCCGCCGCCGCTTTTGCATGTGGTCGATCCACCACCGCGGCTCGGAGGAGGATCCCGGTCTCGTGCTGGCGCTGGAGCCTTCTTTTGGTGCGACCTGTGAAGGGCTGGCGATCCGGGCGGCGGACCCGGAGACGGCGCTTGCGGAATTGCGAGCGCGCGAGTTGATCTCTTCCGCCTATGAGGAACACGAGGTCGACCTGACCTGCGACCGGGGCCGCGTGATCCGCTCGCTCGCCTATGTGATCGACACGTCCCACGTCCAGTACGCCCGCGACCTGACGCTCGAAGAGCAGGCGCGCATCATCGCCGGGGCCCACGGCGGACGCGGTCCGAACCACGAATACCTGACGGCGACGGCGGCGGCCCTGCACGGACTTGGCATCGGGGATGCCGATCTCGACGCGCTGGTCACGCGGGTGCAACAGATCAGGGCCGATCTCTGACGCGTCCTTGTGGGTAACTGGCACGGCGGCTAACGTTTCTTCGATCAACAGGGCTCCGCAAACGGGGCGGGGACGCATGGCAACCGCACAACTCGAACACGGCACGCAATTCTCGCAGCCGATCCGCCAGATCGTCCAGATGCTGGCTGTTCTCGGGGCGGTGGGCGTCGGCGTGTGGCTGGCCTATCCCCGTGTCGCGCCGATCTTCGCGGCGAACCCGTGGCTGAACGGCACGATCATACTGGTGTTCTTTCTCGGCATCCTTGCGTGCTTTGCACAGGTGTTTCAGCTCTTCTCGTCGGTCAGCTGGATCGAGGGTTTCGCGGAGGCGCGCCCCGGTCACGACTTTGCCAGGGCACCCGGCTTACTGGCGCCTTTGGCGGCCCTGCTGCGGTCGCGGTCGGCGCGCAGCCAGATTTCCGCGTCCTCCTCCCGCTCGATCCTCGACTCGGTCGGTGCGCGCATGGAGGAAGCGCGAGACATCACGCGCTATATCGTCAACACGCTCATATTTCTGGGCCTTCTCGGGACATTTTGGGGCCTTGCCACGACGGTGCCGGCCGTGGTGGACACGATCCGCAGTCTGAACCCCGAAAGCGGCGAGGCCGGTGTGGCGGTTTTCGGCCGCCTGATCGGGGGGCTCGAGTCGCAACTCGCGGGTATGGGCACCGCGTTCGCGTCCTCCTTGCTCGGCCTTGCCGGATCGTTGGTCGTCGGCCTGCTGGAGCTGTTTGCGGGTCACGGCCAGAACCGCTTCTACCGCGAGATGGAGGATTGGTTGTCGTCGATCACCCGCGTCGGCCTCGTCGGCGACAGCGGTGAGGAGACCATCGACCAGTATTCGTTGGCTGCCGTCCTCGATCACATGAACTACCAGATGGAGGCCCTGTCCGACATGTTTCAACGGGCCGAAGCCGGACGTCTGGCCGCCGACAGCAAGCTCAGCACCCTGTCCGAGGCCGTGACCGCCATGGTCTATCGGCTTGACCGCGAAGGCCGGAGTGACGGCATCGCCGAAACCGTCGAGGCCCTCAATCGCGTGGCGTTGGGGCAGGAGCATATCGTCGAGGTGCTGCGCGGGTCCTCCGGCGGTGGCGATGGACTCGACGCCGAAAGCCGGATGCGCATCCGCTCCATCGACGTGCAGCTTCTCAAGGTCTTCGAGGAGATGCAGCAGGGGCGTCAGGCCGCAACGGACGACCTGCGCGGTGATCTCGGCGCCCTGACGCGGTCCATCCGACAGCTCTCGCGCCTCGTCTCCAGTCAGCAGGACGCGGAAGCCGACGGCAAGTCGCCACAGGGGGACGGCTAGATGGCATTGGCCCGCAGGTCCGGACAGCGGTTCACCGCGAACGTCTGGCCGGGGTTTGTCGACGCGATGACGGCGCTGCTTCTGGTGCTGATGTTCGTCCTGTCGATCTTCATGATCGTGCAGTTCATCCTGTCCGAACAGATCACATCCCAGGACGCGGAAATTCGTCAACAGGGCGAGGAGATTTCGAACCTCGGCAGTCAGCTGGACGGTCTTGCCCGTGCCCTCGGGCTGGAGCAACAGCGGGCGGCGGGACTTGAGGACGACATCGCGGATCTCGGGGCCGAACGGGATCGACAGACCGCGCTGATCGCGACGCTGACGGCCCAGAGATCCGATCTGCAGGCCCGCGTGGCCAGCTTCGAGGAGCAGGTGGCAAGCCTGATCGCCGACCGGGATCGATTGGCCGGGACCCTGGAGGAGACGGAAAATGCCCGGTCGAGTCTCGCCGCGCGTCTCGAGACGACCGAAGGCGCATTGACCCGGATCATCGACGAGCGGGAGGCGCTGCAACTGGCCCTTGCCACCGCACGCGACGAAATCGATGCCCAGACCGAAGCCGCACGTCTTTCAGCCGCGCGCGCCGACGCCGTCGAGGCGTTGGTCGCCGATCTTCGGGCCGAGGCGCAATCGCGGGAAACAACGCTGGCCGAGACGCTCGCCGCCCTGACGGAGCAGCAGGAGGGGGCCGCGGCCCTTGCCGCGCGGGTAACGGACCTGACGACCTCCCTCGATGAGGCCGAGGCCGCGCGTCTGGCGGAACTGGCCGCTGCCGAAGCCCTGCGCGAACGCCTTGCCGGTGTCGAAGCCGAACTGACGACGGCAGAGGCGGCACGACTTGCCGAAGCGGCGGCAGCGGAAGCCCTGCGCGACCGTCTGGCCAATTCCGACGCGGAGCTGACGGCCCTGACCCTCGCGCTCGAGGAACGACGGCGGGAGGCGGAAGAGACGTTGACCCTGCTGGCCGCCGCGCAGGTCGCGGAAGAAGACCTCAACGCGCAACTCGCGCAGGCGCTGGCCGATCTGGAAACCGCGCGCGACGGCAGCGGGGACCTGAACGCGCGCCTGTCCGCCACGCTGGCCGCCTTGGAGGAAACGCGCACGGTCGCCCGGACCGAAGACGCGGCGTTTCGCGCCCGTATCGCGGAACTCGAAGCGACCCTCGCGGCCCGCAGCGTGACGTTGGCCGATGC
>JBARXR010000459.1:0-2763 GCA_049647445.1 Jannaschia sp. | reverse complement strand
CGCCAGATCGAGGTGCGCGCTTTCGAAAAGCTTCAGACGCGCGTCCGTGACCTCGCGCGGGAAAAAGGGATGGTGGCGGCCTAAGCCCCGGACACGCCCGTCAGGCCTGCGCGAAGGGTCTCGGGGGCGACCGGATCGTCCAGCGATGCAAGCGCCGCATCGAGTCGATCATGTTCCGCCCGCCAGACGGGAAGGGCCGCGTCCAAAAGGGCGCGGCCTTTCCGCGTCAGGGCCAGACGGCGGCCCCGGCGATCCTTCTCATCCACGAGGACCTGCAGAAGCCCGCGCCGCTCCAGGGGTTTCAGGGCGGCCGTCAAGGTCGTGCGATCCATTCCGAGAAACGGGGCCACGGCGCCGATGCCCGGCGGCTCCGGGCGGTTCAGGGACATCAGCAGGGAAAACTGACCGTTGTTCAGGTCGAACGGGCGAAAGGCCGCGTCGAATCGCCGGGCGAGGACACGGGCGGCGCGCTGCGTCCGGAAACACAGGCACCGGTCGCGGACTTCAAGGGTATCGGACAGGTCTGGCACCAAATAAGTTGATATCAACATAAAGATGGGCGCAAGCTGTTTCATGTGAAGTGGAGGGAATCACCATGAGCTATTTCGACGGGTTCGTCGCCGCGGTCCCCGCGGCCAACAAGGACGCCTATATAACGCAGGCACAGCATGGATGGGAGGGGATGTTCCGCGACATGGGCGCGGTGTCGATGGTCGAAACCTGGGCCGACGACGTTCCCGACGGCGAGGTCACGTCCTTTCCGATGGCCGTCAGGAAAAACGACGATGAAGTCGTCGTTTTTTCGTGGATTGAATGGCCCGACAAGGCGACGCGCGATGCCGCCTGGGTCAAGATGCGCGACATGGGCCCCGAGGCGATGGGCGAGATGACCTTCGACGGCAAGCGCATGATCTATGGCGGGTTCAGCCCGATCTACGACACCCGCGCATGACCCTTGCCTGACCGGTCCGTGACCCCCATGTTTCGGCAGCAGGAGGATGGGCACATGGCTGGTGGCTGGACACGGGACGGGGCGGTAAGCGAACAGATCGAGGCGTCGATAAACGATGAGCTGGCGCGGATCCGATCCCGTCGAGCGCCTCAGGGCGAAAGCCTCGCGGACTGCGCGGAGTGCGGAGAGCCGATCCCGCAGGCGCGACGCACGGCGCTTCCCGGTGTCAAACTCTGCGTGGACTGCGCGTCCGGGCGGGACCGGCGCGTGACATCCCGTGCCGGGATAAACCGGCGGGGCAGCAAGGACAGCCAGTTGAAATGAGGCCCTCGTCCGCGTGATGCGAAAAGTCTGGCCAAAGGCGTCCGGGCAGACTTTGGTGGCCGCAAAGGAGATCCCGATGACCCAACCCATTCGCTGGGGCGTGCTTGGCGCGTCCGATTTTGCCCGACGCTCCATGGCCCCCGCCATCCATGCCGCCTCTGGGCATGTCCTTGCCGCCCTTGCGACCCGTTCGCCGGACAAGGCCGCGCCCTTTGCGGCATTCGCACCTGGCCTGCGTGTGCACGACAGCTATGACGCCCTTCTGGCAGATCCCGAAATCGATGCCGTCTACGTGCCGCTTCCGCACACGATGCATGTCGAATGGGGCATCAGGGCGCTTGAGGCGGGCAAGCATGTCCTCGTCGAAAAGCCCGTCGCGATGGCCGAGGCCGAGATCGCCCCCCTGATCGCCGCCCGCGACCGCACGGGGTTGCAGGCGGCCGAGGCCTACATGATCGTGCACCACCCCCAGTGGCGGTTCGTGCGCGGCCTGCTCGCCGATGGCACGATCGGGCAATTGCGCCATGTCGAGGGTGTCTTCACCTACGACAATTCCTCCGATCCCGGGAACATCCGGAATGTCGCGGCGACCGGTGGCGGGGCCCTGCCGGACATTGGGGTCTACACCTATGGCTGCACCCGCTGGGCCACCGGCGCGGAGCCGGAGGCGATCACGCACGCGGATATCGACTGGGAGGAGCGCTGCGACGTGCTTGCCCGCGTCTCGGCCCGCTTTCCGGGGTTCACGGCCCATTGGGTCAATTCCATGCGCCTCATGCCGGAACAATTCATGCTGTTCCACGGTGACGCGGGGCTGATCCGGCTCACGACACCGTTCAACGCGGCCAAGTTCGGCGAGGCGACGGTGGAATGGCGGGGTCGGGATTTCGTGACCCACCGGCGGACGTGGCCGGGCCTCGACCAGTACGTCAGGCAGGTCGAGGCCTTCGGGGCTGCGATCCGTGGCGAGACGGCCTTTGCCTGGACGCTGGAAGATGCGGCGGGCACCCAGCGCGTCATCGACATGGCCTATGCAGCGGCGGGCGGCCGACCAGGACCCTGACAGCAGGCGTCCGGCTGCCGTGCCGCGACGCCGGTCTGGCGTTTCGGCTGCCGCCAAGGGGCCGCAAACGCGAACGGGGCGCACAGGTTTCCCCGCGCGCCCCGCATTTCCTCATCGCCGTCCGTCCTCACGACGTCGGCAACAGCCTTATTCGCCGTCTTCGACCGTCTTGTCCGACTGGTTGATGACTTCGGTCTCGGTGACCTCGTCCTCATCGTCCTTCTGCGAGGCAAGGCCCGACGGCGCCTGCATGTTCGCCAGCACGAAATCGCGCTCGATCACCGCCTTGGCCCCCTCGGGCATCTTCACCGACGAGATGGTCACGGTGTCGCCGATCTCAAGGCCGGAGCAATCGACCGTCACCTGCTCGGGAATGTCACCGGCGGTCACGCGCAGCTCGACTTCCGGGCGCACGACCGTCAGG
>JBARXR010000458.1:0-16343 GCA_049647445.1 Jannaschia sp. | reverse complement strand
GACGGAACCAGAGCGGCGCGCCAGACCGACCAGCTCAGTCCAAAGGCGAGTGTCAGGAATGTCACGAAGATATAGCGGCGCAGCTGGCCGGTCTGGATCACACCTGTCTGCCAGGCCGCACCCGCCGCGACCCAACCCATCAGGCGGTCCCAGCCGGGATCGAACCGGTCGGGCGACGTCGCCAGCCAGCCGCGCAGGCGGCCGTGCACGAGGTATAGCCCGAAGCCCACGGCAAAGGTCAGGAGCGACAGGATCAGGGCTGCGTTCACGCCGCCCCAGAGATAGAGATCGACCTCCACCTCCGCGCCCATGACGGCGGCGGCGGCAGGGCGAACGAGGGCTTCGGCATAGTCCGGGAAGAGGCCGAGGCCGAGGCCGAGGGCGGCAAGCAGGACGGGACCCAGCAGCATTGCCCAGGGCCCCTCATGGGCGGGCACGGGCGTTTCCGCGAGTGTGCCGGTGAACGGCCGCCAGGCGACGATGCCACCCGCGACGAACATGAGCGCCGAAGCCGCGAAGGCGCAAGCCGTGACCCAGATCAGGCCGGAGCCGGCGTCGAGCGCGGCCTTGTAGAGAACTTCCTTGCCGATGAAGCCGAACAGTGGCGGCACGCCTGCCATCGACAGGGCCGCAAGCGCGGCGGCAGCGGCCGTAACGGGCATGGCCTTGGCGAGGCCGCGCAGGACGGTTGCATCACGTGTCCCGGTACCGTGATCCACCACGCCGATCATCAGGAAGAGCGACGCCTTGTAGAACGAATGGACCAGCAGGAAGGTCATCGCGGCCTTGATCGCTTCTGGAGTGCCCACGCCGATGAACATCACGAGGGTGCCGAGGGCCATGAGCGTCGTATAGGCCAGGACCTGCTTGATGTCGGTCTGCTTGATCGCGAGGATCGATGCGAAGACCGCTGTGACGCCCCCGAAGATGATCAGGGTCCAGAACCAGATGTCGGTGCCGCCGAGCGACGGGTTCATGCGCGCAAGAAGGTAGACGCCGCCCTTAACCATTGTCGCCGAGTGCAGGTAGGCCGACACCGGGGTCGGTGCGGCCATCGCGTTCGGCAGCCAGAAATGAAACGGCACCTGCGCCGACTTGGTGAACGCCCCCGCGAGGACAAGAAGCAGGATCGGAAGGTACAGGGGGTGATCGGCCAACGTGCCGTCTATGGCCGAAATGTCGAACGTGCCGGTCGCTGCGGCGATCAGGATGATGCCGGCCAGGAAGGCGAGGCCGCCTGTGCCGGTGACCAGCAGGGCCTGAAGCGCATTGCGGCGCGATTTATCCTCGTCCGCGTTGAAACCGATCAGCAGGTAGGAGGAAATCGTCGTGACCTCCCAGAACACGAACAGCGTCAGAAGGTTGTCGGAGAGCACTAGCCCCAGCATCCCGGCCATGAACGCAAGGAGGTAACAGACGAACCGGGTGTAGTGGACGTGTCCCCCGAGGTATGAGGTCGAATAGAGCGTGACCAGCGTTCCGATCCCGGTGATCAGCAGGCCGAACGAAAGGCTGAGGCCGTCGAGGAGGATGCCGATCGTGACGCCGAGTGCGGGCACCCAGTCGATCCGCCACAGAAGAACTTCGCCCGCCGCGATGGCCGGTACGAATTGCGCGAACCACACGAAGAGGGCACCGGGCACGACGACCGAAATGATACCCGGCGTGCCACCGAGAAACCGCGTGTTCTTGGCTGTGCTGGCCATAACCATCCCTGCTGTCCCTGAATGGGGCATATAGACGACAAGTTTGATTGTTCAAACATTCAATATAAGTAATTTCATAGAACCCCTCTATGGTGACCGCGATGCCGACCCTTCAGCAATTCCGATATCTCGTGGCGGTCGCCGAAACCCTGCATTTCAGGCGGGCTGCGGAAAGCGTGCATGTGACCCAGCCGACATTGAGCGCCCAACTGCGCGAGCTTGAGGAAAAGCTTGGTGTCCAGCTGGTTGAGCGGTCGCGATCCGGTGTCACGCTGACCCCCGTGGGACTGGATATCGCCGCGCGTGCGCGCCGGGTGTTGCGGGATGTGGCTGACATCTCGACGGTGGCGCGCACCGGGTCGAACCCCTTCGCCAGCACGATGCGGGTTGGCGTGGTCGGTTCCCTCGGCAGTTATTTCCTGCCGCTGGTGATCCCGACGCTTCATGCGACGTACCCGGCTCTGAAGTTCTACGTGCGCGAGGGGTTGGCCGCCGATCTGATGGCCCGTCTGCGCGATGGCGCATTGGACCTGCTGTTCTTTCCCTTGCCTGTCGAGGAGTCAGCCTTGCAAAGCACTCCTCTGTTCCACGAGCCGCTGCTGGTCGTCATGCCCTCCGATCATGCGCTGGCGGCTCAGGCGGTCGTCGCGCGCGCTGATCTGCGCGGCGAAACGGTGATGACGCTGGAAACCGGACACCGCCTGCATGACACGGTGGCCGAACTGGCCGCTGAGACCGGGGCGCACCTGTCTCTCGACTATGAGGGGACGTCGCTCGACACGCTGCGGCAGATGGTTGCCACGGGCCTGGGCCTGTCGGTCCTGCCCGCGCTCTATGTCCGCTCGGAAGTAGCACGCGAAAGACTTGTCGTTGCGCGCCCCCTGTCGGAACCGCAGCCCGGTCGCGACATCGGTATGGTCTGGCGGCAGACGGCGGCGCAGGGCGCGGCCTTCGCGGAACTGGCGGTCACGATCCGCCGTGCGATCCGCGACGCCGCGCCGGAAGTGCGGGTTATCGAATAGGCGGAACTGGACCTATCGCGGGCAGAATGCCCATGCATGCTGCGCCGGATGGATTTGATTGCCCTCCGCGCGCCCGACTTTGCCGTGTTGACGTTCGTGGCGTTCGCCGCGGGCCTCGTGCGCGGGTTCTCCGGTTTCGCGCTGTCGGCGCTTGTGATGGCCTCGGCGGTGACCATCCTTCCCCCGCGTGAGCTGATCCCGATCTGCCTGATCCTCGAGATGGCAGCGTCCGTCCTGATGCTTCGCGGCAGCCTCGTCGAGGCGGACAGGCGTGTGGCTCTCGGTCTTGCACTCACCTCGGCGGCCGGAACGCCGCTGGGCCTGTGGCTGACCACCCGACTGCCGCCCGAGGGCTCGCGTTTGCTGGCACTGTCGGTTCTGATCGGTTTGGCTGCGCTGCAGCTTGCGCGTATCCGTCTGCGGTTTCTGGCAACGAATGCCGGACTTTACGGCACGGGTGTGCTGGCCGGGATCGTGACCGGGGTCGCGTCTGTCGGCGGCATGGTCGTGGCGCTCTATGTTCTGGCGCAGGAGGCGCCCGCACGCATCATGCGGGCGTCTCTCGTGCTCTATCTTTTCATCTCGTCCATTCTGTCGATCCTGTGGCTGCTCGGCTATGGCCTGTTTGATGGCACGTCGGTCGCGCGGGGGCTTGCGCTGGCACTTCCGGCGGCGATCGGCGTGTCCCTCGGACAGCGCCTGTTCCGCCCCAGGCTTGAGCGATACTACAAGCCCTTCGCGCTCTGTCTCCTGATCGGTCTGGCGGCCATATCGCTGGCCCGCACGCTGTCTGCCTGAGCGATCAGAGACCGAAGGGGACCCAGATCGTCTGCTCCTCGGTCGCATGGCCGAGCCACGTGGCGCCGTCGGTCGCGGTCCAGTCGCGGGTGCGCCCGTTGTTGACCCACGTCCGCTTCAGGTTCCCGGCGGCTTCCCGCTCCACGGTTGCCGAGATATCGGCCGACGAAAACGACCAGACCGCGTCCACGCCCATGTGCCCCGCCATCTGCGCGGCCAGATCGGCATGCGGACCGGTCAGGATATTGATCACGCCGCCAGGCACATCCGAGGTATCGATGACCTGATAGAGATCCGTCGCCGTCAGCGGCGCGGTTTCTGGACCGACGAGGACGAGCCGATTGCCCATTGCAAGCGCCGCGCCGATGACCTGAGCCATGGCGGTGAGCGGCGTTTCCTCGGCGGCGAAGGCGCCGATGACGCCAACGGGGCGGTTCAGCGCAAGGGCAAGGCCGCCCATCGGAACCCCGAGTGTCCGCCCGTCATGCTTGTCGGACCAGGCAGCCCAGCGGAACAGGTGGCGCACGGCGGTAGCGGTCCTGTCCTTGGCGCCTTGCGCCGCAAGGCGGGCGTCGAATTCGGGCGCGCGCGCGCTCAGGTTCTCCGCGAGATAATACAGGATCTGCGCGCGCGAATGGCCGGTGGCGTTGCTCCAGCCGGTCGCCCCTGTCGCAGCTTCGACGGCATTGCGCAGGTCCTTGCGGTTGGCGATGCCGACCGCGCCGACCTGACCTTTCGGCCCGAACACGGCCCGGGTATAGCCACCGTCCGGCCGCACCTGCTTGCCGCCCACGTACATCTTTGCGGTTCGGTCGACGACGTCGGGCGCGGTCTGCGCACCCTCGACCGACTTCGCCGGTTTGATCGCCTTGCCGACGGTCGGCCGCACGTATGCCCCAAGGCCCGCGACCCCGCCCTCGCGCCCGAACCCGCTTTCCTTCATTCCGCCGAAGGGGGCCGCCGCATCCAGCATGTTTGCCCCGTTGACCCAGACCACCCCGGCCCGGATCCGGGGCGCCGTGTCCAGCGCCACGTCGATGTCCTGTGACCAGACCGATGCCGCCAGACCGTAGGCCGTGTCGTTGGCCAGCTGCACCGCTTCTGCGGGCGTCCGGAAAGTGGTCATTGCCAGGACGGGGCCGAACACCTCCTCCTGCATCAGGGGGTCGGCACCCTGCACGTCGGTCACGAGGACGGGCGGCATGTAGCACCCCTCGGGTGCGTCGCCACGGTGGATCGTTCCGGCGGTGCGCGCCAGCATCGCCTCGACGTTGCGCTTGTGGTCGGCATGGACCAGCGCGCCCATGTCCACGGATTTGTCGAGCGGGTCGCCGACACGAATGCGGCGCATGCGGGCCTTGAGACGCGCGGTGAAATCGGCGGCGATACCTTCCTGCACCAGCAGGCGCGATCCGGCGCAGCAGACCTGTCCGCCATTGAACCAGATGGCATCCACCAGCCCTTCGACGGCGCCGTCGATATCGGCATCCTCGAACACGACATAGGGGCTCTTGCCGCCCAGCTCCAGCGTCAGGCCGATGGCGCGGCCCGCCGTTTCACGGCGCAGGATGCGACCGACTTCGGTCGAGCCGGTAAATGCCAGCTTGTCGATCTCGGCGGCTACCAGCGCCGCTCCGGTCTCGCCGTCGCCCGTGACGATGTTCACCACGCCCGGCGGCACGCCCGCGCCGTCGCAGATGTCGGCGAAGGCGAGGGCGGTCAGCGGTGTCCATTCAGCCGGTTTCAGCACGACCGCGTTCCCCATCGCGAGTGCGGGCGCGACCTTCCAGGCCAGCATGAGAAGCGGGAAATTCCACGGCACGATCTGGCCGCAAACACCCCAGGGCTCTGCGGCGGGCATCACCTCGGACCGTAACTCCGCGTGGCCGGCGTGGTGGTAGAAGTGCCGCGCGGCCAGTGCCACATCGATATCGCGCGCCTCGCGGATCGGCTTGCCGGTGTCGAGGGTCTCGAGGACCGCAAGCAATCGCGCGTGCTTCTGCAAGCCGCGCGCGATCGCATAGAGGACGCGGGCGCGGTCGTGGTCAGATGTCCCGGCCCAGGATCCGGCCGCCCCGCGCGCGGCTGTCACCGCCGCCGCCACATCGGCCTCGGTCCCCTGCGTAACCTCCGCCAATACCTCCCCCGTCGCCGGATTCACCGATGTGAACATCCGGCCCGCCGCCAGGCGCTTGCCGCCGATATAGTGCCCGAACCGCCGCCCATGCCCGTCCAGCCAGGCATCGGCCTCGGCCCGGCTTTCGGGGGCGGGGCCCCAGTCCATGCTTTCGAAAATCTCGGCCACGGTCATGCTCTGCTTTCTTCCCTTCGAAAATATCCCGGGGAGCGCGAGGGGCTGGACCCCCGCGTTCGCCTCATCCGACCGCGTGTCGATGTCCGACCGAATACCGCCCGGTGACGTGATGCTCCAGCTGCCGCTCTATATCGCCCAGCAGGGACGACGCGCCGAAGCGGAACAGGTCGGGTCGCAGCCAGCGGTCGCCGAGTTCTTCCTTGAGCAAAGCCAGATAGGTCACCGCGTCCTTGGCCTTGGAGACGCCGCCCGCGGGCTTGTAGCCGACCTTGAAGCCGGACATCGCCTCATAGGCGCGAATGGCGCGCATCATCGTAAGCGACACGGGCAGGGTGGCGTTCACGGCCTCCTTGCCGGTCGAGGTCTTGATGAAATCCGACCCGGCCATCATCGTGACCATGCTGGCCTTCATCACGTTCTTGAGGGGGCCCAATTCGCCGGTGGCCAGAATCGCCTTCATGTGCGCGTCACCGCAGGCCTGCCGCATCTGCCGCGTCTCGTCATAGAGTGCCTGCCAGTTGCCCGTGAGGACGTGGCGGCGGGAGATCACGATGTCGATTTCCGTGGCCCCCGCCTCGACCGACCGCTCGATTTCCCGCAGCCGAAGGTCGAAGGGCGACAGGCCAGCCGGAAAGCCGGTCGACACGGCGGCAACGGGAATTCGACCCGCGACCGCCTCGACCGCGACCGGCACCATCTCGTGGTAGACGCAGACGGCCCCGGTGGTCAGGTCCGGCAGACCGATCGCCTCCAGGATGTCGCCGCGCACGGGCTGCAGCGCCTTGGCGCACAGTCTGCGGACGCGACCCGGCGTGTCGTCGCCGGACAAGGTGGTCAGGTCTATCATGCTGATCGCACGGGCGAGCCAGGCCGCCTGCCAGTCCCTCTTGACCGACCTTCGCGCGGGCAAGGTCGCGGCCCGCCGAAGGGTCGCGGGGGTATTCACGCGCGCGGCCTCGACCACGGCGGGATCGAACGGCAGTCCGGCGTTTCGAACGAGATCGAACGGGGGTGTCACGTCTGCGGGCCCAATCGGTTTGCGGGGCGGGTCGAACGTGCACAGCCCCGTGCCAATCGCCCAGCGGATCTGCCAAAAACCGTTGCATGCCACCTGCCCAAGTGCAACCATGACCCTGCGCGAAGCCTGGGGGGCACGCCGGACGATTTGCAGGAGCGACGCCCGTGATCGACACCAGGACCCCCGCTTCGAATTCTCCGGTCCATGCTCCGGGCTCGATTGGTTGGCTCAAGGCGCTTGCACGCGCCATGACGGGTGAATCCGTCATCTCGATCTATGCTCCGGGTGGCAAGGATCGCCGGTCCGTCCGGCTTGAACTGTCCTCCGGGCGGACGGTGATCGCGACGCGGCGGGAAAATCTCGACCGAGCCGAGCATGAGGCCGCGATCCTGTCGGTGCTGCATCAGTCCGGCGCTCCCGTGCCGGAGGTGATCGGCTTTCGCGACGGGCTTCTGTTGCAAAGCGATGCCGGACGCAATCGCCTGTCCTTTGCGATGACGGAGGCCGATGCGGCCACGCGGGACCGGTTGGCGAGGAAGGCGATCGAAGCGCTCGAGACCTGCCGTGCCGCCGTGGAGGCGCAGCCTGATCTTCTTGCCAGCCTTCCCGGTCTCGGGACCCGGCCAGGATGGGCGGAGGAGCTGGTGTCGCGTGCCATCTTCCTGTCCGGAGACCTTCGCATCGCCACGCCGCGCATCGATGCGGACGTCGTCGCGCAAGCCCTGTCGCAACCGCCCGTACGCTTTACCCGCTGGGACGCGCGGCTTGGAAACGCCGCGGTTCAGGCCGACGGCAGCGTGATCTGGTTTGACTGGGACCTGTTCGGCCGTCGGGCCGGGGTAGAGGACGTCAGTTGGCTGATCGCGGACAATTACTGGCCGCTGGACCGGGACGCGACGGAGGTGTTGCTGGCGGAGGCCATTCCGGACAACGCGCTGCGGCGACTGGCCGTGCGGATGGCAGTGGTGATCGCGATCGGGCGGCTGTCGAAGATCCGGGAACGGGTTGCGCTGAACGGGTGGGCCGATGCCGTGGTGACGCTTCGGGAAGATCGCGTCGGGGCCGTGCCGTCGGTGGTCACCGACCTGTGCCGACGCATGTCGGACCTGACCGCCGATGATCCGGTCCAGGCGGGGCTGTCGCGGTGGTTCCTCGACGCCGGGGCGGCGATCACGGCCATGTCGCCGGAGAAGGCCTGACGGTCAACTTTCGTTAGCGGTGCGGAAAACCCTTGACCTTGCAGCAGATTTTCCCGCTCTGCGAGCGCCTTGCCGCGGTCGGCTGAGTGCCGGATTCCGGAACCGGGTCGGGACGGATCTAGTCGCTGGACCGGATCAGCGCGGAAAACTTGCTGAAGATCGCCGCGGATCCGGAGACGAGATGCCCGTCGTCCAGCAGGGTCTGGGTGTCGGGGCGGATCGGTTCGACGATGCCGCCCGCTTCCTTGACCAGAAGGACGCCGGCGGCGATGTCCCAGGCGTGGACGCCGCGTTCCCAGTAGCCGTCGTAGCGGCCGGCGGCCACGTAGGCGAGGTCGAGGGCGGCGGCACCCCAGCGGCGCACGCCGGCGCAAACGGGAAGGACGCGACCGAGGTCCTTGAGGGCGGCGGGAAGGTAGCGGTTCGCGGCGAACGGAAGCCCGGTGGCATAGACCGTCTCGATCATCGAGGTGCGGCCCGACACCCGCAGGCGTTGCCGTCCGTCCAGCCAGGCTCCGGCACCTTTTTCGGCCCAGAACAACTCGTCCTTGGTCGGATCGTAGACCACGCCCGAGACGATTTCGCCCTTGTGTTCGAGAGCGATGGACACGGCCCAATGGGGCATGCCGTGGAGAAAATTCGTCGTTCCATCAAGGGGATCGACGATCCAGCGGCGTGTCGGGTCCTTGCCCGCGGCCTCGCCCGACTCCTCGCCAAGCCAGCCATAGGTCGGGCGGGCTTCCATCAGGGCCTCCCGGATGATCTCTTCGGCGGCGCGGTCGGCGCGGCTGACGAAATCGCCCGGACCCTTGGCCGAGACCTGAAGATTCTCGACTTCGCCGAAGTCCTTGAGAAGGCTGCGACCGGCTTTGCGGGCGGCCTTTATCATGACGTTGAGATTGGCACTGCCTTGCATCTGTCGCGCTCCGGGAGGTCGGTCAGACGCGGCGTGTAGCGGAGGGAGCGGCGAGGTTCCAGCCCCCCGCTCCCTTTCGTCTTTCGTGCAACAATCGACGGGTGATCTGTGGGTGATCCACGGGTGATCCACGGGTGACGCGGATCGGACGTCGATTTCTTAACGGGACCTCAATAGTTTTGCGGGAACATGGATCGGAGCGCCTCTTCGTCCATCTCGGTCTTGAAGGTGTGGCGGCCGACCATGGCCTTGGCCCGCGCCACGGCCGGGCGTGCCTCGACCCGTGCGAACCAGGCGGACAGGTTCGGATAGGGGGTCAGGCCGCCCTGCTTTTCCAGAACGTAGCCCGCCATCTTGAACCAGCCCCAGCCCGCGATGTCGCAGATGCCGTAGTCGTCGCCGCCGATCCAGTCGCGGCCCGCCAGCCGGTCCTCGAACAGCTGATAGTGGCGCTGGACTTCCTTGACGTATCGGTTGGTGGCGTAATCGCTGCCGGTGTGGGCGCGGGTGAAGTGGACGGCCTGCCCCGAGTAAGGGCCGACGCCGGTGGCGATCAGGAAATACCACGACAGCATCTCGCCCATGCCCTCGGCGGGCGGCAGGAAGCGGCCGTGCTTTTGCGCGAGGTAGAGCAGGATCGCACCCGAATCGAACACGACGGTGCCGTCGTCGTCGATGGCGGGGACCTTGGCGTTCGGGTTCACCGCGCGGAATTCCGGCGTGTGCTGTTGCCCCTTGCGGGTGTCGACCGGCACCTCCTCGTAGGGCAGCTCCAGCTCTTCGAGCATCAGGGCGACCTTGGCGGGGTTCGGGGCGGCGTTGAAATAGAACTTCATGGGGTGCTCTTTCGGCGTGGGGGATCATTCGCCCGGCACCCTGCACCGCCCAGTCGCCGGGGGGAAGGGGTCAGGCGGGATGCGGCGCGCGCTGCAACTTGAGCGGTTCTGTCCGCATCAGGCGCAGGACGTGGGCCATGAACGGTTTCGAGGCGTCGACGTCGCGAACAGCCGCGTAGAGGCGGCGCGTGATGCCGGTCTCGGTCAGCGGGCGGGTGACATAGTCGGAGTTGTACCGCACCTCGCGCACGACCCAGTCGGGCAGGACGGCGACGCCGCGATTGGAGGCGACCAGAAGCAGGATCACGGCGGTCAGCTCGACCTGCCGGATAGATGCAGGCTCTACCCCAGCAGGCGTCAGAAGTTGGGAAAAGACGTCGAGGCGGGCGCGTTCGACGGGGTAGGTGATGAGCGCCTCGCCCGCGAAATCGCGCGCCTCGATGAAGGGTTTCTGCGCCAGCGGGTGCGCGGCGGAGGCGAGGAACACCGGCTCGTAATCGAAGAGCGGCGAAAATTCGACGCCGGGCAGGGTTTCGGGGTCCGACGAGACGACGAGGTCCACGTCCTCCTTCTGGAGGGCGGGCAGGGCCTGGAATTGCAGGCCGGGCCGGATATCCACGTCGACGTCCGGCCATGCGCGGCGGAACTGCTCCAGCACCGGGAACAGCCATTCGAAACAGGCATGGCATTCGATGGCGATGTGCAGGCGGCCCGTCTTGCCGGATTTGAGCCCCGCGAACTCCTGCTCGACCGCTTCGACCTGCGGCAGCACCTGATCCGCAAGGCGCAGCAGACGCTGACCGGCGGGCGAGAGCGTCATCGGCTTCGAGCGGCGGATGAAAAGCTCGACGCCGATCTGTTCCTCGAGGGTCTTGACCTGATGCGAGAGTGCCGACTGCGTGATGTTCAGACGGTCGGCGGCGCGCGCGAGGCCGCCGCAGTCCTGGATGGCGCGGATCGTGCGCAGGTGACGGAATTCGATATTCAGCCGCATGCCAGTTTGACCGTTTCGTTCATGTTGATGATGAAGATTATGAACCTGTCTCACGGGTGCGGGGTTTGGCACAAGAGGTCAACGCCAAAAGGATCCCGTGCCATGACCGCTCCCTCCATCAGTTTCGAGTTCTTTCCGCCCAAGTCGCTGGAGGCGTCGTTCCGGTTGTGGGATTGCGTGAACACGCTGGCCCCGCTGGCGCCCGAGTGGGTGTCGGTGACCTATGGCGCGGGCGGGACGACGCGGGAATTGACGCGCGAGGCCGTCGCGACATTGGGCAAGCAGTTCGGGTTGAACGTGGCCGGGCATCTGACCTGCGTGGACGCGTCGCGCGCCGAGACGCTTGAGGTCGCGCGCGGCTTCCGGGCCGCCGGTGTGACGGATATCGTGGCCCTGCGGGGCGATCCGCCGAAGGGGTCCGACGGGTTCGCGGCGCATCCCGAGGGGTTCGCCAATTCGGTGGAATTGATCGCGGCCCTTGCCGACGAGGGGTTCCGGGTGCGGGTCGGCTGTTATCCGGACGTCCATCCCGAGGCGGCATCGGCGGAGGCGGACATCGCCTGGCTGAAGCGGAAGATCGACGCGGGTGCCTCGGAAGCGATCTCGCAGTTCTTTTTCGACGCCGAGACGTTCCTGAGGTTTCGGGACCGCTGCGCGGCGGCGGGGATCGATGCCCCGATCGTGCCGGGGATCCTGCCGATCGAGAACTGGAAGAACACGGCGCGTTTCGCGGCCTCGTGCGGGGCGGTGATCCCGGACGATCTGGCGGCGGCCTTCGATGTTGCGGTGCGGGACGGGCGCGAGGACCTGCTGGCCATCGCGCATGCCGCGGAACTGGCCGATGCGCTGGTGTCCGAGGGTGTCGGGCATCTGCATTTCTACACGCTCAACCGGCCCGAATTGACCCGCGACGTCTGCGCGGCGCTGGGGATCATACCGCAGGCCGCGCTGAGCCGGGTGGCCTGAGGCGGCCCTTGCCGCTAGGGTCCGCCGGACAAGCGGGGGACGGCTATGGGCGACATGCTGGCGACGCGGGAACAGGTTCTGGGCATGTCCGGGCTGGCGTTCCTCGAAGGTATCCGCGACGGGGACCTGCCGCCGCCGCCTATTTCCCGCGTCCTGAATTATCGCGTGACCGAGGTGGCGTCGGGGCGCGTGGTCTTCAGGGGCGCGCCTGCGGCTGAGCATTGCAACCCCTTGGGCACGGTGCACGGCGGCTGGTACGGAACCCTGCTGGATTCGGCGATGTCCTGCGCCGTGCACACGCTGGTGCCGCAGGGATCGATTTACACGACGCTCGAATACAAGGTGAACGTGACGCGCGCGATCCCGATCGGCATGGAGATCGTGGCGGTGGGCGAGGTGCTGCACGGCGGGCGCACGACGGGCGTGGCGTCCGGGGTGATCCGGGGGGCCGACGACGGCAAGGTCTATGCCACCGGGTCCGCGACCTGCCTGATCATGGCGGGATGACGGGGATGGACCGGATCTACCGAAGCTTCGAGCGGCAGGGGTTGATGGCGACCTTGGGTGCGGCGCTTGAACATGCGGGCGACGGCGTTGTGCGGATCGGGGCCACGGTGACGGCGGCGACGGCGCAGCAGCATGGCGTGGGGCATGCGGGGCTGACGTTCGCGCTGGCCGATTCGGCGGCGGGATATGCGGCGCTGACCACGATGGCGGAGGGGTTGGAGGTGGTGACGTCGGAGTTCCGGATCTCGCTTCTGGCGCCGGCACGCGGGCGTCTGGTGGCGGAGGGACGGGTGATCCGGCCGGGACGCCGTCTGATCGCCGTGGCGGCGGATGTCTGGGGCGAGGACGGGGTGCATGTGGCGACGGCGCTCGGGACGATGGTGCCGGTTCCGGTGACGTCTTGAGGGGCGAGCGGGATCTGGATCGGCTGATCCGCGGGATGGAGCCGGTGCTGCATCCGGACACCTTCGTCTTTGCGACCACGACGGACGACGGCATCGCGGCCATGCCTGCCGTGATGCGGTTTCAGGAGGCTGAGGGCGTGACGCTGATCGTGACGGCCGGGGACGCGCGGGCGGCGGGGCTGGAGGGGGCGTTCCCGTCCCGGATGATCACGCTGAACATCCATTCGTCGCTGGACGCGGTGGGCTTCATGGCGCGGATCATCGCCCGGCTGGCGGCGGAGGAGATGGGCGTCAATCCGGTCGCGGGATACTTTCATGACCACCTGTTCGTGCCGGAGGGTCGGGTGGACGATGCGATGCGCGTCTTGTCACAGATGGCCGCCGGCGGCTGAGACCGTCGCGGCTTTCGTGCCGCCATCGAGGCCCGGTGCAGGGGCCGCCCCGCGTCAGGTGCCGCCCCACATCCGGCGGATCAGGCCGTCTTTCCAGACGAAGCTGTGGACAAGAACGCCACCGACATGCGCGGCGATCAGCACGATCAGGGCCGCCCGCAGACCCTCGTGCACGAGGCCCAGACCCTCCGACCGCCCGCCCCAGGCCAGACCGCCGGTCACCGGAAGCAGGATAAGGATGATATAGAAGCCGAGGTGCACCGCACGCGACACGCGCTGCGACCACTTCGGGGCCGGTGCGGGTGCGGGCGGGTTTTCCTGCCGCAACAGCCAGCGCAGCCCCATCGTCAGAAGGATCGCGGACCCGACGGCGAAATGTAGCCCCGCCCCGAAAGTGACTGACCAGTCGCCGGTTGCGGTCGCGGCGTCCCAGGTCTGCGCGATGCCATCGTGCAGCGCGATCTGGACCGCGACCAGCGCGACCGTGATCCAGTGAAGCCGCCGCTGTGTCGCGGTATAGGGGTCAGCCGCCGTTGCGGGCATCTTCGATCATCGCCAGCAACTGCTCGGCATCCACGAGGCCGGGGGCCAGCGCCTCGCCGATGACGAAACTGGGCGTGCCGGAAAAGCCGAGCGATTGGGCGAGCGCCATGGTCGTGTCGATGTGGTCCTGAACCGACGGGTCATCCATGTCGCGCCGAAGCTGCGTGACGTCGATGCCCAGACCGGCGGCGATCTGCATCACGGATGTCTCGTCGACGCGGCCGCGCGCGCCCATGAGCGCTTCGTGGAACTCCGCGTATTTGTCTTGCGCCCGCGAGGCGAGCGCGGCGCGGGCCGCGAACGTCGAGCCTTCGCCGAGAATCGGCCACTCACGGTACACGACGCGCACGTTGTCGTCCGCCGCCAGCATCGCCGAGACCTGTTCGCCCGCGCGGCGGCAATAGGGGCAGTTGTAGTCGAAGAATTCAACGACGGTGACGTCGCCATCGGGGTTGCCGAGGACGGGGGCGTTCGGATCGCGCTCCAGCTGCGAACGGCGCTCGCTCAGGGTGTCGCGCGCCTGTTCGGCTGCCGCTTCCTCGTCGCGCGCCTGCAGGATCGCCACGGCTTCCATGACGATGTCCGGGTTTTCAAGGATCGCCTGCAGGGCAAGCTGCTTGATCTCGGCCTCGGTGAACTCCTGTGCCATGGCGGGCGCGGTCCCGAGGAACAGACCCGTCGACAGGGCGGCGGCTAGGGCGAAGGCGGACAGCCGGATCATGAAAGCGCTCCTGATGAGGTGGGACCGAGCCAGATTAGACCCGGCAGGAGGCGATTGCGCAAGGTGCGTTCCCGGTCACAGTTGCGTCACCGCCCGCGCTTGACCCTTTCGCGGCGGGGCCTTGCCGACTTAGGTGACGGCGATGTTCCGGATTCTCCTCCTGACCCTTGGCCTTTTGGCCCAACCGCTTCTGGCGGCGACGTCCGATCCTGTCGAGACCCGGACGGTCGTGGCGCGTCTGGTGTCGGCTGCCGATGGTGTGGGGCAGGGAACGACGCGCTTGCAGGCCGGATTGCAGCTGACGATGACCGAAGGCTGGAAGACCTACTGGCGCTCTCCGGGCGAAGTCGGCCTGCCGCCCGAATTGTCCTGGGAGGGCAGTGAGAATATCGCGGACGTGACGCTGGCCTATCCCGCGCCGACGCGGTTCACGGCCTTCGACATCGAGAATTTCGGATATGGCGGCGAGGTCGTCTTTCCGCTGGTCCTTGCCCTGACCGAGGCCGGCAAGCCCGCGCGCCTCGACCTGACGGCGAACCTCTTGGTTTGCGCGGAGGTCTGCGTGCCGGAGACGGTGTCGCTGACGCTGGACCTTCCGGCGGGCGGGGCGGTCGATGCCGCCGGTGCGGCGTTGCTGACCGATTGGGTCGGGCGCGTGCCCCTGTCCGGCGATGAAGTGGGCCTGCGCATCGAACGCGCCCACCTCGGCGCGGAAGCCCTGACCGTTTCGGTCCGCGCGGACGCGCCGTTCTTGTCCCCGGACATTTTCCCGGAATTGGGTGCCTATGGGGCATTCGGCAAGCCGGACATCCGCCTGTCGGAGGGTGGCACGCTGCTTTGGGCGCGCCTGCCCGTGCTGTCGCCGGGCGAGGGAACGCTGGACCTGACACTGGTGGATGGCGGGCTTGCGGCCACGATGCCCGCGGCCCTGGATGTCACGCCCCCGCTGCCTCCGGATCAGTCGCGCGGTTTTGTGTGGATGCTGCTCATGGCGTTCCTCGGCGGTGTGATCCTAAACGCCATGCCCTGCGTCCTTCCGGTGCTGTCGATCAAGCTGGCCTCGGCGTTGCAGGCCAAGGACAAGGGTGCGGCGCGCGTTCGGGCCGGGTTTCTGGTGTCCGCCGCAGGCGTGATGGCGTTTTTCCTGGCCCTTGCGGCGCTGGTCATCGGCCTGCGCGCGGGCGGGGTGGCGGTCGGGTGGGGCGTGCAGTTCCAGAGCCCGGTTTTCCTGTCGCTGATGATCGGGCTGATGGTCCTGTTCGCGGCCAACATGATGGGGTTCTTCGAGTTCGCGGGCCTGTCGAGCGATACGCTTACCGGCATGGCCCGCACGGAAACGCACGGCGGTCTGCGCGGCGATTTCGCGACCGGTGCGTTCGCGGCGGTGATGGCGACGCCCTGTTCCGCGCCCTTCGTCGGGACGGCGGTGACCTATGCGCTGACCAATGGCGCCGGTGATACCCTGGCGATCTTCGTGGCGATGGGGATCGGGCTTGCGATGCCGTATCTTGCCGTTGCCGCCTCGCCCGGGCTTTTGCGGCATCTGCCGCGACCGGGACGCTGGATGGCGCAGGTGCGGATCGTGCTGGGCGGGCTGTTGCTGGCGGCGGCGGTCTGGCTGCTGACGGTTCTGGCGGGGGCTGCCGGGTGGACGGTGGCGGGAAGCGTCGCGGTGGTGGCGGTGCTCCTCCTCGGGGGAATGGCGGTCTGGCGGCGGGGGCTGGTGCCGGGGGCGGTCGGCGTTGTGGCGATGCTGGCACTGGCGGCGGTGCTTCCCGCCGCGCCCGCGGGGCCGGGCGCGATCAGCGACCATTGGCAGGTTTTCGCGCGGGACCGGATCGCGGAGGATGTGGCCAGGGGACAGGTCGTGTTCGTCGACGTCACCGCCGATTGGTGCCTGACCTGCAAGGTCAACAAGCGGGTGGTGCTGGAGGCGGCGCCGGTGGCGGGCCGTCTGGCCGACGCGGGCGTGCCCGCCTTGCGCGCCGACTGGACGCGCCCGGGCGA
>JBARXR010000457.1:0-3996 GCA_049647445.1 Jannaschia sp. | reverse complement strand
TTCGGACGCCTCTCCAGGCGCGGATTCCCGCAACCGCGCCGTGACCTTGACCGGCTGTCGCGCCGCCTCACGCCGGCACCGCTCCTGCGCCGTGCGTCCCGTGATGCCGAGCGGCTTACGGTTGTGCTGCGCCGTCTTTCGGTCGGGGCAAACGCGCGCCAGACGGCCCAGGTCTCTCGCCTAACCGCGCTTAACCGGATGCGGGAATCGCTGGGGTATGAACGCACGCTGGAGCGCGGGTTCGCCGTTGTCCGGGACGGCGACCGGGTTGTCAGCAGCACCGCCGAAATACCGCGGGCGATCACGATCCAGTTCGCCGGGCACGATCGCATCGACGCAGTGACCGGTGGAGCTGCAAGGCCGAAAACGGTGTCGAAAACCTTAAAACGCCGCCCCGGGGATCAGGGCGACCTGTTTTAGACGCCCAGATCCGGAAGCGGACAGTCGAGCGCCGCGGTATCCACATCGGAGGTCACGAGGTCCTGCGAGGGATCATCGCCGACCACGCGTGCATGGAACGCGCCATCCGGCATCTCGATGAAATGCCAGCATTGCGGTGCCGGGTCGTCCTCGTAGACAAAGCAGATGTCGCCCTGCGCGTTGGCGAACCAGATGCCGCGCTGACACTGACCCTCCTCGAACGCCCAGATCACACGCTTGTCTGTGAAATATTGCTCCGCGCCGAACGCCTCGCCGAAACGGTCGAAATGCAGGGTCTTGCCATGCACCATCTGCTCGAATTCCTGTGCGGTTATGACCCGCTCCGCCCAGGCTGGGGCGGCGGCTAGCAGGGCTGTGAACAGAAGCGTCAGGCGCATATGGGGTCTCCTTTCGGATACCTTCGTGCCCTGTGGCGGCGGTGTCCACCCCTTCGTTTGCGTGCTGCTGTCGCAGGGGATCGGGGCCGCGACAGGTTGTAAAACCGGGCCGCGCGCCGCCCGGCAGCCCCGTCGCCGAAAAGGCATGACTTCGGGGCGTTTCACCGGATCGCTTTCGGTCTGCGCGGCGGTCCCGGGCCCCGTCGAGGCCCGCCCGCCATTCGTCTTCAGCACAAAGCGTGGGGGCCACGCGGCAGCCAAGAATGGCCGGGATCGCGTTTCAGGCTGTTTTCGCGGGATGTGCGTCGCATCTGGTGCGCCGCAACGCCGTGCCGATCGGAAACCGGTGACGTCCTTCGGGGCTGCCGGAACGGCGCGCATGCGACCCCTGCGCAAACGGACGCGGCAACGTCGCAATCGCGCCTGTCCGAACCAGCTGACGGACGCTAGGCTGACCCCGCAACCGAGGGGATGACATGCAAGACGAAAGTGCGACGAAGGGCGTCTGGAAATCCGGCAAGGGCCGTGGTCGCACGACGCCCAAAGGTCGCCAATTTGACGACGATGCCATGGTCGAGGTCCGCGCGGTATTGGGTGATCGCCCCCGCAATCGCGACCTGTTGATCGAATTCCTGCATCTGATCCAGGATCGCTATGGGCATCAGTCCGCCGCCCATCTGCGGGCCCTCGCCGAAGACATGCGCCTGTCGATGGCCGAGGTCTGGGAGGTCGCGACCTTCTATGCGCATTTCGATCCGCTGCGGGAAGGTGATCCCGTGCCGCCGGAAGTGACGATCCGCGTCTGCGAGTCGCTCTCGTGCGAGCTGGCCGGGTCCGAGGCCCTTGTCGCCGCTTTGGAGGCGGGTCACGATCCCGCCGGGGTTCGCGTTCTGCGCGCGCCCTGCATGGGGCGCTGCGACACGGCACCGGTGCTGGAAATCGGTCACCGACACGTGGATTACGCCACACCCGAGGCGGCGCGGGCCGTCATCGACGGTGGGGACTTTCATGCGGCGATCCCGGCCTACGAACCCCTGTCGACCTATCGCGAAAACGGTGGCTATTCCAAGCTTGCCGAGTTGCGAAACGGCGGGGACTGGGAAGCGGTGCAGGACAGCGTCGCGGCGTCCGGCCTTCGGGGCCTCGGTGGTGCGGGGTTTCCGTCCGGCAAGAAGTGGGGTTTCGTGCGCGGCAATCCCGGCCCGCGCCTCATGGCGGTGAACGGCGACGAGGGTGAACCGGGGACATTCAAGGACCGCTACTATCTGGAACGCGTCCCGCACCTGTTCCTCGAGGGGATGCTGATCGCGGCGTGGGCCGTCGAGGCGGAGCGCATTTATCTCTACATGCGCGACGAATACCCGGCTGTCCTGCACATCCTCGCCACGGAAATCGCGGCGCTTGAGGACGCAGGCCTGATCGCGCCCGGATACGTCGATCTGCGTCGCGGGGCAGGCGCCTATATCTGTGGAGAGGAATCCGCGATGATCGAGTCGATCGAGGGCAAGCGCGGGATCCCGCGTCATCGCCCGCCCTATGTCGCTCAGGCCGGGATCTTCGGTCGGCCGACCCTGGTCCACAACGTCGAGACCTTGCACTGGATCGCCCGCATCGTCCGTGAAGGACCGGACGTGCTGTCGTCGGTCGAGAAGAACGGCCGGAAAGGACTGCGCAGTTATTCCGTCTCGGGTCGGGTCGCCAAACCGGGCGTGCACGTGCTGCCCGCGGGGTCGACGATCACGGACATCATCGCCGCCGCCGGAGGCATGGCCGAGGGACATGTGTTCAAGGCCTACCAGCCGGGCGGTCCATCCTCGGGCCTGCTGCCCGCCACCATCGACGACGTGCCGCTCGATTTCGATACATTGCAACCCCTCGGGTCCTTCATCGGCTCTGCTGCCGTCGTCGTGCTGTCCGACAAGGACCGGGCGCGGGATGCGGCCCTCAACCTGTTGCGCTTCTTCGAAAGCGAAAGTTGCGGGCAGTGCACGCCCTGCCGCGTCGGATGCGAAAAGGCAGTCAAGTTGATGCAGGCGGATCGCTGGGACACGCAGTTGCTGGAGGAGGTCAGCCAGGCCATGGTCGATGCCTCGATCTGCGGTCTGGGGCAGGCCGCCCCGAACGCCATTCGCCTGACGGTCAAGCACTTCGCGGACGAGATCTAGCCGCGTTCATACATGGAATTGTTCCGCGTCTGTCCGACCCGCCGATATCCCAGGCGCGAAAACTCGGCCACGCATCCGGGATAGTCGCCATCGGGTCCTGCCCGTTCGATTACAATGCGGGCGGGCAACATCGGGTCGGGGGCCTGCTTGAGGAAGGGCACGAGGGCGGCGTCCTCATGGCCTTCGATATCGATCTTGAGGGCATCGATCCGTTCGATGCCGGCCTCCGACAGGATTGTCGTCAGGGGGAGCATCCGGACGGACCCCGTCGCTGATTCCTCCACACGGACGATGGCCACGTCGTCCAGCCTGATACGCAGGTCCACACGCGCCTCCTTGCCTCCCACGGCCATGTGCAGCGACGTCAGATTCGCGAGGCCGCTGGCCTTGGCGTGGAACGCAAGATGGCGGGTCATGGACGGATTCGCGTCGATGGCGAGCACTCGGCCCGTTGGTCCCGCTGCCCGCGCCAACGGAAGGCTGTAAAGACCGACATTGCTGCCGATATCCACCGCAACGCCGCCGTCCGTGACGACCTGCCCGAGAAAATCGATTTCCGGAGCGTTGTAGCCCGGCCGCGTCAGCAATCCGGTCTCGATCAGGTTGTTCCGCCCCTCGATCCGAAAGCAGCAATCCCGAAACGTGATGTCCAGCGGCGCCCCCAACGCCATGATCGCCCGGGTCATGCCGCCCCTGAACGCACCGCGCTGCAAAATCGTGTTCTGTGTCAGCGCGATCAGGACCCTTTGCAGGCCGTTCGGGCGATAGGTGCCCCACGGTTCCGAGTGATCCTCCGAGCTGGTATCCGTCACCTCGGACAGGGGACGCCATGGTAAAATCATATGGGGTTCGAACTCTCACAGGACCGACTGAACATGATGCCCGAGGCTAGACACCGCAGCCTCGTTCGGCAAGCCAACGGCATCGCTTACCGTGAATATCCCGCGGTGTTCCTCACCTTCAGGATGGAGCCCGGACGCAGCTTCGGTCACTCCGCCGTGACGGCGACATCG
>JBARXR010000456.1:0-1896 GCA_049647445.1 Jannaschia sp. | reverse complement strand
GCTGGAGTTGTTCCGCCGCGACCGGGAGTGGAACGAGGGCGCCGCACGCATGCAATTGTTCACGATCTTCGACGCGGCCGGTCCCAAGGATCCGGTGGTTCTTGCGGGGCGTCGCAAGCTGTCGTCGATGATCTTTGCCTGATGCCGTCCTCGGGCTAGGTGCCCTGTCATGATCAGAGCGAATGACCTTCCCGAATCGATCCCCGTCTTCCCGCTTCCCGGGGCGCTCCTGCTGCCTCGGGCGCGCTTGCCGCTGCACATCTTCGAGCCGCGCTACCTGCAGATGATCGACGATTGTCTGAAGACCGAGCACAGGTTGATCGGCATGGTTCAGCCGCGCGCGCAGGCCGGCCGCGACGGTCGTGCCTTGCAGTCGATCGGTTGTGCCGGGCGGCTGACGCAATTGTCCGAGACCGAGGATCGCCGCTACATGATCACGCTCGCCGGTGTCTCCCGGTACCGCATCACCAAGGAGATTTCGGGCTTTGCGCCCTATCTCAAGGCGGATGTGTCGTGGGAGGGGTTCGGTCGCGACCTGGGAAAGCCGGAGGTCGACACGGAATTCGACCGCCCGGCGTTCCTCGATCTGCTGCGGCGGTATTTCGAGAGCCAGGACCTGTCGACCGATTGGGACAGCCTCAAGGATGCCGACGAGGAACTTTTGCTCAACTCGCTGTCGATGCTGTGCCCGTTCGAGCCGGAGGACAAGCAGGCCCTGCTGGAAGCCCCGAGCCTTGCCACGCGCCGTGAAACGGTCGTGACGCTGATGGAGTTCGCCCTGCGCGGGGGCGGATCGGACGAGATGATCCAGTGAGCCAGACCGAACACGACCGCAAGATGCTGGAGGCGCTTGTCTGTCCCCAGACGCGCGGGCCGCTGACCTGGGACGCGGACTCGCAGGAATTGATTTCCAAGTCAGCGGGTCTTGCCTATCCGATCCGGGGCGGTGTCCCGATCATGCTGATCGACGAGGCCCGCAAGCTGGATTGACGCGATGCGCGGTCATCCAGCCATCAGGCCCGGCAGGTCGCCGGTGATGCCCGCCGCCTCCCGGATGAACGCCCGGCGCGCGGCAGGCAGCGCGGAAATCGCCCCCATTCCGAGGTCCCGGCCCAGCCGCAACAGAGGGTTGTCGTTAGAGAACAGCCTGTTGACGGCGTCCGTGGCCAGACCCATGGCCGTCGTGTCGAACCGCCGCCAGCGCTGATACCGGGCCAGAACGTCCGGTGCGCCGATGTCCTCGCCGCGCGCACGCGCCTCCGAGAGCACATCCGCCAAGGCCGCGATATCCTTGAACCCGAGATTGAGCCCCTGCCCCGCGATGGGGTGGATGCCGTGTGCCGCATCGCCGGCCAGCGCCACGCGGGGGGCGACGAAGGCCCGCGCCAGCGTCAGGCTGAGCGGATAGGTATGCCGCCCGCCGACAAGGCGCAGGTCTCCGAGGAACGAGCCGAAGCGCGGGCGCAGGATGTCGAGGTATTCGGCATCCGGCAGCGCGTTCAGCGTCGCCGCAGTTTCTGCGCCTTCGGTCCAGACGATGCTGGAGCGATTGCCGCGCAGGGGCAGGATCGCCAGCGGACCGGGCGGCATGAAGAATTGATGCGCGATCCCGGCATGGGGCAGCTCATGTTCCACGGCACAGACCAGCGCCGTCTGGCCGTAATCGGTGCCGACACGCCCGATGCCCGCCCGGTGCGCGACCCCGCTGCCCCGCCCGTCGCAGCCCAGAAGAAGGCGCGCCGTCAGCGTCTCGCCGTCGCTCAGGGTGACGGCGACAGAGCCGTCGGATGCCTGTTGACCGGTCACGGACCTGCCGAACCGAATGTCGATCAGGTCGGACGCGTCGCAGGCCGCCAGCAGGACCGGGCGCAGGTGCCTGTCCTCGATCATCTGGCC
>JBARXR010000455.1:0-4430 GCA_049647445.1 Jannaschia sp. | reverse complement strand
ATAGGCCCGGAAATCCCCGAAATACTTCGTGATCGCCGCCGTCAGCGTCGTCTTGCCGTGGTCAACGTGACCAATCGTGCCGATGTTCACATGCGGCTTGTTGCGTTCAAACTTTGCCTTCGCCATGGGAAGGTCTCCTCTGTGAGTGGGGGGCGGCGGGAAAGCCCCGCCCGGTAGGCTGAAAAGGGGCGGGGGTCATGGCGGGTTTCCCCGCCGATCCCGCCCCAGGGTTCATGCGAATTTCTTCTGGATCTCGTCGGAGATGTTCTGCGGCACGGGCTCGTAGTGATCGAACTGCATCGTGAAGTTCGCACGACCCGAGGACATCGACCGCAACGTGTTGATATAGCCGAACATGTTGGCCAGCGGCACGAAACAGTCGATCGCGATGGCATTGCCGCGCGTGTCCTGCCCGTTGATCTGACCCCGACGGGACGTGAGGTCGCCGATGATGCCACCGGTGTATTCCTCGGGCGTCACCACCTCGACCTTCATGATCGGCTCCAGCAGCTTGGCGCCGGCCTTCTTCATCGCTTCGCGCATCCACGCACGGGCCGCGATCTCGAAGGCGAGCACGGACGAGTCCACGTCGTGGAACTTGCCGTCGATCAGCGCGACCTTGAAGTCGATAACCGGGAAGCCCGCCAGCGGACCGGAGTCCATGACCGACTTCACGCCCTTTTCCACGCCCGGAATGTATTCCTTGGGCACGGACCCGCCGACGATCTTCGACTCGAACGAGAACCCCTCGCCCGGCTCGGTCGGGGTGATGATCATCTTCACCTCGGCGAACTGACCCGAGCCACCCGACTGCTTCTTGTGGGTGTAGGTGTGTTCGGCTTCACGCGAAATCGTCTCCCGGTAGGCCACCTGGGGCGCACCGATGTTGGCCTCGACCTTGAACTCCCGCTTGAGACGGTCGACCAGGATGTCGAGGTGCAATTCGCCCATGCCCTTCATGATCGTCTGACCGGATTCAAGGTCGGTCTCGACGCGGAAGGACGGATCCTCGGCCGCCAGACGGGCCAGGCCCGCGGACATCTTTTCCTGGTCGGCCTTGGTCTTGGGCTCCACCGCGATCTCGATGACCGGATCGGGGAACGTCATCGTTTCCAGAACGACCGGGTCGGCGGGATCGCACAGCGTATCGCCCGTGGTCGTGTCCTTCAGACCGGCCAACGCGATGATGTCACCGGCCCAGGCCTCCTCGATCTCCTCGCGGTTGATCGAGTGCATCATCATCATGCGGCCGACACGCTCCTTCTTGCCCTTGGTGGAATTGAGCATGTTGTCGCCCTTCTTGAGTTTGCCCGAATAGATACGGGTAAACGTCAGGGAGCCGACGAAGGGATCGTTCATGATTTTGAACGCAAGGCCCGAGAAGGCCATGTCGTCATCGGCGCGGCGCGGGATGTTGCGGGTTTCCTCCTCGTCGCCGGGCTTGAAGCCCATGTAGTCGACCACGTCCAGCGGGCTGGGCAGGTAGTCGATGACGGCGTTCAGCAAGGGCTGGACACCCTTGTTCTTGAACGCGGAGCCGCAGAGGACCGGGATGAACTTGATGGCCAGCGTGCCCTTGCGGATCAGCTTGCGCAGCGTGTCCACGTCCGGCTCCGCGCCGTCCATGAGGTAGTTTTCCATCGCCTCGTCGTCCATCTCGACCGCGGTCTCGATGAGCTTGGCGCGCCACTCGTCGGCCTGCGCCTTGAGACTGTCGCGGATCGGCTTCTTGACCCAGGACGCGCCCAGATCCTCGCCTTCCCAGACCCATTCTTCCATGGTCACGAGGTCGATCATGCCCTCGAGGTCGTTCTCGGCCCCGATCGGGATCTGGATCGGCGCCGGCGTGGCCCCGGTGCGGTCCTTGATCATCTTGACGCAGTTGAAGAAGTCGGCCCCGATCTTGTCCATCTTGTTGACGAACACGATACGCGGAACCTTGTAGCGGTCGGCCTGACGCCAGACGGTCTCGGTCTGAGGCTCCACGCCGGCGTTGGCGTCGAGCACGGCGACCGCGCCGTCGAGAACGGCCAACGACCGCTCGACTTCGATGGTGAAGTCCACGTGGCCGGGCGTGTCGATGATGTTCATGCGGTACTTGGTATCGGACGTCGCATCTGCAGTCGGCTCTTCCTGGCGCTGCCAGAAGGTCGTCGTCGCGGCCGAGGTGATCGTGATACCGCGCTCCTGCTCCTGCTCCATCCAGTCCATCGTGGCGGCGCCGTCATGCACTTCGCCGATGTTGTGGGACTTGCCGGTGTAGAACAGGATCCGCTCCGAACAGGTCGTCTTGCCTGCGTCGATGTGGGCCATGATCCCGAAGTTGCGGTATCGGGAGAGAGGATAATCGCGTGCCATTTGGTGTGCCTCGGATGGGAGGAGAAAACGGGTTCGGGGGCCCCGGTCGGGCCCCCGTGATATCGCTTAGATAGGTGCGGAACTCACCAGCGGTAGTGGCTGAATGCCTTGTTGGCATCGGCCATCTTGTGGGTGTCTTCGCGTTTCTTGACGGCGGAGCCACGGGACTGGACGGCGTCGATCAGCTCACCGGCCAGACGCTCTTCCATGGTGTTCTCGTTGCGGGCGCGCGCGGCCTTGATGAGCCAGCGGATCGCCAGCGCCTCGCGACGCTCGGGACGGACTTCGACGGGCACCTGATACGTGGCACCACCGACGCGGCGGGACCGCACTTCGACCGAAGGCTTCACATTGTCCAACGCCTCGATGAAGACTTCGATCGGAGAGCGCTTCAGCTTGCCCTCGACCCGCTCCATGGCGGAATAGACGATGCGTTCGGCGGTCGACTTCTTGCCGTCGAGCATCAGGTTGTTCATGAACTTGGTCAGAACCTTGTCGCCGAACTTGGCGTCGGGCAGGACTTCGCGTTTTTCTGCGGCGTGACGACGTGACATGTCGTGTATCCTCTATGCATGGGATGGCGGACGGAGCCCGCCTGAGGGGTGACGGCGCGGCGGGTCTGTCCCCGCCACTCCCCTTATTTCGGACGCTTCGCGCCGTACTTCGAACGACGCTGGCGACGATCCTTGACGCCTTGCGTATCGAGCACACCGCGCAGGATGTGATAGCGGACACCGGGAAGGTCTTTCACGCGACCGCCCCGGATCAGGACCACGGAGTGCTCCTGAAGGTTGTGGGATTCGCCGGGAATGTAGCTGATGACCTCGAAGCCGTTGGTCAGACGCACCTTGGCGACTTTCCGCATGGCCGAGTTCGGCTTCTTCGGTGTGGTGGTATAGACGCGCGTGCAGACACCGCGCTTTTGCGGGCATCCTTCGAGGTGCTGCGACTTCGAATTTCTGACCTTGGGCTGACGCGGTTTGCGGATCAGCTGCTGGATGGTGGGCATAGGTGGGTGTCCCCGTTGCTTCGTTCAAATCACGTCCGGCAAAGCCCTGCGATCCAAAACCGTTTGGCCGCAGCCGCCCGGAATTCCGACCTGGGCGATGCGGTTTGGTGACAGAGGAAGCGGGAAGCAGTATCCCGGATCGTGACTGACGGTTCTGGCTTGCCGGACCCGGACGATGGTTCGCCCGGACCGAATTGACGTGCATCTAGAAGAATCGTTCTCCGGTGTCAACGCGCGTTGCGGACCCCCGTCTGGCACGGGATTTTTCCGCAGCCGCCGCCCCCACGCGAACCCGTTGGGCAAGCCGACGGACAATCAGCGACGGCGCCCGGTCGCCGCGCGGCGCTGCCCGAAGCCGCTTGCCCTTCCCGGATTGCCGCGCCAGCGTGATGGCCATGTCAGATCTGCAGTTCCTGTTCGTCGTCCGCTTCGCCTATCCCGGTCTCGGCATGTTCCAGATCGAGCATCGGACGGTCGAGGAGCGGCAGGCGCATCTATGGACACCGGAGCGAATGGACAGCCGTTTTCGGACGCTCGAGCATATTTGCCTGCGCACCCTTCGGCAGCAGACGGACGACCGGTTTCGCACCCTTATCCTGACCGGGGACGCCCTGCCCCGGCCCTACCGCACGCGGTTGCAGGATCTGGCTGCGGCCCTTCCCGGAGCCGACATCGCGTTTCATCCGCCACGCCAGCAAAAGGAGGCGCTGGCCGAGGTGATCCGGCCGATGGTCGACCGCGACGGGGGACCGGTCGTCTATGTGCGGCAGGACGACGACGACGGGGTGGGGCGCAAGTTCGTGGCCCGCTGCCGCCACGTGTTCTCCGACGTGCGCCCCCTCTTCGAGCGTCACGGACGGATCGCGCTGGACTTCAACCGTGGCTATCGCATCCAGCTGACGCCCGAGGGTCCGCGTGTGCAGGACCTGTTCGAAACCCATATCGGCGTGGCGCAGGCGATCGTGCTGAAGGCGTCGAACCCGCGCACGGGCATGCATTTCCCGCACCACCGGTTGGGACAGATCATGCCGTCCGTCTCCATCCCGGACGCGCTGATGTGGCT
>JBARXR010000454.1:0-3454 GCA_049647445.1 Jannaschia sp. | reverse complement strand
GGACGGGCGTGCGGCCATGCTGCGGCTGGGCCGTCTGGCGGACCATGTCTTCGTGACCGTGGGCGCAGGCCCCGTGATCGACGGTGCGCTGACCTGGCTCGCGCCCCACGGAACGGCATATCTTGTCGGCATGCCGCATTCCGGGACGGTGGGGCATTTCGATCCCGTGGGTGCCGCGTATTACGGACAGGGTCTGCGCGGCACCCGGATGGGAGATATCGTGCTGCGACGCGATATTCCGTGGCTTCTCGATCTGCACCGCCAGGGTCGGCTGAAACTGGAGGAACTGGTGTCGGGCACCTATCCCCTCGAACAGATAAACGACGCCATCGCCGCGACCCGTGCCGCGCAGGGGCGGCGCAACGTCGTGTTGATGGCATGAAACTCGCCACACTCGAGATCTTCGTCGTCGCGCCCCCTGCCCCCGGTTGGGGCGGCAGGTATTGGATCATTCCGAAGCTGACGACGGCCTGCGGGATCGTGGGTTACGGCGAATGCTATGCGTCCGCCGTCGGCCCTGATGCCATGCGGGCCGTCATCGCGGACGTCTTCGCGCGACACATGGAGGGAGAGGACCCGGAGAACATCGAACTGATGGCGCGGCGCGCGTATTCCTCCGGTTTCACCCAGCGGCCCGACCCGACGGTGTTCGGGGCCTTCGCGGGGCTGGAGATCGCCTGCTGGGACATCCTGGGCAAGGCGCGTGACCGGCCTGTCTGGGCGTTGCTGGGGGGGCGCATGAACGACCGGTTGCGGGCCTACACCTATCTCTATCCGGACCCCGACATGGAGGCGCGCAGGTTCTGGGTCACCCCGGAGATGCAGGCAATGGTCGCGGGCGACCGCGCGGACGAGGGCTGGACTGCGGTAAAGTTCGACCCCGCCGGTCCCTATACGATCCGGGGCGGGCACATGCCGGGGCGGCGCGACATCGCGCTGTCTGTGGCGATGTGCGCGGCCATCCGGGGTGCGGTCGGGGATCGCGCGGATCTGTTGTTCGGCACCCACGGCCAGTTCACGCCTGCGGGTGCGATCCGGCTGGGCCGCGCACTGGAAGTCTTTGATCCGCTCTGGTTCGAGGAGCCGGTGCCGCCCGACGATCCGCACGCCATGGCCGAGGTGGCGCGGGCGGTGCGCATTCCGGTCGCTGGGGGAGAGCGGCTCTGCGGTCTGTCGGAGTTCGCGACGCTGCTGCGCGCGGGCGGCGCGTCGATCCTGCAACCGGCGCTGGGGCGGCTTGGCGGCATCCTCGAGGGGCGCAAGCTGGCCGCTCTGGCGCAGGGCTTCGGGGCGCAACTTGCCCCGCATCTCTATTGCGGACCGGTGGAATTCACGGCCTCGGTCGCCTTGGGCGCCAGCATCCCGAACCTGCTGATGCTGGAGGCGATCGAGACGCCGTTCCACCATGCGCTGGCCGGTGCCCCGCGCGTCGAGGGCGGCTATGTCACGCCGTCCGAAGCGCCCGGTTTGGGGATCACGTTTGACGAGGATCTGGCGCGGGCGCATCCGTTCACGGGAACGGGGCTGCACCTTGAGATGCAGGAAGCCGCGCCTGATTATCTGAACGGCAACTTCTTCGCGGGCGGGGTGCGGGAGTAGAGCGGGGTAGCGGTGCAAACGCATTATTTTCATGGTCGGAACGGGTGTCACTCCCCGTGCAGCAAGTGTGCAGCACGTGTTTGACAAGACGTGTACCCCCTACGCGCGCTGGGGTCTTTTGGCGCAAAGCGCACGTATTCTATGCCGGGCGGGCCGCTCTCATGCACACCGGTGATCGAGCAACGGTTTCTCGGCGTGTCCCCTTTTCCGGCGAAGGGCCGGACTGCGGCATGTCGTTGACTTGGCTCCATTGCGTGCACTAGGGCTTATCGCATGATGAGATCGTGCTTCACAAATCAGGACTATTATCCCCGGCTTTCATAGCTGCGGGCCATTCCATCATTGGTTTTCCGCTGCCCCCTGACAGCGGTCAACAGACAGACGACCTGGTGCCGGGCGGCACATGCAAAGGTCGAAAAATTGAGCAACAACAGTAGAAATCAACCGACGTCACTTGGCATCATAGGGTTTGGTGCTTTCGGACAACTTGCCGCCCTTCATCTCGGTAAGCATTTCGAACTGTCAGCCCATGATCCCTCGCCGGGCGTGGCCGAGGTCGCCCAGAAACTCGGGGTGGCGCTGTCATCGTTGCACACGGTGTCGCAGGCTGATGTGATCCTGATCGCGGCACCGGTCTCCTCCTTCGAACGGGTCGTCGGCCAGATCGCCCATACTTGCAGACCTGGCGCGCTGATTGTCGATGTTGCCTCGGTCAAAGTCATCCCCTCAGAAATCATGCGGCGGCTGCTACCGAACTGTGTCGACATCGTCGCAACGCACCCGCTGTTTGGTCCGCAGAGTGCCGGGAAAGGAATTGAGGGGCTGAAAGTCGTGGTCTGCCCCATCCGGGGGAAACGACATGCGCGGCTAGCGGCATTCTTGCGCAAGACTCTCGGGTTGACCGTCATCGTGACGACACCCGACGCCCATGACAAGGAAGCGGCTGTCGTTCAGGGCCTCACCCACCTCATCGCCAAGGTGCTCCTTCGAATGGGGCCCTTGCCAAGGCGTATGACGACGAAGAGCTTCGACTTGTTGTCAGAGGCGATTTCCATGGTTCAGCACGATGCGCCGGAAGTATTTGAGGCGATCGAAAAGGCCAATCCCTACGCCGAGACCGTGCGACGCCGGTTTTTCGATTTGGCGGCCGGTCTGAGTGCCGAGTTGGAAGCGGAATCCGGGGCACCTTCCAACAAACAAAACGGACATTGATTATGGCGGGAACAAGGGAAGAGCGGCCTGCTAATCGGGCGCTCTCCTTTGGCTCGAAATTACGCCCGCCCGCCCGTTCATCGGGCAAGGCGGGGGCTTGTGGATCAGGCCGGTTCGTTCCGGCGTTCCTCGAAGCTGAGTTCGATGAAGGTCGGGACGTGGTCGCCGAGACCTAGGACGCGGGGGCCGTTGTCGCCTCTGCCACGACCACCGCGATTGCGGGTGTCGTTGTTCGAACCGGTGTCGTTGCCGGAGCGGTTATCGCTGCGGTTGGTGTCGTTCGAGCGGCCATCGTTCCGGGTCCGGGTGTCGTCGCCGGAGCGGGCGCTACTGCGGTTGTCGTCGCGGGGCGAGCGGCTGTCCTGACGGGGCGCTTCGGTCTGGGCGGGCGCTGCCTGCGCTGCCTCGGGCCGGGCGGCCTCAATCGCGGGCGTCTCGGCCTTGGCCTTCGACCGCGAGCGGGTGCGGGACGAGGTGCGCTTGGGGGCTTCGGCCTCATGCGCCGCTTCCCGTGCGGCTTCTTCCCGCTGGGGCGTCGTCCCCGGGGCGGTCCACGGATTGTCGCCCTTCGGGATGTCGGCCTTCACCAGCGCGCGGATGGCCGAGAGATACTTTTCGTCGGACGGCGTCGCCAGCGTATAGG
>JBARXR010000453.1:0-8450 GCA_049647445.1 Jannaschia sp. | reverse complement strand
GCGATCGCCGCACTGGGCGGCAACGCCGATCGTGGCGGCGGCGCGGATCGCGGTCTGATCGCGACCGTTTCGCGCTATGGCGTCGCAGGCAACATCCGCGACCAACTGGCGGCCGAAGACCTTGAATACCGTCGCAAGAACGATGGGCGGCTGCTGGAACGCCTGTTCAACGTCAATGTCTACTACGATGCCTATGAGCCGCTCTCGCTCGATCAATATGCGGAGCTGGAGCGTTTGCGCCGTGCCGGGATCCGCACCGTTGCCGCCCCGCCCGACCCGGAACGGTTCGACTGATCCTCCTCGGGGAGGCCGCGCGGGGGCCTTGCGCCCCGTTCGCACTGACATTCCCGTGATCTGCGACGTTGACGTGGTTTGTATTTCGACGTGCAGTCTTATCTGTCTGCGTGACATCGTTCGACGACCGGAGAACCCGCCTTGCGCATCGCCCCAATCGCTTCCGCCCTCGCCCTGCTCGCCGCGCCCCTCTGGGCCCAGACCGGGGATGACACGGTCACCACCTTCAGCCTGCCCAACGGCATGAACGCCGTGGTGATCGAAGATCATCGCGCGCCGGTGGTCGTGCACATGGTCTGGTACAACGTCGGGGCAGCGGATGAGCCGCCCGGCAAGTCCGGCATCGCGCACTTCCTCGAGCATTTGATGTTCAAGGGCACCGATGACCTCGAGCCCGGGGAATTCAGCGAAATCGTCGAGGCGCAGGGCGGTTCGGACAACGCGTTCACCTCCTATGACTACACCGGCTATTTCCAGCGGGTCGCCGCGGATCGGCTTGGCCTCATGATGCAACTGGAGGCCGACAGGATGCGCGACCTGGTCCTCGATGACGAGGACATGCTGACGGAACGGGACGTGGTGCTGGAGGAACGCGCGCAGCGAACCGACTCCAATCCCGGCGCCCTGTTCAGCGAACAGCGGGCGGCGGCGCAGTATCTCAATCATCCCTACGGGATCCCGATCATCGGCTGGAAGCACGAGGCCGAGCAGCTGACGCTTCAGGACGCGCTCGATTTCTATGCGAAATTCTACGCGCCGAACAACGCGACCCTCATCGTCGCAGGCGACGTGGACCCGGCGGAGGTCGAAGCGCTGGCGCTGGAACACTACGGCTCCGTCGCGCCGACCGTCGACCTGCCGCCGCGCGTGCGCCCGTCCGAGCCGCCACAGATCGCGGCGCGCAGAATTTCCCTCGCAGATGACCGGGTGTCGAACCCCTATGTCATACGGACGTATCTCGCGCCGGAACGGGACCCCGGCGCGCAGGAAGACGCCGCCGCGCTGACGATCCTCGCGCAGGTTCTCGGCGGCTCCTCCGCGACCTCCATCATGGGCCGCACGCTCGAGCAGGAGGAGGGCGTGGCGCTCTACACCTCCGCTTTCTACTCGGGAAGTTCGTTCGACGACACGACCTTCGGCCTCGTCGTCATCCCGACCCCCGACCGGACGCTGGCCGAGGCCGAGGCGGACATGGACCGGATGATCCAGACGCTTCTGACGGACGGCGTCGATGCCGGACAGCTGGAGCGGATCAAGGCGCAGGTGCGCGCCGCCGACATTTACGGCCGCGACAGCCTCCAGGGGCGGGCACGGACCTACGGCGATGCCATCACTTCCGGTCTCACGGTGGAGGATGTGCAGGCCTGGCCCGGCATCCTCGACGCCGTGACCGAGGAGGATGTCCTGCGCGTGGCGGCAGAGGTGTTCGACATGAACCGTTCGGTGACCGGATATCTCGCCCGTCCTGCCAATGTCGCCACGGAGGCCACGCAATGAGTTTTCTGTTCCGATCCCTCACGGTTCTCGTTCTCACCGTGCTGCCCCTGCGCGCCGTCGCCGCCGTCGAGATCCAGGAAGTCACGTCGCCCGGCGGCATCACGGCCTGGCTGGTAGAGGAACACTCGATCCCCTTCGTCGCGTTCGACATTCGCTTCAAGGGGGGCGCGAACCTCGATGCCCCCGACGCGCAGGGGGCCGCGAACCTGATGATGGCCCTGCTCGAGGAAGGTGCGGGCGACCGCGACACCCGCGCGTTTGCCGAGGCGACCGAAACGCTGGCCGCGAACTTCCGTTTTGACGCCTACAACGACAGTGTTTCCGTTTCAGCCGAAGTCCTTACGGAAAACCGCGACGACTCGCTTGCCCTGCTGCGCGACGCACTGGTCAGGCCGCGCTTCGACACGGAAGCGGTGGAGCGTGTGCGCGACCAGGTCCTTGCGGGCATCGAACAGGACGCCCGCGATCCGGACGAAATCGCGTCGGCGAGGATGTCCCGGCTGGCGTTTCCGGATCACCCCTACGGCACGCCGCTCGAAGGCACGACCGAGAGTGTCTCGGCCCTGACCCGAGAGGATCTGCTGGCCAGCCACGCCGCCCTGCTGACCCGCGACAGGGTCTTCGTCGGGGTGACCGGGGACATCACGGCGGAAGACCTCGGTCCGCTGCTCGACAGGCTTCTGGGGGATCTGCCGCAACAGGGTGCAGCCCCGGTCGGGGACGCGACCTATGCGCTGGATGGCGGCATAACGGTCATCGACTATCCGTCGCCGCAATCCGTTGTGCAATTCGGGCATGAGGGCATCGCGCGCGACGATCCGGATTTCTTCGCCGCCTACGTGATGAACCAGATCCTGGGCGGCGGGGGATTTGCGTCGAAGCTGATGACGGAAGTCCGCGAAAAGCGCGGCCTGACCTACGGCATCGGCAGCTATCTCGTTCCGCGCGATTACGCGGCGCAGTATCTTGGCCAGTTCTCGTCTTCGAACGAAAAGACGGCGGAAGCGGTCCGGATCGTGCAGGACATCTGGGCGGACGTTGCCGAGAACGGCGTGGGGACAGACCGGCTCGACGCGGCCAAGACCTATCTGACGGGATCCTATCCGCTGCGCTTCGATGGCAACGCGAACATCGCCGGGATCCTCGTCGGGATGCAGCTTGACGAATTGGGCATCGACTATATCGACACCAGAAACGACAAGATCATGGCCGTCACGGATGCGGATATCAAAGCCGTCGCGGCGCGGATCCTCAAGCCCGATCAATTGCACTTCGTCATCGTCGGACAACCGACGGGGCTAGAGACAGGCGGTCTCTAACCGGCTTCCGACTCAGGCGCACCCATGCTAGCCCTAGGGGCATGGGTGCCGCCGATCGCAACATATCCCCCCCGCGTATCCGTCAACTGGACGAAAGCGCCGTAAACCGCATTGCCGCAGGCGAGGTGGTCGAACGTCCTGCCAGCGCCGTGAAGGAGTTGGTCGAGAACGCGCTCGACGCCGCCGCCACACGGGTCATGATCGACATCGCGGACGGCGGGCGCACCCTGATCCGTGTGACGGATGATGGCCACGGGATCGCGGCCGATGACCTCCCGCTTGCCCTCTCGCGTCATGCAACGTCCAAGATCGACGGCAGCGACCTTCTCAACATCCACAGCTTCGGCTTTCGCGGCGAGGCTTTGCCCTCGCTGGGCGCGGTCGGGCGGCTGACGATCACCAGCCGGGCCACCGGGTCCGATGCGGCGATGTCGATCCACGTCTCCGGGGGCCGCATCGACGTCCCGAAACCGGCCGCCTTGCGTGCGGGCACCGTGGTCGAACTGCGCGACCTCTTTCACGCCACGCCCGCGCGGCTCAAGTTCCTGAAGTCCGAGCGCGCCGAAACGATGGCCGTGACCGATGCGATCAAACGCCTCGCGATGGCGGAACCCGGCGTGGCCTTTCACCTGCGCGACGTGTCGGACGGCAGCGAAAAGACCCTGTTCCGCTGCGACACCGCCACGGGTTCGGGTGACCGCCTCGCCGCCGTCCTCGGGCGTGACTTCACCGACAACGCGATGACCATCGACGCGGAACGGCAGGGCTTCCGTCTGACCGGCCATGCGTCCCTGCCGACGTTTTCGCGCGGAACCGCCGTGCATCAGTACCTGTTCGTGAACGGTCGCCCGGTGCGGGACAGGATGCTCACCGGAGCGCTGCGCGGCGCTTACATGGACGTGCTCGCGAAAGACCGCCACGCGGTCGCCGCGCTGTTTCTGACCTGCGACCCGGTTCTGGTCGACTGCAACGTGCATCCCGCCAAGACCGAAGTGCGGTTTCGCGACGCCGGGATCGTCCGTGGGTTGATCGTGTCCGGGCTGCGCCTGGCGCTGGCCGAGGCCGGGCACCGCGCCGCCTCGACCCTCGGGACGGCGACCCTCGGGGCGATGCAGCCGGAGCGGCCGCGCGCACCCGTCTACCAGATGGACCGTCCCAGCCTCGGCGCACGCACGGCATCCTATGCGGCGGCTTACACGGCGCAGATGCCAGGCATGGCCGAAGCCTCGGCCCGCATGGAACCGCCGCCCGCGTCCGACGAGACCGGGACGGAGGGCTATCTGGGCGCGGCCCGCGCACAAGTGCACGAGACCTACATCGTCGCGCAGACGCCCACCGGCATGATCCTCGTCGATCAGCACGCCGCGCATGAGCGGCTCGTCTATGAACGCCTCAAGGCCGAGGCGCGTGGCCGCGGGGTGGCCGCACAGGCCCTCCTGATCCCCGAAGTCATCGACGTCGGACCGCAGGCCGACCGCCTTGTGTCCCTCGACCTGTCGCGTCTGGGCCTTGCCATCGAAGCCTTCGGTCCCGGCACCATCGCCGTGCGCGAGACGCCCGCGCTGCTGGGACCGGTCAGTGCGAAGGCCCTGATCGATGACATCATCGACGAGCTGGAAAACGACGAAGACGCCGATCCGCTGTCGCTGCAATCGAAGGTGGACGCCATCCTGTCGCGGATGGCCTGCCATGGCTCGATCCGCTCCGGCCGGCGCATGTCCGCCCCCGAGATGAACGCCCTGCTGCGCGAGATGGAGGCGACACCTCATTCGGGCCAGTGCAACCATGGGCGGCCCACCTATATCGAGCTGCGGCTGTCCGACATCGAACGGCTGTTCGGGCGCACATGACGCTGGACCTGTCGGACCCCCTGGTGATCGCCGCCATCGCGGGCGGCGCGGTCGCCGCCGTCCTGATCGTGCTTGTCCTGACGCTCTCGGCGCGCGTCGGCGACATGGCCCGTGCCCAGGCGCAGTTCACCGGCGGCCTCGCCGCCCTGACCGACGCCCAGCGCCGGGCGGAAACGCAGGTCGGCACCGCCCTGGGTGACAGCGCGACCCGGACCGCCGAGACGCTTGGCGCTCTCCAGCAAAGACTGGCCGTCATCGACGCCGCCCAGACCAAGATCGAGGCGCTGTCGTCCAACGTGCTCGGGTTGCAGGACATCCTGTCGAACAAGCAGACGCGCGGCGCCTTCGGTGAAATCCAGTTGCGCGACCTCGTCTCCAAGGCCCTGCCCCCCGACGGCTTCACCTGGCAGGCGACGCTGACCAACGGCAGGCGCGCCGATTGCCTGATCCACATGCCCGATCCGCCCGGCCCGCTGGTTATCGACGCCAAGTTCCCCCTCGAGGCCTACGAGGCGATGCTCGCCGACCCCGGCCAGCCCGCGCGCACGGCGTTTCGCGCCAGCGTGCGCGCGCACATCCGCGCCATATCGGAGCGCTACATCCTGCCCGGCGAGACGGCGGAGGGGGCCTGCCTGTTCCTGCCGTCGGAGGCGATCTATGCCGAACTCCACGCGCATCATGCCGAACTGGTGCGCGAAGGCTTCGCCGCCCGCGTCTGGATCGTCTCGCCCACCACGATGATGGCCACGCTGAACACCCTGCGCGCGATTCTCAAGGATCACCGGATGCGCGAACAGGCGGGCGAGATTCGCCGCGCGCTCGCCGCCCTGCACCGGGATGTCGAATTGATCGTGGAACGGGCGGCCAAGCTTGAGACGCATTTCGATCAGGCCCGCCGCGACGTCGAGGGCATCGCCACGGCCGCCGAGCGGGCGGGCAAGCGGGCCGAGCGGCTGGACACGTTTGACTTCGCGCCGGAAGTCGACACGCCAGAACGGCCGCGCCTCGCCCCCGTCATTCACCGGGAACGCGGGGCATGAGTCCGCCGACGACCCCGCGGGCGCAGAATATTCGCGATCATTCTGGGACACGTCCCCGTCGCGTGCTAGCTGCGCCCGCATGAGCAGACTTCCGACCAAATCCGATATCCTGCAATGGATCTCCGACAATCCCGCCCTGACCGCCAAGCGTGACATCGCCAAGGCGTTCGGCATCAAGGGGGCTGCACGCATCGACCTCAAACGTCTGTTGCGGGAGCTGGAGGACGAGGGCCATCTGACCAAGCGCAAACGGTCCTACGACGATCCCAACCGGCTGCCCCCGGTCAGCGTCCTAAAGGTCGAGGGCACCGACACGGATGGAGATCTCTACCTCGCGCCCGCCGACTGGACCGGCGACGCGCCCGCGCCCCGGATCCTGTTCGTCCCGAAAGACGGCGATCCGGCGCTGGCACCGGGCGACCGCGTGCTCGCGCGCCTGACCGAGATCAAGGGCGAGGACCACAGCCACGAGGGTCGCCTGATCCGGCGCATCGGAACCGGCCCGCGCCGTACCGTCGGCGTCTTCCGTGCGGGGTCCGAAGGCGGTCGGCTGTTGCCCGTGGACAAGGGATCGGACCGCGAATGGATGATCGGGCCCCATGACGCGGGCGGCGCGCGCGACGGGGAACTGGTCGAGGCGGAGTTGCTGGGCGGCCGCAACCGTCTCGGCCTGCCGAAGGGCAAGATCGTCACGCGTCTGGGCGATCCGGGCGCGGCCAAGGCCGTCAGCCTCATCGCGATCCACCAGCACGGCCTGCGTGACGACTTTCCTGCGGCCGCGGTCGCCGAGGCCGAGGCGGCGAAACCGCCGGCCCTCGGGGACCGCACCGACCTGCGCGATCTGCCGCTGATCACCATCGACCCCTCGGACGCGCGCGATCACGACGATGCCTGCTATGCCGAAGCCGACGACGATCCGGCGAACCCCGGCGGTCACGTCATCTGGGTCGCGATCGCCGACGTGGCGGCTTACGTGACGCCCGGGTCCGCACTCGACCGCGAGGCGCGCGAGCGGGGCAATTCCACCTATTTTCCGGACCGCGTCGTCCCGATGCTGCCCGATGCGCTGTCGGGTGACCTCTGCTCGCTGCACGAAGGCGTCGAGCGGGCCTGCATCGCCGTGCGGATGACCATCAACGCCGACGGGCACAAGATCGCACAGCAGTTCAAGCGCGGCCTGATGCGGTCGCCCGCCTCGCTCCACTACGAGGACGTGCAGGCCGCCATCGACGGCACGCCGAGCGACCGCACCGCGCCCTTTCTCGACCCGGTGTTGCGACCGCTCTACGCCGCCTACGACGCCCTCAAGATCGCGCGGGCGCGGCGCGGCCCGCTCGATCTCGACCTGCCGGAACGCAAGATCATCCTGTCGGACGATGGCGACGTGACATCGGTGTCCTTCAAGGATCGTCTCGACGCACACCGCCTGATCGAGGAGTTCATGATCCTCGCCAATGTCGCCGCCGCCGAGGAACTTGAGCGCCTGCGTACGCCACTCCTCTACCGCGTCCACGAAGACCCCCCGGAGGACAGGCTGGAGGCCCTGCGGGAGACGGCCAAGGCCAGCGGCTTCAGCCTCGCCAAGGGTCAGGTCATGCGACCCGCGATCCTCAACAAGTTGCTGCACGACGCCGCACAGACAGAGCTGAGCGAGCTGATCTCCATGTCCACGCTGCGCGCCATGACGCAGGCCTATTACGGCCCCGTGAACATGGGGCACTTCGGGCTGGCCCTGCGCTCTTACGCGCATTTCACCTCGCCGATCCGACGCTATTCCGACCTCATCGTCCACCGGGCGCTGATCTCGGCGCATGGCTGGGGTGACGACGGGCTGTCGGCGTGGGACGTCGAACACCTCGCGGCGACCGCCAAGCTGATCTCCGAGGCCGAGCGGCGCTCGATGGTCGCCGAGCGCGACACGAACGACCGATATCTGGCGGCGTTCTTGTCCGACAAGGTCGGGGCGGATTTTGCCGGTCGCATCTCGGGCGTCCAGAGTTTCGGCGCCTTCGTGCGGCTCGATGAAACCGGGGCCGACGGGCTGATCCCGGTGCGCTCCATGGGGGCGGAGTATTTCCGCTATGACCGCGATGCCCAGACCCTTACGGGAACCGATACCGGCACGGAAATCGGCCTCGGGCAACGTGTGATCGTCCGCCTCGCGGAGGCCGCGCCGGTGACCGGCGGCCTCGTGGTCGAACTGATCTCCGTCGAGGGCGAACCGATGCGCCGCAGCAACCGCCGCGCCGCGCCTCGCAAGGGATCAGGCGGAAAGCGCAAACTGCGCAAGGCACCGCGCAAGCGTGGCTAGGGGCTGGGCAACGCTGCGACCGGGGCGCTAGGCTGAGAGCATGGGAAAACGGATGTCCGGAACACGACTGGCCTTGGGATGCGCCGTTGTCCTCTTGGCCACGGCCGCGCTTGCCGCCGCCCAGACCTCGTCCTTGGCC
>JBARXR010000452.1:0-7250 GCA_049647445.1 Jannaschia sp. | reverse complement strand
CCTTGGCGCGCATCACTGGCGGGTGGAAAAGTCGGTGACCGACGACGTGACCACCTCCACGGTCGTGCCGGTTGCGCAGTCGGACCGGGTGGACGAGATTGCCCGGATGCTCGCGGGCGATACCGTGACCGATGCCGCGCGCGGGGCGGCGCAGGCGCTGTTGGATGCGGCCGCCTGAGACCCGGCGCGGGGCGCGTCTGCCACCGCATGCGTCACCCCTGTCCTAGAGCATCCAGAGCGCGGCCAGCCCGAGGAACGCGAAGAACCCCACGACGTCCGTCACGGTGGTCACGAAGGCCCCCGACGCCAGTGCCGGGTCCACGCCGATCTTTTGCAGGACCACCGGGATGCCGACCCCGGCCAGACCCGCCACGACCATGTTGATGACCATCGCCACCGCGATGACCCCCCCGAGCACGGGTGATCCGAACCAGACGACGCCGACGATGCCCATGATGACCGCGAAGGCGAGGCCGTTGATCGCGCCCGCCATCACCTCACGCCGGATGACGCGCCAGACGTTGCCGCCGGTCAGGTCGCGGGTGGCGAGCGCGCGCACGGCCACCGTCAGCGATTGGGTCCCGGCGTTTCCGCCCATGGAGGCGACGATGGGCATCAGCACCGCGAGGGCCACGATCTGCGCCAGGACCGCCTCGAACTGGGCGATGACGACGGATGCGAGGATCGCCGTGACGAGGTTCACCGCAAGCCAGGGGAAGCGCCGGCGGACCACGCCCAGCGTCTTGTTCGACAGCGATTCCTCGGCGTCCACACCGGCGAGGCGCAAAATATCCTCCTCCGCTTCCTCGTCGAGGATGCGGATGGCGTCGTCGATGGTGATGACACCCATCAGGCGGTCGTTGGCGTCCACCACCGCCGCCGAGATCAGGTGATACTGGTTGAAGGCATAGGCCACCTCGGTCTCGCTCTCGGTGACCTCGAACGTCCGAAAGCTTTCTTCCTCGATGTCCGCCAGCGCGGTATCGCGGGGCGACGCCAGCAGCTTGCCCAGGGTGACGTGGCCCACGGGGCGCATCCGCGGATCGGTCAGGATGACGTGGTAGAATTGCTCGGGCAGGTCATCGGCCTGGCGCAGGAAGTCGATGGCCTGACCCACGGTCCAGAACGACGGCGCGATGACCACTTCGCGCTGCATCAGGCGGCCGGCGGAATATTCCGGGTAGGACAGGGCCTGTTCGACGGCGACGCGGTCGATGTCGTCGAGCGCGCCCATGATGGCGGTCGCCTGATCCGCATCCTCGAGGTTCTCGATCAGGTCGACCACGTCGTCGGTGTCGAGTTCGCGCACGGCTTCGGCCACGTCCTCGGCGGGCAGGACGGCAAGGATCTCCTCGCGCAGCGACTGGTCGAGTTCCGACAGGATCTCACCGTCGATGTGGCCTTCCCACAATTCGATCAGCGTCGCGCGTTCGCCCGATGAAATCTGTTCCAGAAGGTCGGCGATGTCGGCGCCGTGCAGGGGTTCCAGCAGGTCGTCGAGGGCCGTCTGGTCCCGCTCATAGAGCGCCTCGCGGACGGCGGAGACGCGGGAATCGTCGAGGTCGATCTCGTCTTCCACCGCATCGTCCTCGGGGCGATCCTCGAGGGTCAGGACGTCCTCGTCGCGCGGGTCTTGGGTCGGCTCGGACATTGCAGGGCTCCGATGGCGGGATTGGACCCGGCATAGCCTGCGCGCCCGCGAAGGGGTAGCGGCGATTTGCGCGGCGGGCTAGGTCAAGGGCATGACAACGCTGATCCTGGGCCAGCTTCTGGCTTTTTCCGCCGATCCTTTCTCGACGTCGCCGGATACGGCGGCGCACCACGTCGCGCGGGGCGCGGTCGCGGTGGCGGAGGGACGGATCGTGCAGCACGGGCCGGTCGAGGCATTGCGCGCCGCCCATCCCGGGGCCCTGGAAATCGACCATGGCGGGGGGCTGATCCTGCCGGGGTTCGTGGATGCCCATGTCCATTACCCGCAGACCGCCATCATCGCGTCCTGGGGCAAGCGTCTGATCGACTGGCTGAACACCTATACCTTCCCGGAGGAGGCGCGGTTCGGCGACCCGGTCCATGCCGCAGAGATCGCGGGCCGGTACCTGGACCTTGCGCTGGCGCATGGAACCACGTCCGTCGCAAGTTACTGCACCATCCATCCAGCCAGTGTGGATGCCTTTTTCGAAGCGGCGGCGGCGCGGGGCATGGCGGTCTGGGCGGGCAAGACCTGCATGGACCGCAATGCACCGGACGACCTGCGCGACACGGCCCGGTCAGCCTATGACGACAGCCGCGCACTTTTGGCGAAATGGCACGGCGCGGGGCGCGCGCGGTATGTCATCACGCCTCGGTTTTCGCCCACCTCGACGCCCGAACAGCTGGATGCGCTCGGCGCGCTCTGGGCCGAACACCCCGATTGCCTGATGCAGACGCACCTGTCCGAACAGCGTGACGAGATCGCCTGGGTGCGCGATCTTTTTCCCGAAGCCCGCGACTATCTCGATACCTACGAGGCGCATGGCCTGCTGGGGGAACGGGGCCTTTACGGGCATGCGATCCATCTGGAAGCGCGGGAGGTGGACCGGCTTGCCGAGGTCGGCGCGGCGGTGGTGCATTGCCCGACATCCAACACGTTCATCGGGTCGGGGCTGTTCGACATGAGATTGACGGCGCGGATGCGCGTCGGGCTGGCGACAGACACTGGCGGTGGGTCGGACTTTTCGATGCTGCGCACGATGGCGGCAGCCTATGAGGTCGCGCAACTGCGGGGCGTGGCGCTGCATCCGGCGCAGCTTTTGTGGCTGGCGACGGAAGGATCGGCCCGCGCGCTTCATGCGTCGGACCGGATCGGCACCCTGGCAGCCGGGTCGGACGCGGACCTGGTGGTTCTCGATCTTGCCTCGACCGCCGGGATCGCGCAGCGCGCGGCGCGTGCCGCGACGATCTGGGAAGCGATTTTTCCGACGATCATGATGGGTGATGACCGCGCCGTGGCGCAGGTCTATGTCGCGGGGCGCGCGCGTCTCAGCCGCTGACGACGGGCATGCAACCGGCGATCTCGGCATCCCATGCGGTGCCTGCCGTGCAGGTCATGTGCGGATCGTCCCGGATCACGCAGTCGGCATGTTGCGCCTGTCCCGAGGAGGGCAGCAGAAGCAGGGTGAATAGCGCGATGCGACCCATTGGAAGTCCCTTGCAGCCGTGACGAGGCCCCGATCTTTCGACCAGGGCCCCGGTCGGGTGTGTCAGCCCGTAGCATCCGGCGTGCAGACGCCCGCGGTCGCATCGAAGCTGTTGCCGGGTGCGCAGGTCATCGCCTGCTGCTGCTTGACGTAGTCGCACCCCTGCGCGACCGCGAGGCCGGGCGTGGCCACGAGGGCGGCGGTGGCGAGAAGGGCCTTCAACTTGGTCATCGTCGTCTCCGTTGTTGGACTTGGGTGACGCAACGGTAGCCTGAGCGTCCGTTTCGACCAAATCACAAGTTGTCGCAGGGCGCCGGTCAGGCGGCCCAGCCCAATTTGTAGGCATGAATTTCGAACGTCGGATGCATTTCCGCGCCCAGAACCCCGTCCTTGTGGTGGCGATAGGTCGAGCGCCAATAGGGCTGGATCACGACGCCCTCGTCCTGGAGGATGGTCTGGATGCGGGCCATGACCTCGCGCCGGGTGTCGGCGTCAGCGATGGCCAGGGCTTCGGTCAGGGCGGCGTCGAACGCCGGGTTCGAGAACCCGCTTTCATTCCACGGCTCGCCCGAGCGATAGGCCAGTGCCAGCACCTGAACCCCGAGCGGGCGCTGTGCCCAGTCGGTCGTGGAGAGCGGATACTTGGTCCAGTCGTTCCAGAACGTGGCACCGGGCAGGACCGTCCGCGTCACGTTCAGGCCCGCATCGCGCAATTGCGCCGCGACCGCATCGGTGGTGTTGCGCCGCCAGTCGTCGTCGATGGACACGAGGTCGAACGTGTGATCCGCCATCCCCGCTTCCTCGAGAAGGGCGCGCGCGGCGGCGGGGTCGTGGACGGGCGCGGGCAGCACCGCATATTCCGGATGCAGCGGGCAGACATGGTGGTTCTCGGCGACGACGCCGAGACCGGAGTATCCGATCTCGAGGGCGATCTCGTTGCTGACCGCAAGGGCAAGTGCGCGGCGCACCCGGACGTCGGCATAGGGCGTGGCGCCGTCCACCTCTGCCTGCTGGTTGGCGCGGATCACGAGGGTGTTGGCGGTGATCGCTTCCGACCTGGTCCAGCCGATGGCATCCATGATCTCGATGAAATCCCCGAGGGTCTCGTAGATCATGTCGACCTCGTCGGCATCCGCCGCAGCGGTGACGGAGCCCTTGTCGGGGCCGTAGTCGATGTATTCGATCCGCTCCAGCGCGACAGGTCCGAACACGTCGGCGCCCCACCAGTCATGATCGTCGTTGCGCACCAGGACGGCCTTGATCCCGACGTCGAGCGACTCGGGCAGGAACGGGCCGGTGCCTTTCGCCGTCATCGGGTCGCCGTCGAAACCCTGCGGCACGATGGCGGCCGGGTAGTCCGAAAAACTGGCGATCAGGGTGATATCGGGCGTGGTCAGCGTCAGGCGGACGGTCAAATCGTCCAGAACGGTGATCGCGCCCTCGCGGGCGGCGCCGGTGTCCGGGTCGATCAGGGCGGTCATGCGGCTGGCCATCGAATTGCCGTCCACGCCGGTCTCGCACCAGCGCGCGACGTTGAAGGCGACGTCCTCGGCGGTGAAGGGCGTGCCGTCGTTCCATGTCACCCCGGGCCGGACGCTCAGGGCATAGACGGTGGCATCCTCGTTCACGGACCAGCGGTCGAGCAGCATGCCGGTGATCGAGCCGTCGATCTGGTATTCGACGAGATATTCAAGCCAGCCGCGGCTGAAGTTCGACATCTGCGGCCAGTCGTAGGTGCGCGGATCCTTGAGGGCGCGGACGATGCTTTCGATGCGCAGCGTTCCGCCATCCTGCATGTGGGCCGCCGCGCGGGCCGGGGTCTTCAGCCCGATCAGGCCATAGGCGCCTGCGGCGGTCAGCCCGAGCGAGGTGGCGCGGGTCAGGAATTCACGTCGCGACAGGGTGCCGTCGGCGACTTCACGGGCATAGAGGTGGGCCGCAGGGTGATCCTGCGCCGCAAGGGGCAATTTCGGGTGCATCAAGACGGCCTTTCGGTAGCTGTCCTCGTCGGGGCGCTAGGCATCCCGACATTCTCAGGGCCTGCGCGGCCCGGCTCACGACCGGGCCCATGCACCGCGTTTCCGATGCGGCGCCGACCCCGGTCACGTCACGAAGATGGGGCGACTTGTCGAAAGGTCACGCGAAAACAACGGTGTTTCCCTGCGTTTTCGGGGTCTGGTGCGGATCGGGGGCCGCTTTCGCTTAGCCGAACACGCGCCGGAAGATCGTGTCCACGTGCTTGGTATGATAGGCCATGTCGAATTTTTCCTCGATCCCCGGGACGCCGAGGGCCGCGACCACATCGGCGTCGGCCAGCAATTCCTCGCGGAAGTCGGTCTGGTGTTCCCAGACCTTGAGCGCGTTGCGCTGCACCATCGTATAGGCGTCTTCGCGGCTGACGCCCGCCTGGGTCAGGGCCAGCAGGACACGTTGCGACATCACGAGGCCCGGAAACCGGTTCATGTTTTCCAGCATGTTGTCCGGAAAGATCAGCATCTTGTCGATGACGCCGGTCAGGCGCGAGAGGGCGAAGTCGAGCGTGATGCAGGTGTCGGGGCCGATGTTCCGCTCTACCGAGGAGTGCGAGATGTCGCGCTCATGCCAGAGGGTGACGTTCTCCATCGCCGGAATGACGGCCATCCGCACGAGGCGGGCGAGGCCGGTCAGGTTCTCGGTCAGGACGGGGTTTTTCTTGTGCGGCATCGCGGACGAGCCCTTTTGTCCCATCGAGAAGAACTCCGCCCCCTCAAGGACTTCGGTGCGCTGCATGTGGCGGATTTCGGTGGAGACGTTCTCGATGCTGCTGCCGACCACGCCGAGCGTGGCGAAGAACGCCGCGTGACGGTCGCGGGGAATGACTTGCGTGCTGATCGGCTCGGGCACGAGGCCCAGCTTGGCGCAGACATGTTCCTCGACGCGGGGATCCACGTTGGCGAACGTGCCGACCGCGCCGGAAATCGCGCCGGTGGCGATCTCGTCCTTGGCCACGCGCAGGCGCTTCAGGTTGCGGTCCATCTCGGCATAGAAGCGCGCGAAGGTCAGGCCCATGGTGGTGGGTTCGGCGTGGATGCCGTGGGACCGCCCGACGCGCAGCGTGTCCTTGTGTTCCAGCGCACGCCGTTTCAGGGCGGCAAGCAACCCCTCCATATCGGCGATCAGGATGTCGGCAGCGCGCACGAGCTGGACGTTGAAGCAGGTGTCGAGCACGTCCGACGATGTCATCCCCTGATGGACGAACCGCGCCTCGTCGCTGCCCACGTGCTCGGCCAGATGGGTCAGGAAGGCGATCACGTCATGTTTGGTGACCGCCTCGATCTCGTCGATGCGGGCCACGTCGAACTCCACATCCCTGGCCTTCCAGACGGCCTCCGCGTTGGCGCGCGGGATCACGCCCAGGTCGGCCATCGCGTCGCAGGCGTGGGCTTCGATCTCGAACCAGATGCGGAATTTGGTTTCCGGCGACCAGACGTTCACCATTTCGGGACGGGAATAGCGGGGGATCATGGCGCGGGACCTTTCGGGGACGTTGCGCGCGTCTTAGGATGCGGCGGCAACGGCTGCAAGGAAGTGGACATGGGACAGAGTGCGTGGAGACGGCGGTCGACAGCGGGGACGGCGCGATGACGGCGCACGCCCCCCCGCCGAAGGGCGACAAGAACGCCGTTGCCCATACCATCGCCGCGTTCGGCTATTCGATGGCAGGCGCGGCCTTTCTGATGGAGCAGCGGGCCGCGCGACTGCAGGTCGTGATGGGCGCGGTCACCGTCGTCCTGTTCGCGCTGACGGGGGTGAGTGTCCTGCACTGGGCGATCATGGGTGCGCTGTTTGCCGTGGGCCTGGGGGTCGAGGCGCTGAACACGGCGATCGAACTTGTGGTCGATCGCACCTCGCCGGAAATCAGCGACTATGCCAAGCACGCCAAGGACCTGGGCAGTTTCGCCGTTTTCTGCGCGCTGACGGTGTTTTGCGGCCACGCGCTCTGGGCGCTTCTGGCGGCATGATCCCGAGGCTGCCGGACGACCTTGCCGGGCCATGGGAGGTTCGGCGCGTCATCCGACATGGCGACGGATCCGT
>JBARXR010000451.1:0-4351 GCA_049647445.1 Jannaschia sp. | reverse complement strand
ATCCTGATCCCTGCGCCCAGCACCGGCGTGCGCTCCGCCACCACGTCACGTCCCGCGATGTCACCCCGGACCAGCACGTCGTCCCCCTGACGGCGCAGCAGCGTGATCGCGATCTCGTCCAGCCGGTCCTCCTCGCCCAGGACAAGCACGCGGTTCTGGGCCGAAAGCGCCGTCGCCGGCAGACGTATGGCACGGTCGAGGGCCGGTTCCTCGACGGTGACGCGGACGAAATCTCCGGGGCGGAAACCACGCGCGCCGTCCAGACGGGCAAAGACCAGCCGCCCGGTCAGGCCCTCGCCCACGGCGGAGGCCTCACGCGTGATCCGGCCCCGCGTCTCGATGTCGAGACCGAGGACGTCGAGCACCGCCGTGATCTCGGCGCCCACGAGGTTGCCCGCGCCATCGAGCAGGCGCGCATGTTCGCTGGCCGACAGGCGGAACGCCACCTCGAGGTCCGCAGGGTCGATCAGCGTGGCAACCTGTTCGTTCGCGCCGACAAGGCCGCCACGCAACACCGACACGTCCGACACCTGTCCGGTGAAGGCGGCTGTCAGTGTCCGGTCGGCCACGTTCCTTTCGGCCTGCGCCAGCGCGATCCGCGCACGGTCGATCGCAAGGGCGGCGCTGTCCACCCGCGTCTCGGCCTGAGCGATTGCGCCTCGCCGCGTCAGGATCGTCTGTTCGGCATTTGCCAGCGCCAGTTCGGCGGCCTCGCGGGCCGCGGCGGCGCCGACCCCCCGCGCCGTCAGGTCGATCTGGCGTTGCAGGGCCAACGTCTGGAGGTCTCGCTGCGCCTCTGCCCCCGCCAGTTCGGCTCTGGCGAGATCGAGGTTGCGGGCCGCGTCCCGCGCTTCGGCCTCCGCCCCGGACAGGTCGGCGCGCGCCACGGCCAGTGCCGATTCCGCGTCGGCAGGATCGATCCGCAGCAGCACCTGGCCTTCCGTGACCGAACCGCCTTCCTCGAACCCGTCGGCCAGTTCGACCACCCGGCCCGCGACCGGCGCGCGCAATTCCAGGACGCTTCGCGCCTGCACTTCGCCGAAGGCGGTCAGGATCGGCGCAATTCGTTCGGCTTCGGCGGTGACGACGTTTGCCGCAAGCACCCGCTCGCGGGCCGTGCGCCCCCCCGGCTCGTCCTCCTCCAGGGTCGCGACGGCGGAAACCGTGATCTGTACGGCCCATCCAAGCAGGCCCGCGGTCAAGGCGGCAAGAAACAGGGCGACAAGACTTCGACCGACAAAACGCATGGAGAACCCGACCGCCCGTGGCTGTTGACCCTTGAATTAAGACCGAATCGCGGTCCATCCAATGCCTTCACGCTCTTGTGCGTCGGTTCCGTCGCTCCGCGCCCGGATTTTTTCAGTGGGTCGCCGCAGCGTGGTCCTGACCGATCTCGTCGAGACGTGCCTGCAACGACAACCGGGACAGGTCTTCGATCCGCAGCGCCGAGAAGGCCCGGATGCGATTGAGCAACGTCCGATAGGCTTCCTGAAAGGCCAGCGACCGCTCGGCGTCCGTTCCGGTGGCGCGGGCGGGATCGGGCATGCCCCAATGGGCGGTCACGGGCTGGCCGTGCCAGGCCGGACAGTCCTCGTTCGCGGCGGTGTCGCAGACCGTGAAGACGAAATCCATCACGGGCGCGTCCTTGCCCTGAAACTCGGAGATGTGCTTGGAGCGCAGGCCCGCAATGTCGTGGCCCTTCTCGCCAAGCATCCTGACGGCGAAGGGGTTCAGGGCGCTTTGCGGCGCGAAACCGGCAGAATAGGCGACGAACCGCCCCTCTCCCAGCCGATCGAGGATAGCCTCGGCAAAGATCGAACGGGCGGAATTGCCGGAACAGATGAACAAGACGTTGAAGGGTCTGTCGGTCATGGCGGGTTCTTTCGCGTCGAGGGTGAGATCGCAGAGATCGGGCCGCCCGCGACAGCAATCCGCCACGAGGTAGCGGATCAGGTCACCGGTGCCGACCGGGTTCAGGGAGTAGAGAATGCTGCGACCGTCCCGCCGTTGAACGCACAGGCCCGCCCGATGGAGTGCGGCCAGATGGCCGGAAAGGGTGGACGGGGCCTGCCCCAGGATCGTGCCGATCTCGCCGGTGCGCAGGGCGGCGGGATGGTGCCGCACGAGCAGACGGAAGAGACGCATCCGGTCCGGATGGGCCAAGGCCTGAAGAGTGACGATCGCGTTTTGCATTTCCATATTTCGCGAATAGTCGAAATATTGGCCGGTGACAACCCGGCAGACCGGTCATTTCCGCCGCTGATGCTCCTCCAGACGGGGCATGATCTCGACGAAGTTGCAGGGTTTGTGACGATAATCGAGTTGGTGCATCAGAATCTCGTCCCAGGCATCGCGGCAGGCCGAGGGCGAGCCGGGCAGGGCGAACAGATAGGTTCCTCTTGCCACGCCCGCGCAGGCCCGCGACTGGACCGCCGAGGTCCCGATCTTTTTCATGGATACGATGGTGAACATGACCCCGAAGGCGTCGATCTCCTTGTCATAGACGTCCCGATGCGCCTCCACCGTCACGTCCCGCCCGGTCAGGCCGGTACCGCCGGTGGTCAGGATCACGTCGATCCCCTCCTCTCCGATCCAGCGCGTCAGATGTTCGCCGATCCCGGCGCGGTCGTCCGGCGTGATCGCCCGGTCGGCCAGCACATGCCCGGCGGCCGAAAGACGCTCCACCAGCGTATCGCCGGAGCGGTCGTCCTCGGGCGTGCGCGTGTCCGACACCGTGAGCACCGCGATGCGGCAGGGCAGGAAGGCGCGGTCGGACATGGGGGTTCTCTTCTTCTGACTGAAAATACCTCGGGGGGTCAGGGGGGCGGAGCTCCCCTGCGGATCAGCGGGCGTCAGCCCGCTGAAACCTTGTCGAAGTCCGTCGCCGAATGACGTTCCGGCAGCTTCAGGCTCTCGTCCTCGCCGAAGGTCCGGTTCACCATCCGCCCGCGCCGTGTCGCGGGTCGCGCGTCGATCTTTTCGGCCCAGCCCATGACATTCCGGTAGGATGCCACGTCGAGGAACTCCGCTGCATCGTAGAGCCGTCCGAGGACCAGTTGCCCGTACCATGCCCAGATCGCCATATCGGCGATGGTATAGGTCTGGCCTGCCACGAAGGGCACGTCGGCCAGACGCCGGTCCAGCACGTCCAGCTGGCGCTTGGCCTCCATCGCGTAGCGATTGATCGGGTATTCGTATTTCTCGGGTGCATAGGCATAGAAATGGCCGAAACCGCCGCCGAGGAACGGCGCGGACCCCATCTGCCAGAACAGCCACGACAGCATCTCCGGTCGATCGTCCCCAAGGAAAGCCCGGAATTTTTCGGCCAGATGCAGCATCATCGCGGCACTTTCGAACAGACGCACGGGCGTGTCGCCCGAGCGGTCCATCAGGGCCGGGATCTTGGAGTTCGGATTCACCGCCACGAAGCCGGACCCGAACTGGTCGCCTTCGCCGATATCGATCAGCCAGGCATCGTAGTCCGCCGCGTGCCCCGCCTCCAGCAGTTCCTCGAACAGCATCGTGACCTTCACCCCGTTGGGCGTGGCAAGGGAATAGAGTTGATAAGGATGGTCTCCGACTGGAAGCTCCTTGTCGTGGGTCGGCCCGGCCACGGGGCGGTTGATGGAGGCGAACCTGCCGCCGGATGCGGTGTTCTGCCAGACTTTAGGCGGCTCGTAGGTCATGGTCGGTCCTTTCGGTGAGGGCGGAAGTGAGGGGCCGGCCCCTCGCGCTCCCCGAGGTATTTATAGCCAGAGGAAGACGGGTCTAGTCGAGTCGCGCCCGCAGCGACAGAAGATCGGCCCAGGCCTCGCGCTTGGCGGCGGGTTGGCGCAGCAGGTAGGCGGGATGCAGCATCGGCAGGACCGGAAGGCCGAACCCTTCCGCCCATTGGCCACGCAGCCGGGTGATGCCGCGCTTGTTGAGCACCGCGCCGCAGGCGTGATTGCCCATGCAGACCAGCAGGTCGGGCGCGGCCAACGCGACGTGGCGGCGCAGGAACGGCAACATCATTGCGACTTCGCCCGGCTCCGGGTCGCGGTTCGACGGCGGCCGCCACGGCAGAATGTTCGTGATGTAGACGGCATCCTGCGCCACCGTGGCATCGCGCGCCATTCCGATGGCTGCAAGCATCCTGTCCAGAAGCTGTCCGGCCTGGCCCACGAAGGGCCGCCCCTCGCGATCCTCGTCGCGGCCGGGCGCCTCGCCGATGATCATCACGCGCGCCTCGGGATTGCCGTCCGCGAACACCAGCGATTTCGCCCCGAGCCGCAGGTCGCAATAAGGATAGGCCGCCAGCGCGTCGCGCAGGGCAGGCAGAGTCGCGGCAGCGGCGGCAAGACGCTCGGCC
>JBARXR010000450.1:0-2669 GCA_049647445.1 Jannaschia sp. | reverse complement strand
TGACGGTGGCCGATAAAGCTCTCCTCCACAATGCGCAGTTTGTCATCATCCGACCAAGACCGACGGCGTTCACCATCAGCAGCAGACAGAACTTCGATTTGAGGGCGGGTGACAAAGTCGGACATAACGTCGGACTTACCATCGGAGCCAACCTAAGTTCAGACGGCCGCCCCCGGAGGCTTACCCTCATCCAGAGCGACGCAGGCGAAGATCGACAACGAAAAAACGCTTTGGATAAAGAACAGCGATTTGAGGTGCCCCTAGTTTCCTAGACGCCTGCCTCGTTTATTTTCTGTTGTTTCACTTCATCGTCAACCGGCGACAGCATGCCATTTTTTTGTGTTTGCGTGTCGGGTTGCAGAACATTTCGACGTAGTCGAACACGTCCTGCCTGGCTGCGTCGCGTGTCAGGCAGCTCTGCCGCCTGATCCGTTCGCGCTTCAATAGGTGGAAGAAGCTTTCTGCGACTGCGTTGTCATGACAGTTCCCACGGCGGTTCATGCTGGCATCCAGGTTGTGTTTGCTGAGAAGCGATTGCCAGTCCGTGCTGGTGAACTGGGAACCTTGATCCACTGGCGGCAGTGCATGTTTACATGCACGAGAGGGGGAGTGGATCAGTACTTTCTGCTTTGGTTTGCGTCGCCAAACAGCAGCTAACAATGCTTGCAAAGCGAGATCGGTGGTCATGCGTGACTGCATTGACCATCCAACGACACGCCGTGAGAACAGATCGATTACAACAGCCAGATATGACCAGCCCTCGTGGGTCCTGATTATGTGATATCTGTCACCCAGACGCGATCGGGCGCATTCACTTCAAACTGGCGATCCAAGGTGTTGTCAGCGACGACCGCTGGCTTGCCGCCATAGCGACCAGGGCGTCGTTTATAACCGAATTGTGCCATGATCCCTGCAAGACTGGCCAAACGTGCGACACGGTTCTCTGAGCAGGTCTCGCCACAATCGCGCAGGTCATCGGTCAGCTTTCGATATCCGTAGACCTTGCCGCTGTCAGTCCACGCCTTTGGATCAACTCTGTCTGGCGCGCATCTTCTAGCGCACGCAGGCTTAACGGTTCCTTAACCCATGCATGGAAACCGCTGAAATGAACCATCAGGACGCGGCACATTGAACGCACAGAAAACTCTGCCCGGTGAGCCTCAATGAACTCATACTTCACTGAGACTCGCGCGCGAAGTATGCGGTCGCCTTTTTCAGGATTGTGCGCTCCTCGGTGACGCGCGCCAGTTCCCGCTTCAGCCGTTTAATCTCAGCAGCTTGTTCGACAACTTCCGATCGCACGCGTGGTGACTTCGCAAACTGAGCCTTCCATGTGTACAGTGACTTGGTGCTGATCCCCAACCGCTCGGCGACTTCGCTGACCGCGTAACCACGATCAACAACCTGCGCTACAGCGTCCTGCTTGAACTCGTCCGTAAACCGTATTCCCTTGTTCATGTCCGTCTCTCCTTGGTTCCAAAATTAGCAAACAAAGCGTCTGGAAATCTGGGGGCACGTCAGGTGAATACACGAATCTTAATGAAAATTAGTTTGCAAACCTCATAAAAAACTACTGCTATTCGCTTGCTGTTCCCGGCAACATCAATTAAACCGACCGAACTGGCGCGGGATGGAGCAGCCCGGTAGCTCGTCAGGCTCATAACCTGAAGGTCGTAGGTTCAAATCCTACTCCCGCAACCATTGTTACAGAACCGCCCGCAGCCGCAGTGCTGCGGGCGTTCTTGTTTTTGCCCAGCGTCAAAAGCCCAGCCAGCTCGCCCACCAGCTCAATGCACATTTTCCCGCCGTCTGGCGTCAGGCGGATATCCGATAGGAGGCTGCGGAGAATTTCGGCGGCTTCCGACTTGGTATTCGGAGCGTTCAAAGCCTCCGCGAGCTTGGCGACCTTACCACGATACACGTCAGCCAGGCCCGGATGCAGAAGTATAGGCTCTTCGAAGGACGTCGCTTTAGTCTCGTCGTCCAGCGCGGCTTTGCGCGCTTCAAGATCGTCCATCTTCGCCTTCATGCTTGGATGAAACATGCCTTCGGCGATGGCTTCCACAATCTTGTCGATCTGTCGTGTGACTGTGGCAAGGTCGCGCTCGGCTTTGGCGCGATCCTGCTTGACTGTACCGGCCAAACGATTGAACTCTTCCTGATATGCGCGGGCGAATTCGGCAATCAGGTCGGGGTGTAAGAGCTGATCCTTGAGGCCCCCGAGAACGCGTGCCTCCAGATCAGTCCGGGTTATAGTCATACGGTTGTCGCAAGTTCCTTTGTTGCGCGCATTCGCGCAGCCGTAATAGGCCTTGCCGACAACTGTGAAACCGCCGCCGCAGTGGCCGCAGGTCAAAAGACCGGAAAACAGATGCTTGGGACGACGGGCGCGTTCGGAATGGATCACGCCGTTGCTGATGACTTCGCTGCGGGTGGACCTCTGCCGCGCCTTGACGCGCTGCCAGAGGTCATCCGGGATGATACGGAGGCCTGGTACGTCTTCGGTGATCCATGCCTCCGGCGGGTTCATCCGGGCTTGGCGTTTGCCGGTGTCAGGATCTTTGATAAAGCGCTGCCGGTTCCAGATCAGGCGCCCGAGATACAGTTCGTTGTTCAGGATGCCAGTCCCACGACGCCAGTTGCCGTAAATCGTTGACATGCCCCATCCC
>JBARXR010000449.1:0-23143 GCA_049647445.1 Jannaschia sp. | reverse complement strand
CGCAGCAGGCCAGCCGCGACCTCGATGCCACGGGCGCGCGCCTCGGTCCCGTCAGCCTGATCGCAGTGGGCGTCGAGGTACCCGTGGCGGGCGCGGTGACGCTGACCCTCGAAAGCTTCAGCTTCGGTGGTGGCTGGTCCACCCTTTATGATGCGGACCTCGGCGTGGACGGGGCCGTGACGCTCGACCGCAAGGTGGCGATCCGTCAGGATACCGGGCTGCCCTTCGCGCAGGTGGCGCTGACCTTGTCGACGGCGGACCCGTTCGCGCAGACCGCGCCGCAGCCGGTGACCCCGACTCCCGCGCAGATTGTAAATCTCGCGGAAAACGCGCGGCTTTCAGACTACTCGGGCGCAAGGACGGAGCGCGCGCTGTCCCCCGCCAGCCCGGAGGGCATGGCCGTCATGGAAGATTCGGCTGTCGGTGCCAAACTCGTCGCCAGCTTCGACGGCCCGGTTGTGACCTATGCCTATCCCACACCCGTCACGCTGCCGGTGCAGCAGGACCAGATCGTGCTGGCCCTCGACACGCTCACCCTGGACGCCCGCACCTTCAACCGCGCGTCCCCGAGGACCGATGAAACGGCGTTCCGGATGGCGGAGGTGACCAATTCGACCGGAGAGCCGCTGTTGCCGGGGCCGGCCACGATCAGCCGCGAGGGCAGCCGGATCGGCGAGACATCGCTGCCGTTCCTCGCGGCGGGCGACACGACTGAACTGGCCTTCGGACCGGTCCAGCACCTGCGCCTCGAATTCGCGCTTCTGGAGAATGAGACCGGCGATCGCGGTCTCTTCGTCGCCAGCGGCACCCGGCAACAGGACATGGTGTTTCGTGTGCGAAACCTGTCCGACGCGCCGGAAACCGTCGAGACGCTCTTCGCCCTGCCCTATTCGGAGCAGGAGGATCTTGAGGTATCGCTGCGCATGACGCCCGAGCCGGATGCCCGGGACGTGGACGACCGGCGCGGTGTCGCGCGGTGGGATCTCGAGGTTCCCGCGGACGGAGAGACCGAGGTGCGGATCGCAATCGGGATGCAATGGCCACAGGAACAGACCCTGATCTGGCGACCGTGACGGACGGCGGCGCACCGACCGTCCGACGTATCGTCAAAGTGGTGAAAACCTGTCGGTCGCCGCGTCGTAGATCTGCAATTCCCCTTGGGTGATGTCGTTCCAGAGGCCGTGCATCGCGAGGTCGCCGGTCTCGACCGCGTCGGCGACGAAGGGGAAGGTCATCAGGTTGTCGAGCGAAATCAGGACCGCCTGTTTCTCGAGCGCCTCCAGCCGGTCCGCCGCAGGTTCGATCTCCTTCACGGCCTCCCAGCCGGGGCGGAGCATGTCCATCCACCGTCCGACGAAACTTTCCGGCCGTTCAAGATCGGGGGCATGGCCGGAACACATCTGCTCGCAGCCGCGCACACCGCCGCATTCCGAATGCCCGAGCACGATGATCTGCGCGACGTGCAGAACCTGCACCGCATATTCGATCGCCGCGGACGTGCCATGCTTCAGGCCGTCAGGCTCATAAGGCGGAACAAGGTTCGCGATGTTGCGGTGGATGAAGAATTCCCCCTGCTCCGCCCCGAAAATCGACGTGACATGCACGCGGCTGTCACAGCAGCTTATCACCATGGCACGCGGACGCTGGCCGTCCTCCGCAAGCCTGCGGTACCACGCTGCGTTCTCCGCAAAGGTCGTGGCCTTCCATCCGTGATAGCGCTGGATCAGGGATTTGGGCAGCGGCTTCGCTTGTCTCATGATTTGAGCTTTCCGGGATCATTGTCTTGCGGGTCGAGGGCCCTTTTACGGAGCCGTTTGATGCAATTCGAGGGATTTCTCCGACAAGCGGCCCGGCGGAGGTCATGGTTTTGCCCCGAAGCGGGATGACCTTGACCCCAAGCCGTGGGGGCCCAGACAAGTCGCAAGGAACAAGATGACGCTTATCAACCTGAACTTCAACGAGATCATCGAGTTCGACCACGACGTTCTGGCTGATCTGTGCGCGCGCCACGGGACGCGCACCGAAGCGGTGATCGCCGCTGCCCTCGGACAGGTGGAGGATCTTCTGGTCCTCGCGGGTCTGCAGGTCGACTCGGGCGAGTACCCGGGTCTCGGGCGAACCTGCCGCGACCTGCTCAGGCTTGCGGATCATATCGGGATGCGCACGCTCGGCCACGCCGTCGAGGCGGTGCAGGACTGCCTCGTCACCCGGAACGATGCCGCTCTCGCCGCCTGCGCGTCCCGGATGCTGAGGCTCGGACATCCCGAGACCATCGCGCAATGGACCGTCCGGCATCACACCGTGGCTTGAACGGCCGCGGGCCTTGCGGCCACGGGTTTGGTAGCTAGTGTGGCGGGCGCCGACCCGCCCCATGCAGAGTGCCGCCATGACCGCCAGTTTCGCCGCCCCAGACGATCGTGCCATTCCGATACGGATCGTCGGCAGCACCGACTTCGACGCCTGGCTGGAAGACCAGGATGAGCCGGTGCGGGACTGGATCATGGCCAACGATTTTCGCGGCAAGGCCGGACAGGTCCTGCGCCTTCCCGCACCCGACATGTCCGTCGCGCGCGTGCTGTTCGGCTGGGGAGACACGAAGGATCATGCGCGTGGTCGCTTCCTCTTCGCGCGGGCCGCCACGGCACTCGGGTCTGGCACCTATGCGCTCGACGGCGACCTGACGCAGAACGCGCGGGAGGAAGCGGCGCTCGGCTGGCTGCTCGCGGGCTATTCCTTCACGCGCTATGCGGGCAAGGCGACGGAAGCGCCGAAACTGAAGGTGCCGCGCGGCGTCGACGCGGCCGCGCTGGAAGCGATCGCCGCAGGAGAGGCGCTGACGCGCGACCTGATCAACACCCCCGCCGCCGACATGGGGCCCGAGGATCTTGAAACCGCCGTCCGGGACCTGGCCGACCGGCACGGCGCGCGGCTGCACGTGACCACGGGAGACGCGCTCCTGGCCGAGAATTTCCCGATGATCCATGCGGTCGGCCGGGCGTCGACACGCCCGCCGCGCCTGCTGGACCTGACATGGGGTGAGACCGGGCCTGCGCTGACACTGGTCGGCAAGGGCGTCTGCTTCGACACCGGTGGCCTGAACCTCAAGCCGGGCGCGTCGATGGGGTTGATGAAGAAAGACATGGGCGGGGCCGCAACGGTGCTGGGTCTGGCGTCGATGATCATGGCCCTGAAGTTGCCGCTGCGGCTGCGCGTTCTGATCCCGGCGGTCGAGAATTCCGTCGCTGGCAACGCCTTCCGCCCCGGCGACATCCTGACCGCGCGCAACGGGCTGACCGTCGAGATCAACAACACCGACGCCGAAGGCCGCCTCGTGCTGGCCGACGCGCTGGCGCTGGCCGATGAAACCCCGGCGGACATCACGATCTGCATGGCGACCCTGACCGGTGCCGCGCGGGTCGCCGTCGGTCCGGACCTTGCCCCGTTCTACACCGACGACGATGCGCTCGCGATGGCGCTGGCGCAGGCCGGCAGGCGGGTGCGCGATCCGCTCTGGCGGATGCCGTTCCACCGGCCCTACGAAGGCATGATCGAGCCGGGGATCGCGGACCTCGACAATGCGCCCTCGGGCGGGTTCGCCGGGTCGGTCACGGCGGCCCTGTTCCTTGATCGTTTCGTCCCGAATTCACCCCGTTTTGTACATTTCGACATCTACGGCTGGAATCCGACGGCCGCGCCCGGCCGACCGAAGGGCGGCGTCGGAATGGGCGCTCGGGCCATTCTCGATGCTCTGCCCGGGGTTCTCGATCTGGAGGCCACCGCGTGAGCAACCTCGACCCCCGGACGACGCCTGCCAACGGCTATGCCGCAGCACATGAGTTGCGCGGCTCCGTCGAGGCGACGCGCTACGTCAAGGGCACGATCCGCACGGTGCAGCAACCACTGGTCAACTTGTCGGACGCACCACGCGGCGACCGGGCCAGCCAACTGCTTTTCGGTGAGGCGTTCCGGGTAATCGACGAACGCGACGGCTATGCCTTCGGCCAGAGTTTGCGGGACGGCTATTGCGGCTACGTGCTGTCCGCCGCGCTTGCCCGTCAGGACGCCGCCACCCATTGGGTCGCTGCCCCCGCCACGCACCTCTATCCCAAGGCCCGCCTCAAGGCCCCGCCGGAGGTCGCGATCTTCTTCGGCAGCCACGTGCGCGTGACCTCCGATCTGGGGGACTTCCAAAAGGTCTCGACCGGACATTTCGTGCCGACGTCGCACCTGCAACGCCTGCGCGCCCGGTTTTCCGACCCCGTGGGTGTGGCCGATATGTTCCTCGGCACGCCCTACCTTTGGGGCGGCTGTTCCCGCTGGGGCATCGACTGCTCGGGTCTTGTCCAGCAGGCCCTCGTGGCCTGCGGGATCGACTGTCCGCGCGACAGCGATCAGCAACACGGCGTCGGGCGCGAATTGCACCCCGACGAGCCCCTCAAACGCGGCGACCTGATCTTCTGGGCGGGCCACGTCGGGTTCATGTCCAACGCCGACACGCTGCTGCACGCCAACGCGCACCACATGGCGGTGGCTTACGAGCCGTTGTCGCAAGCCATCGCGCGCATTGCGGCAGGGGCGAACGGAGCCGGGTCGGGGGAGGTCGTGATGCGGCGGCGGGTGGAGACGGGGCGGTAGGCCGACCGATAGGTCCGCCATGCGGACTAACCGGACAAGCTTTTCCCGGTTCCAAAATTATAGGCTTCAGGGCTTGGTCCGTCAGCTATTAGCCGAAGCAGTTTGGTTTTTCCTTCAGTGAGGCATGGAATGTGGCCACTCTCAATTGGCCAGATTACATAGCTTGGAGCATTTACATGCTCAAACCACTCAGCCCTGCGATCAATAAATTGACCATGAATGGTCTTGTGAACAAAGTGCTCAAAATCTTCATAACTTTCCCAGGTGGACAATGTGGCAAGTGCTACTTCAGGTCGGCCAAATAACGCGCCTGTATCGTTTTCCGGCAAGTCGTATCCCTCTCCCTGCAATCTCCAGATAAACCCTTTTGAACGATCTGCCACGCCGTTAACGCGGTCAGAATTGTCTTCAAATCCAGCGATTCGAGGGTCACCATGAGGGTGGAGCAAATACCCCATGTTCATTTGCGCAATATGTCCCAATGAGGCTCTCATAAATTGTCTATTTGATTTTTAGAAAACAACTACCGATCTGAATAGAGCTTCTCGGATTGATACTCTTCACTCGAAAAACTGGATTCCGATATGGGCCCAAAGCAAACCTTTCCCCTACTCCACCGCCCGGATCAACTTCCGCTCCAGCACCCGCAGCACCGTCTTCAAATCCGACCCCCGCCGCAAGATCCGCCCGTCCATACCGATCACGGAATACATCCCCTGCTTGGCCGCCATCTTGGGACGCTTCTCGATCCGGTACATCGGCTGCTCGGCGGTGCGGCGGAAGATCGAAAAGACCGCGACTTCCCGCAGGCCGGAAATCCCGTAGTCCCGCCATTCGCCCGCCGCCACGAAGCGCCCGTAGAGCGACAGGATCACCGAAAGTTCGGTGCGGTGGAAATGGACCTGCTCTGGCGCGGGCTGCGCCGGGATCGGACTTTGCAACGTCATGCGGATACAGTTACGCCCCTTCCTCGCCAGATCAAGCGATACGGTGCCCGCTGCGCTCGGCGTGTCACGGTGCTGCCTTGAAATGACCTTGACAAGGGCATGGGGTGGCCGCCAATCCGCCAGATGCGTCCGTCAGACAGATGTCGTAGGAGCGAAAGCTCAACGGTTCCCGGCGCGGCGTTTTCTAGCCCCCACCCAGTGCGCCACGTCGGGACCACTACGGAAACCACCAGCGGTTTCGCTTTGACGTCATCGGCCCCGCCTTCCCCCATGGAGGCGGGGCCTTTGCCGTGAGGACCGATCAGGCGCGCACAAGCTTCTCATACGACTCCGACATGTTCCGCGTGATCGCGCCGACCTCGAAGGTGTAGTCGCCGATCTGGCCCACGGGCGTGACCTCGGCGGCGGTGCCGGTCAGCCAGCACTGCTCGAACCCCTCCAGTTCTTCGGGCATGATATGGCGCTCGTGCACCTTGATCTGACGGTCCGCCAGCATGCCAAGAACCGTCTGGCGCGTGATCCCGTTCAGGAAGCAATCGGGCTTGGGCGTATGCACTTCGCCGTCCTTCACGAAAAAGATGTTGGCCCCCGTCGCCTCGGCCACATAGCCGCGGTAATCGAACATCATCGCGTCCGAACACCCCTTCGCCTCGGCGGCGTGCTTGGACATGGTGCAGATCATGTAAAGTCCCGCGGCCTTGGCGTGGCTTGGCGCGGTTTCCGGGCTCGGGCGTTTCCACTTGGCGATGTCGAGCTTGGCGCCCTTCATCTTGGCGTCGCCGTAGTAATTGCCCCAGGCCCAGGTCGCGACGGCCATGCGGACGGGATTGCGACGGCTGCTGACACCCATGTCCTCGCCGGCGCCGCGCCATGCCAGAACGCGCACATAGGCGTCCTCGAGACCGTTCGCCTGCATCGTTGAGTATTTTGCGGCCTCGATTTCATCCACGGTCCAGGGGATTTCCATGTCGAGCTGCTTGCCCGAAAAATGCAACCGCTCGGAATGGCGGCGCGATTCGAAGATCTTGCCACCATAGGCCCGCTCCCCCTCGAACACCGCGCTGGCATAGTGCATCGCATGGGTCAGAAGATGCACATTCGCATCGCCCCATTCGATCAACTTGCCATCCATCCAGATTTTTCCCGTCATCTCCGCATAAGATCCGGCCATAGCACCCTCCATCCCATTCATTTCGCAGAAATGCCCGTTTCGGACATATAGTTGCGTGAAAACTGGCCGTGGCTAACAATCCGGTCTTGGAATGTCAACAAGGCTGACGTAGTTTCCAGCGGGAGGGGGACCGAATGGCCGAAGACCGCATCGACAGTGACACGCTGCTTTTCCTGACGGACGAGCAATTGCGACGCGCGATCGAGGCGATGTTCTTCGCCTACCGCGGTTTCACCGCCGATCCAGACCGCATCCTGTCGGGGATGAACTACGGCCGGGCTCACCACCGGGCGATCCACTTCATCCAGCGCACGCCCGGGACGACCGTGAACAATCTGCTGGCGATTCTCGGGGTGACCAAGCAATCCCTGAACCGCGTCCTGAGGACCCTTGTAGAAGACGGCCTTGTCGACAGCCGCGTCGGCGCGCGTGACCGGCGGGAGCGCCATCTGTTTCTGACCGAGCAGGGCGCAGCGCTGGAAACCGCGCTCTCCAATGCCCAGCGGGCGCGGATGCGCGCGGCCTTCCGCGAAGCCGGTCCAGACGCCGTCGCTGGATTTCGCCAGGTTCTTGAGCATATGATGGACCCGGAGTTGCGCCGCCTCTTTGCGGCAACGAGGGAAGGCGAGCGATGAGCGAGACGGCCGGAACGGTCCCGAACCACCAGGCGCATATCCTGCTGGTGGACGACGACGAACGGATCCGCGCATTGTTGCAGAAATTCCTGATGCGGAACGGATATCTGACGACGACGGCCCGCGACGCCGACCACGCGCGCCGCCTGCTTGCCGGCCTCGATTTCGATATCGCGATCCTCGACGTGATGATGCCCGGCGACAACGGGATCATCCTGTGCGCCGAAATCCGGGAGACCCGCTCCATGCCGGTGCTGATGTTGACGGCGCGGGGCGAGACGTCGGACCGGATCACGGGGCTTGAGGCGGGCGCGGACGACTATCTGCCCAAACCTTTCGAGCCGAAGGAGCTTTTGCTGAGACTGAAAGCCATTCTCCGCAGGGCCCCTGCCAGCGGTGGCGCGATGCCGAAGATGCTGCATCTGGGACCGATCCGCTACGACCTGGAGCGGGGAGAGATGTGGCAGGGACAGGACGCCGTTCGCCTCACGGCGACCGAGACGAGCCTGATGCGGATTTTCGCCGCGACGCCGCACGAGGCCGTGAGCCGTACGACCCTGGTCGAAAAGCTGGGCCGCGACGGAAACCTGACGAACGAACGCGCGGTGGATGTGCAGATCACGCGCCTGCGTCGCAAGCTGGAAACAGACCCGAAACAGCCTCGATATCTTCAAACGGTGCGAGGCGAAGGCTATCTGTTGGCGCCGGACTGAGGGCGCTGGCTGGAGGTTTCACACCCACGGACGCCCGTGGGATATGATCAAAGGGAAGACGGGATTGACGACGCTGCTTGTGACCCACGCCGATGCGCATCTGCACGAAAATCCGCCCGGCCACGCGGAGCAAGTGGCGCGGTTGCGGTACATTCTCAACGCGCTCGAAGACATGCCGCTGGACCGCGAGGAGGCGCAAGAGGCGAGCGATGAGCAGCTGTTACGCTGTCACCCGCAGGACTACCTCGACCGACTGGCGGCCGCGTCCCCGACGACGGGCTGGGTCCAACTCGACCCCGACACCTATCTCTCGCCCGGAACATGGCGGGCCGCGCGTCTGGCTGCTGGGGCTGCGGTGCAGGCCGTCGACGCGGTCCTGTCCGGAAGGGCAAGCAATGCTTTCGTGGCCATGCGCCCGCCCGGCCACCACGCCGAGACGGCAACGCCGATGGGTTTCTGCACCCTTGGCAATGTCGCAATCGCCGCGAAACACGCGCTGGCGCATCACCATCTGAACCGCGTCGCGGTCGTCGATTTCGATGTCCATCACGGCAACGGGACGCAGGATCTGTTGTGGGACGAGGCGCGCGCGCTGTTCTTTTCCACCCACCAGATGCCGCTTTGGCCCGGCACGGGAGAGCCGCACGAAACCGGCGCACATGGCAACATCGTCAATATCCCCCTCGCTCCCGATTCAGACGGGAACGCGTTTCGCCGGGCCATGGAACAGACGATCCTGCCGGGCCTCGATGCCTTTGCGCCGGACCTCCTGCTGATCTCCGCCGGCTTCGACGCGCATCGAGCCGATCCGTTGGCGCAACTGAACTGGTCCACGCAGGATTTCGCCTGGGCGACCGAACGGCTCTGCGAGATCGCGGAAAAACACTGCGCCGGCCGGGTGGTTTCCTGCCTTGAAGGCGGCTATGACCTTGACGCGCTGGCGCAGGCGGTCGCCGCGCATGTGGACGTGCTGAGGAGACGGGGCGATGAGTGACGACGTAGCGGCCATGAGCTTCGAGCAGGCGATGTCCGAACTGGAACAGGTGGTCACCCGGCTTGATTCAGGCGACGTGCCCCTCGACGAGTCGATCAAGCTTTATGAGCGCGGCGCGGCCCTCAAGGCGCATTGCGAGGCCAAGTTGAACGAAGCGGATGCCAAGGTGAAGCAAATCACCCTGAACGCTGGTGGCCAACCGACCGGAACCACGCAACCCGAGGGCAAGTGACGTTCCGCGACAGCCTCGCCAAGACGCAAGCCGACGTGCAGGGGACGCTCGACGTCAGTCTCTCCCCGTTCGGCAGCGGTCCCGTCGCGGAGGCGATGCGCTATGCAACACGGGGCGGCAAGCGCCTGCGCGCGTATCTCGCGGTCGAGAGTGCCGCGCTGTTCGACGTGCCCCGTGATCGTGCCCTGCGGATCGGAGCGGCCATAGAATGCCTGCACGCCTATTCCCTGATCCATGACGATCTGCCGTGCATGGATGACGACGACCTGCGGCGCGGACAGCCGACCGTTCATCGAGCATGGGACGAGGCGACGGCGGTGCTGGCGGGAGATGCCCTGCAGACGGTCGCGTTCGAGATCATCGCCGACCCGAAGACGCATCCCGACGCGGACATCCGTGCCGACCTCGTCCTGACGCTTGCGCAGGCGGCGGGCGCTGCGGGGATGGTTCGGGGACAGGCACTCGATATTGCGGCGGAAACGACCCACGCACCGCTGACCCTAGAAGACATCTCGCTGATGCAGCGCCTCAAGACAGGACGCCTTCTGGAATGGCCGTGCCGGGCCGGGGCACGTCTGGGCGGGGCGGATCCTGCGCCTTTGCTGGAGTATGCCGGCAAATTGGGCCTTGCCTTCCAGATCGCCGACGACCTGCTCGACGTGGAAGGTGACGCCGATCTGGCCGGCAAGGCCTTGCGCAAGGATGCGGGCGCGGGCAAGGCAACCTTCGTCTCCCTGATGGGCGTCGAAACGGCGCGGGCCGAGGCGGCAAAATTAATTGCTGAGGCGGAACTGTCACTTTTGCCTTACAGCCCGAATGCCGCTAATCTCATACATGTCGCCCGCTATGTGGTGACTCGCGACAGGTGACGACCATGACAGACCAACCGAAAACCCCCCTTCTCGACCGCATCGCGGGTCCGGCTGACCTGCGCGCCATGCCGGAGCGTGACCTGCGGCGCGTGGCCGACGAGTTGCGCGCCGAGACCATCCACGCGGTGAGCCAGACCGGAGGCCATCTGGGTGCGGGCCTTGGCGTCGTGGAACTGACGGTCGCGATCCATGCGGTCTTCGACACACCGCGCGACAAGCTGATCTGGGATGTCTCGCACCAGTGTTATCCGCACAAGATCCTGACCGGGCGGCGCGAGCGGATGAAGACGATCCGCCAGAAAGACGGATTGTCCGGCTTCACCAAGCGCACGGAAAGCCCCTATGATCCTTTCGGCGCGGCCCATGCGTCCACGTCGATTTCGGCGGCCCTCGGGTTTTCCGTGGGACGGGACCTTGGAGCGCAAGGCGTCGGGGATGCCATCGCGGTCATCGGGGACGGTGCCCTGACCGGTGGCATGGCGTTCGAGGCCCTCAATCACGCCGGGCACCTTAAGAAGCGCCTCATCGTCATTCTGAACGACAACGAGATGTCCATCGCGCCGCCGGTCGGGGCGATGTCGAGCTATCTGTCACGCCTCTATGCGGGTGCACCGTTCCAGGAATTCAAGGCGGCCGCCAAAGGCGCGGTCGGCCTGCTGCCGTCGCCCTTTCAGGAGGGCGCGCGCCGTGCGAAGGAAATGCTCAAGGGCCTGACCGTGGGCGGAACGCTGTTCGAGGAACTCGGTTTTTCCTACGTCGGCCCGATCGACGGCCATGACATGGAGCAGTTGTTGCAGATCCTGCGCACGGTCAAGGTGCGCGCGGACGGGCCGATCCTGATCCATGCGATCACCCAGAAGGGCAAGGGCTTCCGGCCTGCCGAAGGCGCCGCCGACAAGGGCCATGCGACCGCAAAGTTCAACATAGCCACCGGCGAACAGAACAAGACGCCGTCGAACGCCCCAAGCTACACCAAGGTCTTCGCCCAGAGCCTGATGCAGGAAGCCGCCGAAGACGACCGCATCGTGGCCGTCACAGCCGCCATGCCCGATGGCACCGGCCTGAACCTTTTCGCCGAACGCTTCCCGGCCCGCTGTTTCGATGTCGGGATCGCCGAACAGCATGGGGTGACCTTCTGCGCCGGGTTGGCCGCCTCGGGCATGCGACCGTTCTGCACGATCTATTCGACGTTCCTGCAACGCGGCTATGACCAGATCGTCCATGACGTGGCCCTGCAGAACCTGCCTGTCCGATTCGCGATCGACCGCGCCGGTCTGGTGGGGGCGGATGGGGCCACCCACGCGGGCAGCTTCGACATTTCCTATCTCTCGAACCTGCCGAACATGGTCGTGATGGCCGCCTCCGACGAGGCGGAGTTGCGGCACATGGTGGCAACCGCGGCCGCGCACGACAGCGGACCCATCGCCTTCCGGTTCCCGCGCGGCGAGGGTGTCGGCTGCGAGATGCCGGAGCGGGGCATACCGCTGGAAATCGGCAAGGGCCGGATCGTCCACGACGGGGAGCAGGTCGCGATCCTGTCGTTCGGCGCACGCCTGTCGGAAATCGAGACCGCCCGGGAGCGTCTGATGGCACGCGGGATCACGCCGACGGTCGCGGACGCCCGGTTCTCGAAACCCCTCGACCGCGATCTGATCCTCGACCTCGCGGCACGCCACGCGGCAATGATCACCATCGAGGAAGGCGCGGTCGGCGGCTTTGGCAGCCATGTGGCCCATCTGCTGGCGGAGGAGGGCGTCTTCGACACCGGCCTGCGCTATCGGTCGATGGTCCTGCCGGACGCATTCATCGACCAGGCCGGACCCCGCGACATGTACGCGAGGGCCGGGCTGAATGCCGAGGATATCGAGGCCCGGGTGCTGTCTCTCCTCGGGGTCGAGAGCATCGGGAAGCGCGCCTAACGCCGGCAAGACAAAACGGCAGACCCGGAGAGGACCTGCCGTTTCCATGACCTTGATCGGGTCGCTGCAATATGTTCAGTTCGTCGATCCGGTGGACCCGACCGTGACATCGTTGTTGTTGGACACGGTGGTGGCCACGAGGCCGGTAATTGCCACGGTAGCGCCGATTGCGACGACCGTGGAAGTCGCGAGCCCACCAACGAGCCCGCCAACACCGGCAGCAGCACCGGCACCGGCACCGGCAGCAGCACCGGCACCAGCAGCAGCACCGCCAGCCCCGCCAGCACCCACTGCCGCACCGGCGACCTGCGCTGAAGCCACCGCGGGGGCCAGCGCCAAGAGCGCGGCCGTCATGATTGCAATCCCGTTCTTCATGTCCTGTCCTTTTTCACGTGAGCAGCGTCGCAATTCGCTTAGCGTTCATCGCGGTAAAACTCAAGATGTCCCGTCATGGAGACCGGACATGACCCGCGATCGTCGGCGTCATGCCCAAACTGTTGCCGCAGCGCAGCAGCGAGGGCTCAATCCGCGAGCACATCCAGAAGAAGAAATCCGACCTGCGGACTAACCCGTTCAAGTGACCGCCGAATTACGCCGCCCCGGTCGATCCAGTAGCGGTTCTCGAAGGCGGGACCATCGCCGCGACAGGCCTCCACGAACCGCGTAGTCTCATAGGATTTTCCATAAAAAGTAAGCGTTTCATCACCTGTTGCCCGGACGTCGCAGATATATTGTTCCGCCACGACCTGGTTTTCGCCGTTCAGGATCCGATTGATCCGCGTCACGTCCCGACCGCCCCCGGCGCGCAGGGCGGCCCGCAGGGGTTCGACGTCGGCCGACAAAAGGTCATGCCCCGCGCCACGCGTTCCCACGAGGATGCCGTTGCGCCGGAACAGGCCACCGCCCACAGCATCGCGCCACTGCACGGTTTCACCGTTCTGCGACAAGGGTATCATGGTCAGGGCGCTGTCCAGCCGCTGCGCCACGATAAGGATCAGGGGCGTCTGCACCTGCTCCACGAACTGTGCGGTCAGCACGGACCGTGCGTCGACAACGGGTGGACTAGCGCCAAAGAGCGACCCTATCGCCGTGATTGCCGTCTGTCCGAAGCCGCTCTTCGGTCGGTTGGCGTCCGACCCGGTGCCGCCGCTGCATCCCGCCAGAACGAGACCGGTCAGGCAGCATGCGAAGATGCTCTTCAGGATCATCTCCAGAACCTTCCCCATTCCTCGGTCAGCATCGGGTCCGACTGATCCCGGATGTTGTCATAGAGGCGGTTGCGGATATTCAGCCGGGCGCCGCCGTCCCGCTGGATCGGTCGGATCGTGGTGCCGACGCGCTGTCGTGACGGCCGCCCCAGAAGCGAGGCGACGGGCACGCGGATGGTGAACCCCTTGTCGAAACTGCCTTCGCCGAATTCGGCCGCGCTGACGTTGGTGCGCGTCGCGAAGGCGCCGACCTCCCAGCCGTTCGAGAATTCGCGCGTCAGGGTATAGGTCAGACCCTGATCGCCGGCGAGGTATTGCCCGACATCCACCTGGCTGTGAAACCGCGCGCCGTGGTCATAGTAGGCCGAGACGAATGCTGTCGTCGCGTCCAGATCACGGAAGTCGAAAAGCATGTCGAAGTCCCGCTGGCGCACCCTGTTGACCTCGACCCCGATCGCAAGGCGCGAATTGACGGGTTTCCACAGGAGTTCGCCCGAAACGCCCCCAAATTCGCGCTCCAGCAGGCCACCGGAGACGCGGCCATACAGGTTCTTGCCGGGCCGGAAGAAATATTCCGCGGTCAGGAACGGAATGAACGGATCGTCGGTGCGATTGAACTCGGCCCCGTCGGTGCGAACGCGCGGCAGCACGGAGTTGTTGACGCGGGTCGAATTGCCCAGCGTTCCGATCAGCTTCTGATTGACCGCACCGGACAGGAAGACACCGCGCGCAGGCTCCCACGTGGCGCCGACCGACAGGCCGAGATTTGCGCGCAGCGGCGAGTCGGGATCGAACACCCCGTAGCTCACATAGGGGCCGAGGTTCCACGAGAACCGGGGAAAGGCGCCGTCCGGCGCGCGAAAGCCGTCACGCGACAGGGTCTGAGCGTCGACGATGCCTGCGACCGCTTCGATTTCCGCCGCTGCGTTCGGCGCGTACTCCAGCGCTTCCAGATCCGAGCGCCGGAGAACGACCGCCGCGGACGCGAGGCCCTGGCCGGACTCCGGGACGATCACGAAGGTCTCGACCGAGGCGGGCAACACCGCCGTCATCGCACGCGCCGCGCGCCCGATCGCCTGCGACTGCGAGCCGTAGCGCGGGTTGCGAAAGCGCACCTGCGCCCGGTTCGCGTCGAGGTCGTAGCCCGTCAGGATCAGCCCGACTTCTTCCAGCAGGGCAGCCAGCGTGTCCACCGTGGGGCGCTCCACCGCCGCGTTCCCGACCCAGGCCGTGGTCCAGGCCGCGGGGGCATCCGCCTGACTCGGGCGCACGGCCACGGGCCGCGCCGCCTCCTCCGTGCCGGAGCCGTTCAAGGGACGCTTGGGGTTGATCGCGAATTGCAACGTCGCGCCTATCTCGCTGCCGCCGAGGGCATAGGCGCCCAGGCGGATGCCGGGACTCACCTGATAGTCGATCCCGAGGTTCACGCCCGACGTCAGATCGACGATGCCCCGCGCCTCTTCGAGGACATAGGCGTCCGACGAATATTCGGCCTTGAGGGTCCAGCGATCGTTCGGCCGGTACTCGACGCCCGCGAACAGGGCCGCGGGGCCGCGGAACCATTGGTCCGCCGAAAACTGCCCACCGGTCGTGTTCGGATCGTAGGGCACGCGGGTGTCGAACCGGTCACTGAGCGCGCCGAGCGGATTCGAGAAGCTTCCGTTGGTGCCCAAGCGGCCCCAGCCGATGCCACCCGTCACCGACAGACGATCCCTGAATGTTTTCGTCGCGACAACGTATTCGCCACTGAACAGGCTTGTCCCGCCGAAGTCCTGCAGACCGACCGTCACGGCCGGCATGATGCGCCCCTCGCGGAACAGCTGGTACCGAATGTCGAAACTGCGGTCATAGGTGCGTTCGAACCGCCCACCGGGCCCGCCGACCTGGAGGAAATCCGGGATCGTCGAATAGCGGAACACGCCCTGCAGACGCGGCGTGATCTGGAACGACACCTGCGTCCGTGCGGTCCCGTTCGCCAGGAGGGCGAGGCTGGTGACCAGTTCTCCGTCGGGCTGCATCTGCGCGCTGGGCATGTCGATCAGCCCGGGCGCGCCGTACGAGTTGACAGACAGGGGTCTCGTTGCATCCTGCGCGAAAACCGGGCCGCCTAAGCCGAAGGTTGCGGCGGAGATGCTCACGAAGGTGAAAGTCCGGATTGACCGCATTGCCCCAGTACCTGCCGCTCTTGTCGCGTATCGACCCTTTATCCTGTTCCTATGGCGCCAATGAAAGCGCAGCCGTTCGCCCGGGCCCTGATGCCGCCACCAGTGTCTTGATTCTGCAACGCCGACGCGGCACATCTCCCGGTGATTGCAACTGTCGGACAGTTGATCATGTCGCCCGTTACCGATCCGTCCATTCCGCGCCTTGCCGTCACGGGCTCGACCGGGCGCGTCGCGCGCCTGCTGAAACCGTTTCTGCCGGGTACGGTCTGGCTCAACCGGGGCGAGGATGCCGCTGCGATCGGCGGATGCGACACGCTGGTCTGCCTCGCCGGCGTGACGGGGAGCCCGGCGACAGGACTGGACGGAAATTCGGATGTCGCGCTGGAAGCCCTTGATGCCGCAATCCGTTTCGGTATTCGTCGGGTTTTCCTGATGTCATCGGCGGCGGTCTATGGACGCGCGTCAGGTCTCTTGACGGTAGGCGTGCCGCTGTCGCCCGCAACACCCTACGGCGAGGCAAAGGCCCGGATGGAGGCAACGGTCGCCCGCTGGCGATGTGAGACTGCAACGGATGTCGCGGCCATCTGCTGTCGTCTCGGCAATGTCGCGGGCGCGGATGGCCTCCTGGGCGGACTGGCGCCAGGCATGACGCCTGACCTCCACATCTGGCCCGACGGCACGTCGCCGCGCCGCAGTTATATCGGCCCGCGCAGCCTGGCGCAGGTCGTCGCGCGGCTTGCCGCGACCGATGACCTGCCCGAAATACTGAATATCGCCGCGCCCGGCGCAGTCGCCATGGCCGACCTTCTGGAGGCCGCAGGCCGGACCTGGAGACCGGTCCCGGCCCCGGCGGACGCCATTCCCGAGGTCTGGCTCGATACTGCACCGCTGGAACGCCTGGTCCCCCTGCCCATGGCCGCCGCCACGCCGCAAGGCATTGTCGCCGAATGGCGCGAGGCCATCGCATGACACCCGGCAAGCGCCTGTTCGATATCCTCTTCTCGCTCTACCTGATGGCCTTTCTCGGCCCGGTCATCGCGATCGTGACCTGGAAGCTGTGGCGCCAGAAGGATGGTCCGATCTTCTACGGGTCCGAGCGGATGAAAACCCCGACAGAGGCCTTCACGTTATGGAAATTCCGCACCATGACGCCCGACCCGAATGACACGGGCGTCACGGGGGGGAACAAGGCAAACCGGATCACCCCGCTCGGGGCCGCGCTCCGCCGGCGTCGGCTGGATGAGTTGCCGCAGCTCTGGAACATCCTGCGCGGCGATGTCAGCTTCGTCGGCCCCCGCCCACCCCTGCGTCGCTATGTCGAGATGTGCCCCGATCTTTATGCGCAGGTCCTGATGTCGCGTCCCGGCGTGACCGGCCTCGCATCCCTGATATACGCCCCGCACGAGGATCGTCTCCTTGCCGCCTGCCGGACTGCCGAGGAAACCGAGGCGAAATATCTGACCCACTGCATCCCGCGGAAGGCCGCGCTCGACCTGCTTTATCAGCGACATCGGACCTTCTGGATGGACGTTCGGCTGATCAGCTGGACCACGGGAAAATTCCTGCCGCACCCGATCCGTCCCACGAGACGGGGACGGCCGCTCTAGCCGTTCGTGCCGTCCCGGCGATCAAGGTGCTTCTCGATCGCCTTCAACCGCTCGATCACGTCGTCCCGATAGGCGTCGGTGGCCGCGTTTCCTTCGGCGGAATGCGCGTCCTGCATAGAGTTCACGATCAGACCGACCAGCAGGTTCACCACTGCGAACGTCGTCACCATGATGAACGGCACGAAAAAAGCCCAGGCGTAGGGATAGACCTCCATCACCGGTCGGACGATCCCCATGGACCACGATTCGAGGGTCATGATCTGGAACAGGGAATAGGCGGAGCGCCCGAGATCACCGAACCAGTCGGGAAACCTGTCCCCGAACAGCTTGGTCGCCATGACGGCGGCGATGTAGAAGATGATCCCCATCAGCAAGAACACGCTGCCCATGCCCGGCAAGGCCGTCACGAACCCCTCGACCACGCGACGCAGGCGCGGGAACACCGATACGATCCGCAGGACCCGCAAGATCCGCAACGCCCTGAGCACGCTGAAGGGTCCGGCCTCAGGCACCAGCGCGATTCCGACGATGACGAAGTCGAACAGGTTCCAGCCATCGGTCCAGAACCTGCGTCCCTGCGCGATCATCTTGGCCGAAAGCTCCAGCACGAAGATCATCAGGCAGGCGGTGTCTATCACCAGCAGAAGCGGCCCGTATCGGTCCATGACGGGCGGGACGGTCTCCAGCCCCAGCGTCACGGCATTCAAAAGGATGATTCCGATGATCGCGTTGCGGATCAACGGACGGTCGAGGAAGGCAGCAAGCTGGGCGCGCATCATGGTCTCGTGAAAGTTGTGACGAGCTCGATATGCGGGGACCAGCGGAATTGGTCCACCACCGTTATGGGGCCCATCACGAAACCGGCTTGCACCAACGTCGCGGCGTCGCGCGCGAAGGTTCCGGGGTTGCAACTGACGAAAGCGATCCGGCTGACCGGACCGCGCGCAAGTTCCGCCACCTGCGCCTGAGCGCCTGCGCGCGGCGGATCGATCACGGCGGCGTCGAACCGCGCCAGTTCATCGGGCAGCAGGGGGTTGCGGAACAGGTCGCGCACCTGCGCCGTGACCCGCTTGAGACCCGTCGCACTCCGCGCCCCCTGCTCCAGCGCCTCGACCAGCGGCCGGTCCCCTTCGACCGCATGGACGGTGGCCACTTCAGCAACCGGAAACGTGAAAGTCCCGCAGCCTGCGAACAGATCCACCACGTTCGTCGTCCCGTCGAGCGCGGCGCATACCGCCGCGACCAGTGCCGCCTGCCCCGCGCCGGTCGCCTGAAGGAATGCACCCGGCGGCGGCACGACCCGCGCGGGGCCGAACTTCTGCCAGGGCGGGGCCTGCTGCAAGGCGGCCTCTCCGTTCCATGTGATGCGTGCGAAAAAGGCCCCCAGCGGGGCCAGTGTAAGCATCTCCTCCCGCCCGAAAGGCTTTGCCCCCTCGACCGCCAGATCGATTCCCACCGGACCTTGCGTCACATGAAGGGTCACCGTCCCGCCGCGCACCGCCGCAAGCCGCGTCACCTGCTCCAGCACCGGCAGCGCGGCGATCAGGTCGGGATGCAACACCCGGCATTCCGGGATCGCCACGATCTCATCCGAGCCGCGCACGTGAAATCCGACCTGCGCGCCCTTCTTCGTCCGCCGTCCCGACAAGGCGGCCCGGCGCCGGGTGGCGGGGGGCGAGGTCTCGACCCCCGAGACCTGCGCCTCTATCCCCGATCGTGCCAGGGCCGACCGCACCACATCGGCCTTCCAGGCAGCCACGAAGGTGTCAGATGCGTGTTGCAGCGAACAGGCACCGCACCGGCGGAAATGCGGACAGGGCGGTGTCACACGGTCGGAAGATGGTCTGACGATCTTTGCATCGTCCAGCCGTTCGCCGTGGACCTCGCCCTCGACCACTTCGCCCGGCAAGGTCCGGGGCACAAAGACCGGGCCGTCGGCCAAACCATCGCCCTGGTGGCCCAACCGCGCGATCGTCACCGTTTGCGTCACTCCGCGGCCACCTCGTCCACACCGATGAAACCGCCCGACTGCCGATCCCAATAGCGCGCGTAGATACCCTTGCGGGCAAGCAGCGCCGCATGGGTCCCCTCCTCGACGATCCGGCCGCCTTCCATCACGATGATCCGGTCCATCCGCGCGATCGTGGACAGGCGGTGCGCGATCGCGATGACGGTCTTGTCCTCCATCACCCGCTCCAGCGCGGTCTGGATCGCCGCCTCTACCTCGGAGTCGAGCGCCGAGGTCGCCTCGTCGAGGACAAGAACCGGCGCGTTCTTCAGGATCGCGCGGGCCAGCGCGATCCGTTGCCGCTGCCCGCCTGACAGTTTCACGCCCCGCTCGCCCAGGAACGCATCGTAGCCCATGTTGCCCCGGTGGTCGCGCAGGCCTTCGATGAAGCCGTGCGCTTCGGCCCGCCGCGCGGCATCCTCGATCTGCGGTTCCGTCCCATCCGGTCGACCGTAGCGGATGTTGTCGCGGGCGGACCGATTGAACATGGCCGTTTCCTGCGTAACCATGCCGATCTGGTGGCGCAGGCTGTCCTGCGTGACACCGCGCAAGTCATGGCCGTCGAGGGTGATCCGCCCCTCCTCGGGATCGTAGAGCCGCATCAACAGGGCCACGAGTGTCGACTTGCCCGCCCCCGATGCCCCCACCACGCCCAGCTTTTCGCCCGGTCGCACATGCAGCGACAGGTCGCTGATCCCGCCGGCCGCGCGGCCGTATGCGAAGCTGACCCCCTCGAACCGGATATCGCCGGTCACCGGCGGCAGGTCTACGGCGTCGGGCGCATCGGTCAGGTCGTGCAGGCGCGCGAGGGTATTCATTCCGTCCTCGACCTCGCCGACGTTGGAATAAAGACCCATCAGCGTGAAGCTGACCCAGCCCGTCATCTGGCTGAGGCGGAAGGAGATCGCGCCCGCCGCTGCGATATCACCCGCCGACGCCTGCCCGCCCTGCCAGAGCCAGACCGTGCCGCAGATCATCAGAACCGGAAGCAGACCGGCGCAGAACATCAAGGCGAAGCGAAACGCGGTCGACATGCGGCCGAACGACAGCGCCTCGATGCGGAAGCCCGACATGGCGTCCAGCGCGGCCTCGTCTTCGTGGTTCGCGTGTCCGAACAACTTGACCGTCTTGATGTTCGTGATGGTATCGACGACCTGCCCCGTTACCATGGCCCGGGCCGCGGCGCGCTTTTTGGACCGCACGCGGATACGTGGCATGAACCACCTGAACAGCGCCAGATAGCCGACCAGCCAGATCGTCAGGCCAAGGGCGATCCGCCAGTCGATGGCCAGCATCAGCAGGGCGGAGCCGATCAGCGAGGACAGTGCAAAGGCCACGACGTTGATGAACTCGCCCGTCACTTCGGTGACGGCCCGCGCCGTCTGCATCTGTTTCGTCGCGATCCGCCCGGCAAAGTCGTTGTCGAAGAACGTCACCGATTGTCCCAATGTCCAACGGTGCAGGCGCGACTGGACCAGCGGATAGACATTGGGCGCGACGGTGATCCCGTTGAAGGCGGCCGAAACCCCGAAGATCAGCGGGCGCAGGACGATATAGAAGACAAGGAACGCGATCAGCAGCGTCAGGTTCTGGGCCAGGTATCCGTCCGCGGTTCCGGTCGCACTGTCAACGACGGCGCCCAGAAAGAACGCAGTGGCGATTTCCGTCGCCCCGGCAAGCGCAGAGACGACAAACGCCACGATCAGGGGCATCCATGCCCCGGACAAGCACCATTTGAAGAACGCCATGAGGGCGCGCGGCGGAGGTCCCTCGGCCCGAGCGAAGGGCGGAATGGCTTCGCTGAAACGGTCTGATGCGGCGCGGATCATTCCGCCGCCTCCGTGGCGTCGGACGCGGTGTTGATGAAGCCCCCGGATTGCCGCGCCCAGAACGAGGCATAGAGCCCGTTTCGCGCCAGCAGCGCGTCATGGGTGCCCTCCTCGATCACGCGGCCCTCGTCGACGACCAGGATACGGTCCATCGCGGCGATCGTGGACAGCCGATGGGCGATGGCGATCACGGTCTTTCCCTCCATCATGCCATAGAGCGTGTCCTGAATGGCCGCCTCCACCTCGGAGTCGAGCGCGCTCGTCGCCTCGTCCAGAACGAGAACCGGCGCGTCCTTCAGGATGACGCGGGCCAGCGCGATCCTTTGCCGCTGGCCTCCGGACAGCTTCACACCGCGCTCGCCCACCTGCGCGTCGTATCCGCCGCGTCCTTCCGGGTCTTCCAACTGGGTGATGAAGTCATGGGCCTGGGCCTTGCGCGCCGCCGCCTCTACCTGCGCCTGCGTTGCGTCGGCACGGCCATATCGGATGTTCTCCGCCACGGACCGATGCAGCAACGACGAGTCCTGCTGGACCATGCCGATGGCGTGGCGCAGACTTTCCTGCGTGACGCGCGTTATGTCCTGCCCGTCGATCTCGATCACGCCCCGCTCCGGATCGTAGAATCGCAGCAGCAGCTTCACCAACGTCGACTTCCCCGCACCCGACCGTCCGATCACGCCGACTTTTTCGCCCGCTGCGACCGTCACCGTCAGGTCGGTCACACCGCCCTGCGTTCCGCCGTAGTGATGCGTCACGCCGCGAAACGCGATACGCCCCTGCGAGAGATTGAGTGGAGCGGCATCAACGCCGTCGCGCAGGCGGATCGGCTGTGCGATCGTTTCCATGCCTTCCTCGACGACGCCGAGGCTGCGAAAGAACGACGTCAGCGACCACATGATCCAACCGGTCATCGCATTCAGTCGCAGGACCAGCGCGGTCGCGGCCGCAACCACGCCGACCGACGCCGCTCCCTGCACCCAAAGCAGGATCCCCCAGCCGACGACACCCACGATCAGCAGACCGTTCAGGGCCACCAGCGTGACATCCATGATCGTGAACAGGCGCATCTCCGCGGCAAAGGTTCGACGCGCTGTCTCGATGGCCTCCTTGCCGTATTCCAGCTCCCGCCCCTCGTGGGCAAAAAGCTTGACCGAATGGATATTCGTATAGGCATCGACCACACGGCCCGTCGTCAGCGACCGGGCATCGCTGCTGGCCTTCGATGCGGGGCCGACCCGTGCCACCGTCCAGCGCACCAGAAAGCCGTAAAGCACGATCCACAGGATCAGCGGAATCAACAGGCGGGCGTCCGCACCGAACAGAAGCACCGCCGCGCCGATCAGATAGGCCACCGCGAAGGCTATTGCGTCGAAGACCTGAAAGACCGCCTCGCCGGCGGCCGGAGGGGCCTGCATGATGCGGTTCGCGATGCGACCGGCGAAATCGTTCTCGAACCAGCCGACGGATTGCCGCAGGACATGCTTGTGCGCCCGCCACCGCATCAACGTGCCGTAGTTCGGCAGGATCGCGTTATTCAGGAGCAGCACGTTCACCGCCTGGAATGCGGGCCGCAGGATCAGGATGAACGCCGCCACAAGGGCGAGTTCGACGCCGTTGTCGGCAAGAAACGTCGCGGGCGTGCTGTCCGACAGGCTGTCCACCAGTTGCCCCATATAGGCGATCAGCCAGACCTCCACCGAAGCCACGACGATCGCCGTCACCGCCGCATAGGCGAAGACCCGCGCGAAAGGGCGCGAATATTCCGCAAGAAACGGCCAGAGCCGTGACGGGGGCGTGTCGTCCTCTGCGTGGGGCGCATAGGGATCGACGAGATTTTCAAAGTATCGGAACATGCTCGGGCTTTCGGGCTGCCCGCACCATATAGGCCCTCAGGCGAGAAAGACCATGACGCCCGAAGCTGCGAGTGCCGCCGCCATGACGGTCGTGAAGATCCGCCAGGCAAGCGGTGTCGTCAGCAGATAGGCCAGCAGCGTTCCGGCGACCGTCCAGAACAGGCACACGAACAGGTTGATGCCGCTGAAGGCGGACCCGATGCGCAGCGCCTCCAGATGCGCGGGCAGGGCGCTGGCATAGCCGGAGGCGGCTGCCATGGCGATGATCCACATCTTGGGATTGACCGCCTGGAACAGCACCGCCTCGATGAAGGTGAACGGCCTGTCCCGACCGTCGGCCTGCACCCCCTTGGAG
>JBARXR010000448.1:0-2263 GCA_049647445.1 Jannaschia sp. | reverse complement strand
CGATACGGTCGCCGGCCGATATCTTGTCATCGCCTTCGTGGACGACGCCACGACGGCCACGGTGGCTGCGGCTGCGGCCGGGATCGCGGCGGCACCGGACCTGTTCGACGACGAGGTCGCATCGTTCTTCTGCATCACGTCCCACCCGGCCGATGTCGAACGTGTCCGGAACCGCCCGCCCCGCATCCGGTTCCTCTTCGATACGGAGCGGCGGGTCGGGCAGATGTTCGGCGCAGTCGATCTGACAGGAACGACGGTGCGCAACCTGTGGGTGATCATCGACCCGACCCTTCGGGTGATCGATGCCTTTGCCTTCGATGACGCCGTTGCCGACGGGGGCGCCGGGCGCGTCGTGGCCTGCCTGCGCGATCTTCCGCCGCCCGCGCGCTTCGCCGGTCCGGAACTTCAGGCCCCGATCCTGTATCTGCCCCGCGTGTTCGAACCCGAGCTCTGCCGCCAGCTGATCGATCTCTACGATGCCCACGGCGGCGAGATTTCGGGCTTCATGCGCGCCATCGACGGCAAGACCGTCGGCATCCACGATGCGTCCCACAAGGTGCGGCGCGACGTGCTGCTCGAGGACCCGGCACTTCTGGCGACCTTGCAGAGCCGGTTCCTTCGGCGGATCGTGCCGGAGATCACCAAGGTGCACCAATACGTGGTCACCCGGATGGAGCGTTATCTGGTGGCCTGCTACGATGCGGCGGAGGGTGGGCATTTCGCAGCCCACCGCGACAACACGACGCCCGGCACCGCTCACCGCCGATTTGCCGTCTCGGTCAATCTCAACGAGGATTTCGAGGGCGGTGAAGTCTCCTTTCCCGAGTATGGCCCGCGCGGGTTCAAGGCCCCGGCCGGGGGGGCCGTCGTCTTTTCCTGCTCGCTCCTGCACCGGGTGAGCCGGGTGTCATCCGGCAAGCGATATGCCTTCCTGCCGTTTCTCTACGATGACGCGGCAGCCCAGCTCCGGGAGGCCAATCGCGCCTCGCTTGCCACCGGGTCCGTTCCGCCGCCGACTACCCCGCCTGTCGCCTGACAGGCGTCCACCGACGGGCCGGACGTGGCACGGAACGGTCTGTTTCCGCCGAACGGGAAAGTTTGTTCTTTCATGAACACACTTCTGCACATAAGCGTTCAAGGGTGAACAATCCCTGAGTCGCCCGCGATGCTGTCCGCACCCGCCAAACCAACCCTCGAAGGGGACGATGACCTCTTCCGCCTCCTGCGCCAGATCGACCTGGTGCCGGAAGCGCCGCAGCGGACGATCGCCGCCGCTCTCGGGGTCTCGCTTGGCCGGGTCAACACGCAGCTTCGGGCGGCGGTCGAGGCGGGCCTCGTCAAGGTCAGCGAACGCAAGGGGCCGGACCGGCGCCAGCGCTTCGCCTATGTTCTCACCCCGCGCGGCGCGTCGGAAAAGAACCGGCTCACCGATACCTTCCTTGCGCGCAAATTCCAGGAATACGACGCGCTCCACGCGGAACTGACCGGTGCCCGCACCGGACTTTCTCCCTTTCATCTCAGGACGAATTTCATGGCTACCAATCTGTCTCCCATCCCCGAACTCTACGTGTCCGCCGAAAGCGCGCAAAAGCTCAAGATCGAGGCCGCCGACCTGCCCAGCTGGGACATGACGCCCCGCCAGATCTGCGATCTCGAATTGCTGATGAACGGCGGCTTCAACCCGCTCAAGGGGTTCCTCGGCAAGGAAGACTACGACGGCGTGGTCGAGAACATGCGCCTCGCCGACGGTCAGCTCTGGCCGATGCCGATCACCCTCGACGTGAACGACAAATTCGCCGCCACCGTGGATGAGGGGCAGGACATCGCCCTGCGCGACCAGGAAGGCGTCATTCTCGCCATCCTGTCGATCACCTCCAAGTACGTGCCCAACAAGGCGCGCGAGGCCGAGATGGTGTTCGGGGCCGACGATCTGGCGCACCCTGCCGTCAACTACCTGCACAACACCGCCGGCAGCACCTATCTGGGCGGCGCGATCACCGGCATTCAGCAGCCCGTGCACTACGATTTCCGCGCCCGCCGCGACACGCCGAACGAACTGCGCGCCTATTTCCGCAAGATGGGTTGGCGCCGCGTCGTCGCATTCCAGACCCGCAACCCGCTGCACCGCGCGCACCAGGAACTGACCTTCCGCGCCGCGCGCGAGGCGCAGGCCAATCTGCTGATCCATCCGGTCGTCGGCCTGACGAAGCCGGGCGACGTGGACCATTTCACCCGCGTCCGCTGCTACGAGGCTGTGCTCGAC
>JBARXR010000447.1:0-3091 GCA_049647445.1 Jannaschia sp. | reverse complement strand
AACCTTTTCCGCGCGGCGGGGTTTCCCATGTACCTGCGAAGGGCGGTTTTGGAACTGCCGCCTTTTTTATACTGTCCCTCGTTCCACACCTTGGGCCCGCGCAATCTTGCTGCGGGCCCTTTTTTCTGGTCCGGTCTGGTCATGATGACTACGCCCTCCGATGCGCTTCTGCGCGATATTCTGACCCGCGCGCGCAGTTTCGCCTGCGTCGGCGTTTCGCCGAACCCCGTACGGCCCAGTCATTTCGTCGCGCGCTACCTGTCGCTGCGCGGCTTTCGGGTCATCCCGGTCAACCCGCAGCACGCGGGCAGCAGGCTGTTCGGCGAGACGGTCGTCCCCGATCTGTCGGCGATCGACGGTCGGGTCGATGTTCTCGATGTCTTCCGTCGCCCGGAGGCGGTTCCGGCGATCGTGGAGGAAGCGCTTGGGGTGCTGCCGAACCTGCTGTGTGTCTGGCTTCAGGTCGGGATCGTCAGTTCGGACGCGGAAGCCATGTGCGGCGCGGCGGGCGTGCCGATCATTCAGGATCGCTGTCCGAAGATCGAGTATCAGCGTCTGTTCGGCGAATTGCGCAGGGGTGGCTTCGCGACCGGGATCATCAGTTCGAAACTGACCTGATCGCGGCACAGGTAAAGGCCTGTAGACGCTGCGAGTCTTTTCGTTCTAGATAGCGGTCGTTGCGACGCGGCTGGTTTGCAGGTTGGTCGTCGGCGCAATCGCAAGACGGCGTAATGGATCCGCACCCGGCGCGTCGTCTTGCACCCCGGCCGATCAGGACCCGCGCGACGCTTTCTCCGCAAGGCCGGACGTTCCGTTGCGCCTTTCCAGCTCCGCCATAACCTCGTCGAGGGAAACGCCCCGCGCGGCCAGCATCACGCAGAAATGGAACAGGACGTCCGCGCCTTCGCAGACGAGGGCATCCCGGTCGCCGCGTACCGCTTCGATGATCGCCTCGATGGCTTCCTCGCCAAACTTCTCGGCGCATTTCTCGGGCCCGCTGGCCAGCAGCCGCGCGGTCCAACTGCTGTCTGGAGTGGCCGTCTTTCGGGCTTCGATCGTTGCGAACAGGCGGTCGATGGCATGCATGTCTCTCACTCCATCCGCATGGGGATACCGGCGGCGGCCATGTGCGTCTTGGCCTGCGCGATGGTGAAGGTGCCGAAGTGGAAGATGGAGGCCGCAAGGACGGCGCTGGCGCCACCTTCGGTCACCCCTTCGACGAGATGATCGAGCGTTCCGACCCCGCCGCTTGCGATCACCGGGATCGTCACCGCGTCCGACACGGCGCGGGTCAGGGCGAGGTTGAAGCCCGCCTTCGTCCCGTCGCGGTCCATCGAGGTCAGGAGAATTTCGCCCGCGCCCTTCTGCATGGCGGTCCGGGCAAACGTCACGGCGTCGATCCCGGTCGGCTTGCGTCCGCCGTGGGTGAAGATTTCCCATTTGCCGGGCGATACGGTCTTGGCATCGATGGCGCAGACGATGCACTGGCTGCCGAACCTGTCGGCGGCACGCGACAGCACGTCCGGGTCGGCCACCGCAGCCGAATTGAAGCTGACCTTGTCCGCGCCCGCCAACAGCAGGTTGCGCACGTCATCCACCGTCCGGACGCCACCACCGATGGTCAGCGGCATGAAACAGGCCTCCGCCGTACGTGTGGCGAGGTCGTACATCGTGCCGCGATTTTCATGGGTCGCATGGATGTCCAGAAAACACAGTTCATCCGCGCCCGCGGCGTCATACGCGCGGGCGGACTCGACGGGGTCGCCCGCATCGATCAGGTCGATGAAGTTCACGCCCTTGACCACGCGACCATCGGCCACGTCGAGGCAGGGAATGATGCGGGTCTTCAACATGGACGCGGTTTGGCCCGGTTTGGAGCCTGTGGCAAGGGCGGCGGCCAGCCCCGCGCGCCCGATGTATCTGCGGCCGGAGGAAGGGATGACGTGGGTGTGAAGCGGCTTGGGGCAATCCTGTGCTAGCCTGGACCTTCAACTCTCCAGGAGACGTAGATGATCCGCCCCCTTGCCGCCGCCGCAACCGCCCTGTCCCTTGCCCTTCCGGTCGCCGCCGAAACCCTCACGTCGCCGCACTCCGTCGCGCTGACGATGGACAACCTTGTCGCCGCCGTCGAAGGGGCAGGGGCCACCGTCTTCGCCCGCGTCGATCACACCGCCGGAGCCTCCAGCGTCGACATGGAACTGCCCGAGGCACAGCTCCTGATCTTCGGCAATCCGCGCGTGGGCACCCCGATCATGCAGCAGGATTTGCGGGCCGGGCTGGTTCTGCCGCTGCGGGTGCTGGTGCACGACAGTCCCGACGGGACGGTGATCCGCTGGCAATCGCCCGAGGAGATGTTCGCGGGGCTGGATGTCGACCCGGAGAGTGACGCGGCCAGGATGGCGGCAGGGGCCCTGGCGAACCTGACGGCGAAGGCGGCGGAGTAGTCAGTCGGGCGGGCGTCTGCGAAAGCGTCTTTCGCCCCCATGCCGTATCCCGATGCCAATCAGAAGAAGGAGACCGATTGTGGAAAAGAACAGGCCCATGAGGCCGAACAGATAGCCAATTGCCCCGAACGCTCCCGCGACTTCGCAGAGCGACGTGCCTCCCGTAGGCGGGCAATCGAGTGCAGAAAGCAGTCCGGCGCCGATAGCGCCGATGGACATCGGAAGTGCGCCGAGAGCGATTAGCGCGACGACACCTTTGAGCCTCATTTCAGCGCCGCCAGTGCCGCCCCCAGATCGATCGCCCCGTCATAGAGCGCCCGGCCCGAGATCGCGCCGGCGATGGTTTCGCGCGCCTTGAGGGCCAGCAGGTCGTCCAGCGACGACACGCCCCCGCTTGCGATAACAGGAATGGAGACCGCCCGCGCCAGCGCGTCCGTCGCCTCCACGTTCGGGCCGCCCATCGCCCCGTCGCGGTCGATGTCGGTGTAGATGATGGCGGCGACGCCCGCGTCCTCGAACCGCCGCGCGAGGTCGGTGGCGGTCACGTCCGTCTCCTCGGCCCAGCCCTTGGTCGCGACCATGCCCTTGCGGGCGTCGATGCCGACCGCGACCTGACCGGGAAAGGCGCGCGCCGCGGCGCGCCCCAG
>JBARXR010000446.1:0-5305 GCA_049647445.1 Jannaschia sp. | reverse complement strand
GTGCAGGCCAAGGTCGCGCTCGCGAGTGCCGCCGATCTGGACCGCGCGGTCCGGGTCGCCGCCGCCGCCCAACCGAAATGGGAGGCCACCAACCCCCAGCGTCGCGCCCGCGTCCTGATGAAGTTCGTGGACCTTCTGAACCGCGACATGGACAAGCTGGCAGAGGCCCTGAGCCGCGAACACGGCAAGACCCTGCCCGATGCGGCGGGCGACGTGCAGCGCGGTCTCGAGGTCGTCGAGTTCTGCATCGGCGCGCCGCATCACCTCAAGGGCGAATTCACCGATTCAGCTGGTCCCGGCATCGACATGTATTCCATGCGGCAGGCCCTCGGCGTCACTGCCGGCATCACGCCCTTCAACTTCCCGGCCATGATCCCGATGTGGATGTTCGCGCCCGCCATCGCCTGCGGCAACGCCTTCATCCTCAAGCCGTCCGAGCGTGACCCCTCCGTCCCGATGATGCTGGCGGCCCTGCTGGAAGAGGCGGGCCTGCCCAAGGGCATCCTGCAAGTCATCAACGGCGACAAGGAGGCCGTGGACGCCATCCTCGACCATCCGGTGATCCAGTCCGTCGGCTTCGTCGGCTCCACCCCGATCGCAGCCTACATCTACGAGCGGGCCAGCGCGCAGGGCAAGCGCGCCCAATGCTTCGGCGGCGCCAAGAACCACATGATCATCATGCCCGACGCGGACATGGATCAGGCCGCCGACGCGCTGGTCGGCGCGGGCTACGGCGCGGCGGGTGAGCGCTGCATGGCGATTTCCGTCGCCGTCCCCGTGGGCGACGACACCGCCGACCGCCTGATCGCCAAGCTTGCGCCCCGCGTCGAGGCGCTCAAGGTGGGGCCCTACAGCTCCGGCAAGGACGTGGACTTCGGCCCCGTCGTGACCGCCGCCGCGAAAGAGAATATCCTGCGCCTGATCCAGTCGGGCAAGGACGCCGGGGCCAAGGCCGTCGTCGACGGCAGCAAGATGTCGGTGCAGGGCTACGAGGACGGCTATTTCGTCGGCCCCGTCCTGTTCGACCACGTCACCAAGGACATGGAAATCTACACCAAGGAGATCTTCGGCCCCGTCCTGTCGTGCGTGCGCGCCCAGACCTATGAAGAGGCGCTCGGCCTCGCCATGGACCACGAATACGGCAACGGCACCGCGATCTTCACCCGCGACGGCGATGCCGCCCGCGACTTCGCCAAGCGCGTGAACGTGGGCATGGTCGGGGTCAACGTCCCGATCCCGGTGCCGCTCGCCTATCACACCTTCGGCGGCTGGAAGAAATCCATGTTCGGCGACCTGAACCAGCATGGTCCGGACTCGTTCAAGTTCTACACACGCACCAAGACGGTCACCGCCCGCTGGCCCTCGGGTATCAAGGAAGGCGGCGAATTCTCCATCCCCGTGATGGAATGACGCGTCCCCGAAATATGTCCTGACGGGAGGTCGAAAGGGGGCGGAGTCCCGCCGCGGCGTTCGCCCCTCAGCCCGGCATGCGAGACTGTCGCAACGCCCGCAGGGCCTCGGCCCCGGACACCTCGTCGACGGGGTTGCGCGGGACGACGGGCACATCGCTGCCCCGCACGCGCGCCAGCGACGGGTCCATCCCGCGCCCACGCCCGAAGCGGTTCTTGTAGACGTCGCCGGGGGCGATCATCAGGATCAGCAGGATGAAGGGACCGGCGATCGGCACCAATTGTATCCAGTACCACCAGCCGCTTCGGTCGGTGTCGTGCAGGCGCCGTACCGTCACCGCCAGGTACGAAAACGACGGCAGCAGGAAAACCACGCAATAGGCGATCCAATAGGTGACAAGATCCCCCGAAATCGCGTTGAAATCCGGCTCGGGCGGGGGAATGACATCGGCGATGTTCTTGTAGGCCACGGCCTCTGCGGCGGCCCAGGCGTCCCGGTACTCCATCGCCGCCGTGAGATAGGGCAAGATCATCGGGACGACGGCGGCTGAACTCGCGATCACGAGGACAAGCGTGTACCACCAGAATTCGCCCGGCGAGGCGCGTCCCGCAAAGGTGAACGGGCGGCGCAGGCAGGTGATCGTGGCGGCGACAGGTCCCATGGAACGGCTCCGGCTTTGAACGGGGTCTGCCGCCTTGGTCGTCCCGGATTGGGGCACGGTCAGGGCGGGAACGGGGTCGAATATCGGCAACGTCCCGCCCGCATCCGCCCGATGTTCGAAAACGTGATGCCGTGGAACCTTTCTGAACCTGCGAAGATTTGATACGTGCGGTCCAAAATCACGCGAGGCTACGTCATGACCAAGACAAATCGTCGAACCCTTATCCTTGGCGCCACGGCGGCTCTTGCGACGCCCGGCATCCTGCGTGCCCAGCAGCAGGAGTATACGGCCGAACAGTTCGGCGGCGTCACCGGCCCGACCGAGGCACGGCGCAACACCGCGACCTTCCGCAGGGTGGACTGGCGCGATCACTTCGACAGCCTCGGCGTCGGCGTGATCGTCGCGGACACCGGCAGTCGCGCGCTGCACTACTGGAATGCGACCGGGACCGACTATCGCCTCTATCCGACGTCTGTCCCGATGACGGATGAGCTGACGCGCCGTGGCTATTCGAGCATCGTCCGCAAGCAGGAAGCCCCGAGCTGGACGCCGACCGCCAACATGCGCGAACGGATGCCCGAACTTCCCGTCAGCATCGAGGGGGGCGCGATCGACAATCCGCTCGGCACCCACGCGATGTATCTCGACTGGCCCGCCTATCTGATCCACGGCACCCACGACACCCGCAAGATCGGGCGCCGCTCCTCGTCGGGGTGTATCGGCCTCTACAACGAGAAGATCGCGGAACTTTACGCGCTGACCGCCATCGGCACGCAGGTCCGGCTGATCTGACTGCGGTCCGACGGCGATGCGCAGGGTTCCATGCGCGTCGCCGAATGCCCGTGATACGAATGTGCGACAGGCCGGATCGACGCGTGACACCGGTCGCAGCGTCCGTTCGAAATGGATCCCGCACCGCCTCGGCACCAGCATCCCCCTTGCCATGATCCGCCTTTCGCCGCACAATTGAACAAGTGTTCGATTAGAGGCATGGGAGGGCCTTGCCATGGACTTCGCACTCTCCGAAGAATCCGAAGCGATCTTCGACATGGCCCGCGACCTGGGCCAGGCGGAAATCGCCCCCCACGCCCGCGACTGGGAAGCCCTCGGCACGATCCCGAAGGAGCTTTGGCCGAAGATGGCCGAGCTTGGGTTCGGCGGCCTCTATGTCTCCGAGGAGTCGGGCGGCGCGGGCCTCAGCCGTCTCGATGCCACGCTTGTGTTCGAGGCACTGTCGATGGCCTGTCCTTCCGTCGCGGCCTTCCTGTCGATCCACAACATGTGCGCCCGCATGATCGACAGCTTCGGCTCCGACGATCTCAAGGCCCGCTACCTGCCGCCTGCCCTGACGATGGAGACGGTGTTCAGCTACTGCCTGACCGAACCCGGCAGCGGCTCGGACGCCGCCGCCCTCAAGACCCGCGCCGAACGCACGAACGAAGGCTGGTTCCTGAACGGCACCAAGGCGTTCATCTCCGGTGGCGGCTATTCCGACGCCTATATCGTCATGGCCCGCTCGGGTGAGGACGGCCCGCGCGGCATCTCTGCCTTCGTGGTCGACGACGGCACCGAGGGCCTGTCGTTCGGGGGCCTGGAAGACAAGATGGGCTGGCGCGCACAGCCGACACGGCAGGTGCAACTGGACGATGCCCGCGTCGACGCGGGCAACCTTCTGGGCGAGGAAGGCCACGGCTTCCGGTATGCCATGGCGGGCCTCGACGGCGGACGGCTCAACATCGCGGCCTGCTCGCTCGGGGCCGCGCAACAGGCCCTCGACATGACGCTCGCCTACATGGGCGAACGCAGCGCCTTCGGCAAATCCATCGACCAGTTCCAGGCCCTCCAGTTCCGCCTCGCCGACATGGAAATCGACCTCGCCGCCGCCCGCGTGTTCCTGCGCCAGGCGGCCTGGAAACTCGACCACGGCAGCCCGGACGCGACGAAGTTCTGCGCCATGGCCAAGAAGCTGGTGACCGAAACCGGCAGCCGTGTCGTGGACCAGTGCCTGCAACTGCACGGCGGCTATGGCTACCTCGCGGACTACGGGATCGAGAAACTGGTTCGCGACCTGCGCGTCCATCAGATCCTTGAAGGGACCAATGAAATCATGCGCATGATCGTCGCGCGGGAGATGTTGCGCGCATGACCTTGTTTCGGCTCGACAGCGTCGACCCGACCGACCGGGGGCGCTGCCCCCGGACCCCCGAAAGTATTTGGACCGAGACGACAACAGGATGAGATCGGCACGAGATGGTTCCGGCATTTGAATTGCCCCGATGGCTGGCCCGGCTGCAGGCAAGGTGGGAGGTCGCGGCACTGCGTGACGTGGTGAACGGCGGAACGCCTTCTGGCTTTCAGGTTCTACGTTTGGCGATCCTGCCGATGCTGCCGTTTTCAAGCGTGCTGCTCCTCACCAACGCCCCCGACGTGCTGACGCGACTTTCGGGGCGGGCCATGGACTCTGCGATAGCGCCAATCACCTTCCTGGTGCTCGGCGTTCCGTGCTTCATCGTGCTCATTGTCCTCCGTGCGTGGAACCGGGAGGCGATGGCTAGCCTTGGATGTCACTCGTTCGCCAGGCATCAGCAGGTGAACGCGGTCGGTGTCTACGCCCTGCTTGCCAAGCGAACCGCATCCCCGGACACCACCCCATGACCGACATCCACATCCGCACCGATGGCCGCGCCGGCCGCATCACCCTGAGCCGTCCCGATGTCCTCAACGCCCTGTCGTGGGACATGTGCCTCGCCATCGAAAAAGCGCTCGATCTCTGGACCTTGGACGATGACGTTCATGTCGTTCTCATCGACGCCGCCCCCGGTCGTGCCTTCTGTGCGGGCGGTGACATCACCGCCATGCATACCGCCGGAACCGAAGGCCGCTACGATTACGGCCAACGCTTCTGGCGCGACGAATACCGCATGAACGCCAAACTCTTCCGCTTCCCCAAACCCGTCGTCACCTTCCTGCACGGCTTCACCATGGGCGGCGGCGTCGGCGTCGGCTGTCACGCCTCCCACCGCATCGTCGACGACACCAGCCGGATCGCCATGCCAGAATGCGGCATCGGCCTTGTGCCGGACGTGGGCGGCAGCCTGATCCTCGCGCGGGCACCGGGCCGCCTCGGAGAATACCTCGGGACGACCGGCGCGCGCATGGGGCCGGGCGACGCGATCCACGCGGGTTTCGCCGACCTCTATGTCCCCGACGGCTGGGACGCGCTGAAGGCCGACC
>JBARXR010000445.1:0-5772 GCA_049647445.1 Jannaschia sp. | reverse complement strand
CCGGGCCATGATCCCCCGCAGGATCTTGCCCGACCGCGTCTTGGGCAGGCGGTCGACGCAGACGGCCAGCTTGAAGGCGGCGACAGGGCCGATGCGGTCGCGGACCAGCGTGACGCATTCCCGGGCGATGTCCGCGTGGGGTCGGTCGACGCCCTTGGTCAGGATCAGGAACCCCAGCGGCAATTGTCCCTTCAAGGGGTCCGCGACGCCGATCACGGCGCATTCGGCAACATCCGGATGGGTGGCCAGCACTTCTTCCATGGCCCCCGTGGACAGGCGGTGGCCCGCGACGTTGATGACGTCGTCGGTGCGCGCCATGATCCACAGATAACCGTCTTCGTCCAGCATCCCGGCATCGCCCGTCTCGTAGTATCCGGGGAACGTCGAGAGATAGGACTTCCGGAACCGGTCGTCGGCATTCCAGAGCGTCGGCAGGGTCCCCGGCGGCAACGGCAGCTTGATCGCGATGGCGCCCAACGCACCCGGCGCGACCGGCTGCCCCGCCTCGTCGAGCACGCGCACGTCATAGCCCGGCATCGGCACGGAGGGGCTGCCGATCTTGACCGGCAAGGCCTCCAGCCCCACGGGATTGGCGGCGATGGCCCAGCCGGTTTCGGTCTGCCACCAGTGGTCGATTACCGGCTTGCCGGTCAGGTTCGCGATCCAGTCTATCGTGTCCGGGTCCGCACGCTCACCCGCCAGATAGATCACCCGCAACGCCGACAGGTCGTGGCCGGCCATGTAGGCGCCCTTGGGGTCCTCGCGCTTGACCGCACGAAACGCCGTCGGAGCGGTGAAGAAGGCCGCGACCTTGTGGTCGGCCATCACGCGCCAGAAAGTCGAGGGGTCGGGCGTGCCCACGGGCTTGCCCTCGAACACGACGGTCGTGCAGCCGTGGATCAGCGGCGCATAGCAGATATAGCTGTGGCCGACGACCCAGCCCACGTCGGACGCGGCCCAGTAGACCTCGCCGGGCTGGACGTCATAGACATTCGCCATCGACCAGTCGAGGGCCACGAGGTGTCCGCCCGTAGGCCGGACGACGCCCTTGGGCGCACCGGTCGTGCCGGAGGTATAGAGGATATACGCCGGGTGATCGCCGCGAACAGACACGCAGGCGTGCGGCTCGGCGGCGGCCACGGCCCCGGCCCAATCCACGTCGCGCGGGCCAAGCACCACCTCCAGCCCCGGACGCTCCAGGATGATGCAGAACTCGGGCTTGTGCGCCGCCATCTCGATGGCACCGTCCAAGAGCGGCTTGTACGGAACGACCCGCGTCGGCTCGATCCCGCCGGACCCGGCGAGGATGGCACGCGGCCTCGCGTCGTCGATCCGCACGGCAAGTTCGGTGGCCGCGAACCCCCCGAAGACGACCGAGTGGATCGCGCCAAGCCGGGCACAGGCCAGCATCGCCTCGAGTGCCTCTGGCACCATCGGCATGTAGATCAGGACGCGGTCGCCCGCAGTCACGCCGCGCGCGGCCAGGGCCCCGGCCAAACGGGCCACGCGATCCTGCAACTGCGCATAGGTTATGCGGTCCACCATGCCCGTGACGGGGCTGTCGTAGATGATGGCGATCCGGTCGCCGTGCCCTGCCGCGACATGACGATCCACGGCGTTGTAGCAGGTGTTGACCATCCCGTCCGCGAACCACTCGGGCACCGGGCCGCCCTGATCCTGCAGGGCACGGCTGGGCATCCGGTCCCAGTGGATCGCCCGGGCGGCCTCCATCCAAAAGCCTTCGGGGTCGGTGCGCGCCCGGTCCCACTCCGATTTCCAGCCCATCGTCGCCTCCTCCGTGCCGTCTCGCCCATCTAGGCCCCCCGGACATTGGCGTGCAAGGGCGGCTGGCCCTGCGGCAACACGGGAACCCGGACGCAGGCCCGCGCGTTCAGATCGGCCTTTCAGGACGACATTCCATGACGGTCCCTTCCGTGCGACGCAGCTTCGTCAAGTCCCTCGCCCTCTGGCGCACGGCCCTGCGGCACGTCCCGCCGCCCAAGCTGCTGCTGCTGGGCTATCTCGGCTATACCCTCACAGGCTGGGCGCTTCTGTCGCTGCCTCCGGCACAGGCCGTGCCCCTGTCGGCCCTCGATACGCTCTTCATCGCGACGTCGGCGGTCTCGACCACAGGGCTTGTGACCGTCGATCCGGGGACCAGCTTCACCTTCTTCGGCGAACTCGTGATCCTCGCCCTGATCCAGATGGGCGGCCTCGGCTATATGACCATCGGATCCTTCGTCTCGCTTCACCTCGCCCACCGCTTCGACCGGCTGCGCCGCGACACCGCGCGGTCCGCCTTCAACCTGCCCGAAGCCATGGACCCCGCGCGCTTCATCGGCGCCGTCGTGATCTTCACCCTGCTGGTCGAGGTCATCGGCGCGACCGTTCTGTGGCGCATGTTCGACGGGGCGGGCGTGGCCGATCCCCTGTGGTCAGCCGTCTTCCACTCCGTCTCGGCGTTCGCCACGGCGGGCTTCAGCCTGAACCCCGACAGCTTCGAGCAATTCGCCGACCACACCGGCATCGTCCTGACGCTCTCGGTGCTGTCGCTTCTGGGGGCGATGGGGTTCCTGATCGTCGTCGATTTCTGGCGCACCGTCACGGGCCGGTCGCGCCACCTCGGGTTCACGTCCAAGGTGATCTGGCGGATCACCCTGCTGTTTGTCGTGGTCGGCACACTCCTGATGTTCGTGGCCGAACCGAGCTATCAGGCGCTGCCCCCGGACGAGCGCCTGCTCGCGTCGTTCTTTCAGGTCATGTCGGCGTCAACGACGGTGGGGTTCAACTCGACCCCGATCGGGACGCTGTCTCCGGCGATCCTGATGATTCTCATCTTCCTGATGATCGTCGGCGCATCTCCGGCGGGAACCGGCGGCGGCCTCAAGACGACCAGCTTCGCCGCCCTCGTCGGCCTCGTGCGGTCCACCCTCAAGGGCCGCGAAAGGATCCGCTACTTCAAACGTGAAATCCCGCTGGAACGCCTGCAGACCGCGACCGCCTCTCTGGCCTATTACGCGGGCCTGCTGTTCGTCGCGACCTTCCTTCTGCTGCTGGTCGATCCCGGCCTGCCGTTCGAGGCGGTGATGTTCGAGACGATTTCGGCCATGGGCACGGTCGGACTGTCGATGGGCATCACCGCAGAGCTGACGGACCTCGGCAAACTGATCGTCATCGTGCTGATGACGGCGGGCCGCGTCGGTATCCTGACCTTCGGAATGGCGCTCGCCAGTCACGACGAAAGCCGCGCCGAGGAAGCCGACAACGACCTGATCCTTTAGCCAAGGCCCTTGACCGTGACCCGGTCGCAGGCGACTTTGGGGCAAAGGGGATCGCTCATGGCCTGCACACCCGACGTCGAGGGGTTTTTCGACCCCGGGACCAACACCATCACCTATCTCGTGACCGACGGCACCGCCTGCGCCGTGATCGACCCGGTTCTCGACTTCGACATGGCCGCGGGCCGCACCGGCACAGTCTCCGCCGACCGGGTGATGGAGGCCATCGGCAAGCGCGGCCTGACCCTCGAATGGCTGCTGGAAACCCATGTCCACGCCGACCACCTGTCCGCTGCGCCCTATATCCAGGAGCATCTTGGCGGCAAGATCGGCATCGGGGCCGAGATCGTGACCGTGCAGGAGACCTTCGGCAAGATCTTCAACGAGGGTACGCGGTTCCAGCGCGACGGCAGCCAGTTCGACGCCCTGTTCCGCGATGGGGACACCCTTGCCATCGGCACCCTGCCCGTCCGCGTCCTGCACACGCCGGGCCACACGCCCGCCTGCCTGACCTATGTGGTGGGCGACGGCGACGGTGGTGCGGCCTTCGTGGGCGACACGATGTTCATGCCAGATTTCGGCACCGCGCGCTGCGATTTTCCAGGCGGGTCGGCCGAGACGCTCTGGGACTCGATGCAGAAGATCCTGGCCCTGCCGGAGGCCACGCGCATTTTCGTCGGGCACGACTACAAGGCCCCGGGCCGCGACACTTTCGCGTGGGAGACGACGGTGGGCGCGGAGCGGCTGAACAGGCACGTGACCGAAGGCCGCGACGCCTTCCTCAAGCTGCGCCATGAGCGTGACGCGACGCTGGGCGCGCCCAAGCTGATCCTGCCGTCGTTGCAGGTGAACATGCGCGGCGGACGGATGCCGGAACCCGATTCCGAGGGAAACGTGTCGCTGAAACTGCCGGTGAACCGCCTCTAGGCTCGGATGCGGGCGAACGAGGGGTCATATGGGTTCGGCGCGATGACCTGCGCCTTCATCGGCTCCCCGATCACATCCACCGTCAGCGTCGTTCCGACCCTCACCACGCCCGGATCCACGAACGCATAGGCGAGGTTGAGCCCCGTACGGTGCCCCCGGTCGGCAGAGGTCACGCTGCCGACAATCCCGCCGTTCGACCGCACCGACGCCCCGCCATGAGCAGGCGCGTGGTCGCAGTCGATCGACAGCGTCACGAGGCGCTTGCGCAGTCCGTCGACCTGCCGCCGCCGCAGCGCGTCACGTCCGATGAAATCCGCCTTTTCCATCTGCACGAACCGATCAAGGCCGGTCTCAAAGGGATCGAACTCGGTCACGATGTCGGCCTTCCAGTGGAGGAAGCCCATCTCCATCCGCATCGACTCCACCGCACGCGACCCGAAGAGGCGCAGGCCATGGCCCTCGCCCGCCCGGCGCAACGCGGCATAGGCGGCGTGCAGGCTCTCGTTCGGAACGTGGATTTCATACGCCAATTCGCCCGAGAAACTGACGCCGAGCACCGAGACGGGCGCGATGCCGACATAAGCCTCCCGCACGGACAGCCACGGGAACGCCTCCCGCGACCAGTCGCCCCTCGCCGCCGCCGACAACACGTCCCTTGCCTTAGGTCCGGCCAGCACGAGGATCGTCTGCGCGTTCGTCAGTGACCGGATCGACACATCCTCATCCGCCCGCAGATGCGCTCGCAGCCAGTCCATGTCGTGATATTCCGACGCAGCGGCGGAGCCGTACCAGACCCGCTGCGGCCCGCGCGTCGAGGCGGGCAGGTTCGCCAAGGTCGCCTCCGCCTTCAGGTGTCCGTCGTGGTTGAGCAGGTACGCCAACCCGACACGTCCCGCCTTGCGCGGCACCACCCCGCAGACCATCCGGTCGAGGAAGGCGTGGACGTCCGCCCCCGTCAGCTCGAACCGGTTGAAGCCCGACACCTCGGTCAGGCCGACACCCGTTGCGATGGCCTGCACTTCGGAGGCCACGACCGCCTGCACCTCGTTGAACCGAAAGCCCGGCGTCTCGTGGAAATCGGGCGTGGGCTTGATGTAATCCACCCGCTCCCACCCGTTTATGACGCCCATCTCGGCCCCTTCCGCGAACAGCACGGCGGTCAGCGGCGTCGTCTTCATGGGCCGCCCGGCGGGGCGGTGTTCGTGCGGGAAATGGAATCGGAATTCGTTCTGGTAATCCTCCACCGCCTTCAGCGCCGTCAACTCGACCGTCGCATGGCCGGTGAAGCGGCGCGGGTCGATCACCCATGTGTCGTACTCCGCCTCGCCGTGCACGATCTGCTGCGCCAGCATCCGGCCATGCCCGCCGCCCTCGCCCAGACCGGCGCGCAGGCCGATGATGCAGAACGCATTGCGCTTGCCGGGGATGGGGCCGACCAGCGGCGCACCGTCGATGGTATAGGTGATCGGGCCGTTCACGATCTCCCGGATGCCGGTCTCCATCAGCGCGGGCATCCGCTCGAACGCCCCCTCCAGCACATCAGTCACCCGGTCGAGGTCATCTGGAC
>JBARXR010000444.1:0-1529 GCA_049647445.1 Jannaschia sp. | reverse complement strand
GATTTACTGTACCCATAATCTTTATGTATTGTAGTCTTTCAAAAATACAATAAACACAGCGGGAAAATCAAGCCAATTGGATAACTTTAGCGAGATAGCCTAGATTAGGGCTGCAACCAATGAACCCTTAACGAACAACGTATGCCTTTAGTAAAACCCCTAGATTCCAGTCATAGTCCGGAAACGGCGGAACTCGCAGAATTTTTCAATGAAACCTTAGGTTTTTGTCCCAATTCCGTACTTACGATGCAGCACAGGCCTGCAATTTCAAAGGCGTTTATCAACCTCAATAAAGCGGTGATGGCTAATGAGGGTAGGGTAACTTCCGCCCTAAAACGGATGATCGCTTGGGTAAGCAGCAACGCCACGGGCTGTAGGTATTGCCAAGCGCATGCCATACGCGCTGCGGAACGTTATGGTGCGGAGCAAGAGCAATTGGATAATATTTGGGAATATAGAACGCATCCTGCGTTTTCCGAGGCAGAACGGGCGGCCTTGGATTTTTCACTGCAAGCATCACTAGTACCCAATGCCGTGGATGTCCAAATTAAGGAGCGGCTATATGCTTACTGGAACGAAGGTGAAATAGTTGAGATGCTTGGGGTTATTTCCCTATTTGGCTACCTAAACCGTTGGAACGATTCTATGGGGACCTCCATTGAAAACGACGCTATTGAAAGTGCGGACCAGTATCTTGGCAAACATGGTTGGGAGAAGGGGAAACATGATGGGTCTGCTTATTAGTTAATGGTTGACGGTAGTTGGTAGTTGGTAGTTGGTAGTTGGTAGCTGGTAGCTGGTAGCTGGTAGCTGGTAGCTGGTAGTTAAAATCTAAACAAATACGAACAACTATTTAGGAATTACTAATCCCTACTGTTCATTTAATAGCTGCGCAATTAACTTCTGTAGCTCGCCCACAACCTCATCTTCAAACCAAGGATTCTTTCCACGCCAAAAATGATTTACCGGAGAAGGGTGTGGTAGAGGAAAAATGTTGGGAAGAAAATCTGTGTAGTTCCTGACATTTTCCGTCAAATTTTTTTTGGAATCTTTTCCCAGATACTGATCCTGGGCGTACTTTCCAATCAAAATAATGAGCTTTACGTTGCCAAAATGTTCCCATAGCTTTGGATGCCATAAGGGGGCACATTCCCTTCTGGGTGGTAAATCGCCTGTTGCCCCTTTACCCGGGTAACAAAACCCCATGGGCAATACGGCAAAGTTATCGGGATTAAAGAACTGCGCATCGCTTACCCCTAACCATTCCCTTAATTTTCTACCACTTGGATCATCCCATGCTTTATTTTGGTCGTGCGCTTTACGCCCAGGGGCCTGGCTCACCAATATTATCTTGGATTGCGGGGTACCGCTTACGATTGGCCTAGGTCCCAATGGCAAATGCTCCTTGCAGACTTCACAACCCCTGATTTCAGAAAGTAGATTTTGCATGGCTATTTTCATCCCGGGACAACTATATTCTTCAATAACCATATGGTCAACATTCCCCAAAAAGTTCCGGTGGCCATGCT
>JBARXR010000443.1:0-6273 GCA_049647445.1 Jannaschia sp. | reverse complement strand
GTCGATTGGCGGGCCGTTGACGCTGGCTGCCGCGGTCGTCCTGAATGGCGTGTTCCTCAGAGGCGCGTGGGACATGTGGCGGCGGACGGATGCGGAGTCGGACGCCGACAACCACGCTGTCGAAAAGGGCCTGTTCAAATGGTCCCTGATCTATCTTTTCGCGCATTTCTCGGTCTTCGTGATCGAGGCGGCGCTGCCGTCCGGAGGCTGGTGATGCACCGCGACCATGAAATCCACGAGCGTCGCAGGGGCCGGAACTTCGGCGTTCTGGGCATTTTGCTGGCGTTCATCGTGATCGTGTTCGGGGTCACGATCGCCAAGATCCAGACCGGCGGCTTTTCCGAAGGGTTCGACCACGTCGCCCGTCCCGCCCTGATCCCGGGTCAGACGGATGGAGCCGTGGAGGGAGGGGTTTCGCAATGAAGATCTGGCGCGACATGACCGACAACGGGCGCGTCCTCGCGATGACCGGGGCGACGGTTCTGGCGATGGGGTCGCTCGGCTGGGCGGCTGTTCCCCTCTATGACCTGTTCTGCAAGGTCACGGGATACGGCGGCACGACAGCGCAGGCGTCTGCAGGTGCCGACACGGTCCTCGACCAGACGATCCTCGTGCGGTTCGATGCCTCGCGGGAACGGGGGATGCCGTGGTCGTTCAAGGCGGTGCAGCCCCATATGACGGTGCGGATCGGAGAAACGAACCTCGCGTTCTACGAGGCGCATAATCCCACCGACCAGCCGATTGCCGGAACGGCCAGCTTCAATGTCGCCCCCTATGCCGCCGGTCCGCATTTCGTGAAGATCGAATGCTTCTGCTTCGAGGAGCAGATACTCGCCCCCGGCGAAACCGTCTCGATGCCGGTCACCTTCTTCATCGACCCCGCGTTCGTCGATGACCCGGAGGCGAAGGGCATCCCCGAAGTCACCCTGTCCTACACGTTCCACGTTACGGACTTGCCAGACGACTATGCGGCGTTGCAAACGGACGCCGATACGACGACCAACTGAGAGGCTCGACAGATGGCCCACGCCAAGAACCACGACTATCACATCCTTCCGCCCTCGATCTGGCCGTTCATCGGTGCGGTATCGGGGTTCTTCATGCTGATAGGGGCCGTCCTGTGGATGAAGGGCTCCGGCCCGTGGCTGTTTGCCGCCGGGTTCACCGGCGTGCTGGGCGTCATGTTCGCCTGGTGGTCGGACGTGATCCGCGAATCGAATGTGGGCGATCACACGCCCGTCGTCAGCATCGGCCTGCGGTACGGCTTCATCTTCTTCATCATGTCCGAAGTGATGTTCTTCGCGGCGTGGTTCTGGTCCTTCTTCAAGCACGCCATCTATCCGATGGGGCCCGAAAGCCCGGGCATCGACGGCGTCTGGCCACCGGTCGGGATCGAGACGTTCGATCCCTGGCACCTGCCCCTGATCAACACGCTGATCCTGCTCTGCTCGGGCGCCGCGGCGACCTGGGCGCACCATGCGCTGGTCCACGAAAACAACCGGTCCGACATGAAGTGGGGCCTCGTTCTCGCCATCGCGCTGGGCGCGCTCTTCACCGGCTTCCAGCTTTACGAGTACAGCCATGCGGCCTTCGGGTTCGGCGGCAACATCTACGGCGCGAACTTCTTCATGGCGACGGGCTTTCACGGGCTGCACGTGTTCATCGGCACGATCTTCCTCGCCGTCTGCCTGTTCCGTCTTCAGGCCGGGCACTTCACCCCCGAAAAGCACATCGGATTTGAGGCGGCGGCCTGGTACTGGCACTTCGTCGACGTGGTCTGGCTGTTCCTGTTCGCCGCCGTCTACGTCTGGGGCGGCTGACACGCGCCACGAATTGTCTGCGAAAACCGGACGGCGGCGCGGGGGTTCCCGCGCCGCTCTCCGTTTCAGAGGTCCTGCCGGATGATGCGCCTGATCCTTCCCCTCCTGTTCGGCCTCGGCGGATTCGCCGTGCTGATGTGGCTTGGTCTGTGGCAACTGGACCGGCTGGACTGGAAGGAAGGGGTCCTGGCCGAGATCGAGACCCGCATCACGGCCGCCCCGGTCTCCGTGCCGCCTGTCCCGGACCCGGAGGCGGATCGCTATCTGCCGGTCACCGCGACCGGCGAGGCGACCGCGGCGCCCTTGCGGGTGCTGGTCAGCGCCAAGGTGTTCGGCCCCGGATACCGCCTGATCTATCCTTTCCGGCTGGATGGCGGCCGCGAGGTGATGGTCGACATGGGGATCATCCCGGTCGACGCCGCGACGCCCGACCTGACCGGACGCCTTTTAGACGTGACGGGAAACCTGCATTGGCCGGACGAGGTCGACAGCTTCACGCCCGAGGCGGATCTGGCCGCGAACATCCGCTTCGACCGCGAGGTGCCCGCAATGGCGGCGGCCCTGAACACGGAGCCCGTCCTGATCATCGCCCGCGCGACCGAGCCGAACCTGCTGGAGATCACGCCGCTTCCGGTGACGACCGAGGGCATCCCCAACTCCCACCTCGGATATGCGATCCAGTGGTTCGGTCTGGCGCTGGTCTGGCTGGGGATGACAGTCTTCCTGCTGTGGCGTATCAGACGCCGCACCGTCTGAAAGAATTCCGAATGCGTTACGTCTCCACCCGTGGTCAGGCCCCCGTTCTGGGGTTCGAGGATACGATGCTGACTGGGTTGGCCCGCGACGGCGGTCTCTATGTACCCGAGCAGGTCCCGGTGCTGAGCCATGCCGATATCGCGGCTCTGGCGGGGTTGCCTTACGAGGAGGTCGCGATCCGCGTCATGTGGCCCTTCGTGTCCGAGGCCTTCTCCGAGGGGGATTTTGCCGACATGGTCGCCCGCGCCTATGCGGGCTTCGGCCACGACGCGCGGGCGCCGCTGGTGCAACTCGGCGCCAACCATCACCTGCTGGAGCTGTTCCACGGGCCGACGCTGGCCTTCAAGGACTTCGCGATGCAGCTGATCGGACAGATGTTCGAACATACGCTGACCCGACGCGGCGACCGGGTGACCATCGTGGGCGCGACCAGCGGCGACACCGGGTCGGCCGCGATCGAGGCGTTCCGGGGTCTGGACGCGGTCGATGTCTTCATCCTGTTCCCCCATGGCCGCGTGTCGGAGGTGCAGCGCCGACAGATGACGACACCGACGGAGGCGAACGTGCACGCCATGGCGCTGACCGGGCATTTCGACGATTGCCAGGCGCGCGTGAAAGACATGTTCAACGACTTTCCGTTCCGCGACCGTGTCGGGCTGGCGGGGGTCAATTCGATCAACTTCGCCCGCGTTCTGGCACAGGTTGTCTATTACTTCACCGCCGCGACGGCCTTGGGCGCTCCGCACCGCGAGGTGTCATTCACCGTGCCCACCGGCAATTTCGGCGACATCTTTGCCGGCCATATCGCCAGGCGCATGGGCCTGCCGATCCGGCAACTGGTCGTGGCGACGAACCAGAACGACATCCTGCACCGGTGCCTGACGACCGGTGATTACCGTCCCGGCACCGTGGAACCGTCGATCTCACCGTCGATGGACATCCAGGTGTCGTCCAATTTCGAGCGCGCCCTGCACCTTGCCTATGATGGCGACGGCGCGGCGATCGCGCAGTTGATGGATGAGTTGAAGGGCGGCGGGTTCACCGTGTCGCAGGGGGCGCTTCAGGCCTTGCAGGACACCTATGCATCCGGCCGTGTGTCGGAAGCGGACACGAGCGCGGCGATCACCGGATACCTCGCCCGGACCGGCGAATTGCTCTGCCCGCATACGGCGGTGGGCGTGAAGGTCGCTGAGGACCACCTCGGGGCGGTTCCCATGGTGACGCTGTCCACCGCGCATCCCGCCAAGTTCCCCGACGCGGTCGAGGCCGCCACCGGTATCCGCCCGCCATTGCCGCCGCGCATGTCCGACCTCTATGACCGCGACGAGCGCGTCGCGCGTGTTGAAAACGACTTATCGGCCATCGAGGCCATCATCGAAGAAAGACGCGCCGCATGAGCGGTCAGATTACCCGCCTGTCCAACGGCTTTCGCGTCGTCACCGAGTTCATGCCGGGCCTGCAGTCCGCCAGCGTCGGCATCTGGGTGGGGGCCGGTGGACGGCACGAGGCGGCGGAGCAGAACGGCATCGCGCATTTCCTCGAACACATGGCGTTCAAGGGCACCAAGAAGCGCACGGCTCTGCAGATCGCCGAAGAGATCGAGGATGTCGGCGGCTATATCAACGCCTATACCTCGCGCGAGGTGACCGCCTATTATGCCCGCGTCCTCAAGGGCGATGTTCCGCTGGCCGTGGACATGATCGCGGACATCGTCCTGAACCCGGTCTTCGACCCCAAGGAAATAGAGATCGAGCGCGGCGTGATCCTGCAGGAAATCGGACAGGCGCTGGATACGCCCGACGACATCATCTTCGACTGGTTGCAGGAGGCCGCCTATCCCGAACAGCCAATGGGCCGCACGATCCTCGGACCAACGGAGCGGGTATCGTCGTTCAACCGCATGGACCTGACACGCTTTGTCTCGCAGAATTACGGCCCCGGTCAGATGATCCTCGCGGCGGCGGGGGCGGTCGACCACGATGCCATCGTGCGGCTGGCGGAGGAGCAGTTCGCCCATCTTCCCGCACAGCCACAGGCCGTTCCGGAAATCAGCCGCTTTCACGGCGGTGAGGCACGGCACGTCAAGAAACTGGAGCAGGCGCATATCGCGCTCGGGTTCGCGCAGCCGGGATATTGCGACGACGAGATCTACACCTCGCAGATCTTCGCCTCCGTGATGGGCGGTGGCATGTCGTCCCGCCTGTTTCAGGAAGCGCGCGAAAAGCGGGGCCTCTGCTATACGATCTTCGCCAGTGTCGGGGCCTACGCCGATACCGGCCTGCTCACGATCTATGCCGGCACCGCCGGGGAGGACGTGGCCGACCTCGCGACGCTGACGATGGACGAGTTGAAACGCTCCGCCGACGACATGACCGAAGTCGAAGTGGCCCGCGCCCGCGCGCAGATGAAGTCCGGCATGCTCATGGGCCTCGAGTCGCCATCCAGCCGTGCCGAGCGTCTGGCGCGTGTGATCGCCATCTGGGACCGGGTGCCGCCCCTCGAGGAGGTCATCGCGCGCATCGACGCCGTGGACGCCGCCGCGGTGCGTGCCCATGCCGCCGAATTGATCCGCAGCGCACCTGCGATGGCGCTTTACGGTCCGGTGGCGGGCGCGCCGGATATCGACGCCTTGCGCGCCCGGCTCGCTGCGTGATGCTGCTGACGTTTCGGAAGCCAAAGATCGAAACGGACCGTATGATCCTGCGCCTGCCGCAGCACGCCGACTATCGTCAGTGGGTGGCCTTGCGGGAAAGTTCCGCGGCCTTCCTGCAACCCTGGGAGCCGGAGTGGGCGGCCGACCACCTGTCGCGCAAAAGCTTTACCAACCGCGTATACTGGGCGCAGCGCAGTCATGGGCAGGGGGCGGCGCTGGCGCTGTTCCTGACCCGAAAGACCGACGGCACGGTGCTCGGTGCGATCACGCTCGACAACATCCGGCGGGGTCCGGCGCAATCCGCCACGATGGGATACTGGATCGGTCAGCCGCACGCCCGTCAGGGCTACATGCGCGAAGCGATCGTCGCCCTGTCGCACCATGCGTTCCGGCGGCTTGACCTGAGCCGTCTGGAAGCCGCGTGCCTTGAGGAAAACGCCGCATCACGCGGCCTTCTGGAAAAGGCGGGGTTCAAGTACGAGGGTGTCGCGCAGAGCTATCTCCAGATCGCGGGCCGGTGGCGCAACCATGTCCTCTACGCCATGTTGCGCTCGGACCGTCGGGGCCGCGTCGAAGGCGGCTGACGCTTGCAGCAACCGAATCCCGGCACGCCGCGTTGATGAGACAGACCCCTTATCGAGGAGACTGTCATGCAGACCGACACCATTCGCCGCATTCCGACGACCGACCCGGCCACGTTCGCTTTCGAGATCGATGGAGAGATCACCGCCGACGACATGGAAGCGATGGCCGACCTTATGAACGTCGCCTTCGATGATTTCGACAGCGTCGACATGCTGCTGATCTTTCGTCGGTACGAGGGCAGCGAGGTCGGGGCGGGTCTTGACTGGTCGTCGATCAAGTCACGTTTCCGGGCGTTGACCAATGTCGGCAAATACGTCGTCGTCGGCGCACCGGACGGCGCCGCCGACATGATCGAGGCGATGGGAAAAATCATTCCCGTCGACGCGAAGACCTTCGACATGCCCGATCTTCCGGATGCCTGGGCATATCTGGGCGCGCGCCCGATGTAGGGACGGTGTC
>JBARXR010000442.1:0-3239 GCA_049647445.1 Jannaschia sp. | reverse complement strand
CGCATGGCCCGGGCCGTGCGCGCGGCGGCAGCGGCGACCCAGATCAGGGCCACGGGCAGGAGCACCCCGAGGACGGTCATTATGAATCCGACGGGATCGGCCTGCGTCATGCGGACCTGATCGGCGTCGAGGGTCAGGAAGAACCAGCCCACCAGCCCCAGCCAGACCAGACTGAGGACCAGGGCGACGATCTCGGCCATCGACAGGCCATCCCGGCGGCGGGCGGGCTGCGCGAAGGCGGGTGGTGTCCGCATCGCGACGACCTCCCTCGTGGGGTCGATCGCGGGGCGCGCTGGACTGGTCCGGGCATCGGTCATGACCATTGCCTACCTGAAGATCACCGCGGTGATCTCGTAATCGCGCGTTCCGCCGGGCGTCCGGACCTCGACGCTGTCGCCCTGCTCCTTGCCGATCAGGGCGCGGGCGATGGGCGAGCGGATGTTGAGAAGGCCGTTCTCGATGTCGGCTTCCTGCTCACCCACGATCTGGTAGGTCTTTTCCTCGTCGGTTTCCTCGTCGACGATGGTGACGGTCGCGCCGAACTTGATGCTGCCGGAAAGTTTGGCGGGGTCGATCACGTCCGCGAGACTGATCAGTCCCTCAAGCTCCTTGATGCGTCCCTCGATGAACGAATGCTTTTCGCGCGCGGAATGATATTCGGCGTTTTCCGACAGGTCTCCATGCTCCCGCGCCTCGGCGATCGCACTGATGATGGCCGGGCGTTCCACCGACTTCAGCTTCTTGAGTTCGACTTGCAGGGCGGCCAAGCCGCGCGGCGTCATGGGAAATTTTTCCAAGGGTCTCTCCTGGGGCGGGCACACGGCCCTTCGGCTCCTGTTGCCCGTCAGAGTATGAGGCCCCGCAGCGCGGTGCAACATCGCAAGCGGCGGACCGGGGGGATCAGGCGCCGCGAATGCCCGCGAGATCCCGCTGTGGCAGTCTGGACCGGGCCTCGATCAGCGGCTCACCCCGTCCCGGCGGAGATCCGGGGCTGAGGTCGATGACCTGCATCCCGGCGGCCCGGGCAGCGGCGACGCCCGCGCGATTGTCCTCGATCACGAGACAATCCTCGGGGGCCGTGGCCAGCATGGCTGCGGCGAAGTGATAGCAGTCGGGGGCAGGCTTGGCGGCGACGATGTGGTCCGCGGTCACGATCATGTCGAACGATTCCGGTGGCAGGGCCAGCGCCTCGAAGACCGAAACGGTCCATGCCATCGGCGTCGTCGCCACCAGCCCCAAGGGAACCCGCACCTGTCCGGCGGCGGCGATCAGGTCGGTCAGGCCCTTGCGCGGCGCAACCGGACCGGTCGACAGGGCCCGGCCGAAGTGCCGGTCGCGCGCTTCGAGCAGGCTGCTGATCGGCACCGAGGCATCGTCGAGCGATCCGGACCGCAGCGCGGCAAAGATGGAGAGCTGGTCGACGTATGGCTTGTGTCGGGCCCCGAACCGCAGACCGTGGTCGCGAAAGGCATTGCGAAAGGCGAGGCGCCACATCGCGGACGTGTCGGCCAGGACCCCGATGGAGCCCAGCAGGATAGCTTTCATGGATCGCGAACTCCGTCAGGCGCGATGCAACGCGCGGCTTTTGTCGGCTTGCCAAGCAAACGAACAGGAGCGCCAAAGGTTCAAGGGGAAAGTGAAGTTTACACTAAATTGTCAGAATAAGTTTACACTGACCCGTCGCTTTCGAGGGCATTTGCCTCCGAAGGCGGCACAGGCTCACCGTCGACGCCGCAGGCCGACAGTATCAGGAGGATCAGCGGAATCAGCCGTATCATGCCAGAGCCTCCCGCCAGCGGTGTGCCTGGGCCCGCACGTTCGCGGGGGCCGTTCCACCGTAGGACAGGCGTGACGCGACAGAATTGTGCACGCCCAGAACGTCGAAGACGTCCGCCGTGATGCCGTCGTGGACGGATTGCATTTGCGCAAGCGTCAGGTCCGGCAGGTCGTGTCCGGCGTCCTCGGCCATCCTGACAAGCGCGCCAGTGACATGGTGCGCGTCGCGGAATGGCAGGTCGAGGGTGCGCACCAGCCAGTCGGCCAGATCCGTCGCGGTGGAGAACCCGGAGGCGGCGGCGGCCTCCAGATTGTCCTTCTGCGCGGTCATGTCGCCGACCATGCCGGTCATCGCGGCGAGGGCGAGCATCAAGGAATCGGCGGCATCGAAGACCTGCTCCTTGTCCTCCTGCATGTCCTTTGAATACGTCAGCGGCAGGCCCTTCATCACCATCGTCAGCGCCACCTGCGCCCCGAAGATCCGTCCGATCTTGGCGCGCAGCAATTCGGCGGCGTCGGGGTTTTTCTTCTGCGGCATGATGCTGCTGCCTGTCGTCCAGCGGTCCGACAGGCGCACGAACCGGAACTGCGCGGACGACCAGATCACCAGCTCCTCGGCCAGCCGCGACAGGTGCATCGCGCAGATGGTCGCGGCCGAGAGGAACTCCAGCGCGAAATCGCGGTCGGAGACGGCGTCGAGGGAATTGGCGGCGGGACGGTCGAAGCCGAGCGCCTTTGCCGTCATGTCGCGGTCGATGGGGAAGCTGGTCCCGGCAAGGGCGGCGGCCCCGAGGGGCGACTCGTTCATCCGCTTCCGCGCGTCCTGAAAACGCGACAGGTCGCGGGCGAACATCTCGACGTAGGCCAGCATGTGATGGCCCCATGTGACCGGTTGCGCGGTCTGCAGATGGGTGAAGCCGGGCATGACCCAATCGGCCCCGGCCTCGGCCTGTGCGACGAGGGCCCGCATCAGCCGGGGCAAGGCGTCGATGGCGGTGTCGCATTGATCCCGCGTCCACATCCGGAAATCGAGCGCCACCTGATCGTTGCGCGACCGGGCGGTGTGGAGACGGCCTGCCGGTGCGCCGATGAGGTCGGTCAATCGCGACTCGACGTTCATGTGGATGTCCTCCAGCGCCGTCGAGAACCGGAACGTTCTCCCCTCGATCTCTGACAAGACCGTGAGGAGGCCTTCCCGGATCGCCTCGACGTCGCTAGCTGTCACGATGCCTGTGGCGGCGAGCATCGCGGCATGGGCCCGCGACCCTTCGATATCCTGTTTCGCCAGGCGCTGGTCGAACCCGATCGAAGCGTTGATCGCCTCCATGATGGCGTCCGGGCCTTCCGCGAAACGACCGCCCCACATGGCGTTGGATGAATTGGACATCGGATCCTCGGAATGCTGCGTAAACTTGCCATCGGCCTATACGGCCTGACCGCCCTTCTCGCCACCCCCGCCGTCG